>JBBKWG010000226.1:0-10434 GCA_037968835.1 Paracoccaceae bacterium
TGGGGGCCGCGCCCCCATCCTGACTTGCACCGACCCGCGACGCCGCCTAATCAGCGTCCATGGACAGCGCCTCACACGACCGCCTTCTCATCATCGACTTCGGCAGCCAGGTCACGCAATTGATCGCGCGTCGCCTGCGCGAGCTGAACGTATATTGCGAAATCCACCCCTATCAGAAAGTGACCGACGCGTTTCTGGCCGCTTTCGCACCCAAAGCCGTGATCCTCTCCGGTGGGCCGTGCAGCGTCATCGACGAAGGCTCGCCACGTCCGCCGGAAAGCGTCTTTACACTCGGGGTTCCAATCCTTGGCATCTGCTACGGCCAGCAAGCGATGATGCAAATGCTGGGCGGAAGCGTCCTGCGTGGCGACGGCACCGCAGAATTCGGCCGCGCCTGGGTCACGCCCGGCGACGCGCAGCTTGGCCTTCTCGACGGCTGGTTCGCGGCCGAGCGCGAGCAGGTGTGGATGAGCCACGGCGATCATGTCGCTGAAATCGCACCGGGTTTCAAGGTCTACGCCACTTCGCCCGGCGCCCCGTTCGCCGTCGCCGCCGATCCTGAACGCCACTTCTACGCCGTGCAGTTCCACCCCGAAGTGCACCACACCCCGATGGGCGCGCGACTTTACGAAAACTTCGTCAGATTGGCCGGCTTCAAGGGCGACTGGACGATGGGGGCCTACCGCGACGAGGCGATCCGGAAAATCCGCGAACAGGTCGGCGACAAGCGTGTGATCTGCGGATTGTCCGGCGGCGTCGATTCCTCGGTTGCCGCCGTGCTCATACACGAAGCCATCGGCGACCAGTTGACCTGCGTGTTCGTCGATCACGGCCTGCTACGGCTGAACGAGGCCGACGAAGTCGTCACGATGTTTCGCGACAACTACAATATCCCGCTGATCCACGCCGACGAATCCGAACTGTTTCTGGGGCAACTCGACGGCGTCAGTGACCCCGAAACCAAGCGCAAGATCATCGGCAAGCTGTTCATCGACGTTTTTCAGCGCTACGCGGGCGAAATCGACGGGGCGGATTTCCTGGCCCAGGGCACACTTTATCCAGATGTCATCGAATCGGTGTCGTTTTCGGGCGGTCCGTCGGTCACGATCAAATCTCACCACAATGTCGGCGGCTTGCCCGAGAAGATGGGCCTGAAGCTGGTCGAACCGCTGCGCGAGTTGTTCAAGGACGAGGTCCGCGCGCTTGGTCGCGAGCTTGGCCTGCCGCCAAGTTTCATCGGTCGTCACCCATTCCCCGGGCCCGGCCTTGCCATCCGCTGCCCCGGCGAAATCACCCGCGAGAAGCTTGAGATCCTGCGCAAGGCCGACGCTGTCTACATCGACCAGATCCGCCGCCACGGGCTTTACGACGACATCTGGCAGGCCTTTGTCGCCATCCTGCCGGTGCGCACCGTCGGCGTGATGGGCGACGGGCGCACCTATGATTTCGCCTGCGCGCTGCGTGCGGTCACGTCGGTCGATGGCATGACGGCGGATTATTTTCCGTTCAGCCACGACTTCCTGGGCGAGACCGCAACCCGGATCATCAACGAGGTGAAGGGCATCAACCGCGTCACCTACGACATCACCTCCAAGCCGCCCGGCACCATCGAGTGGGAGTGATAATCGGGTCTGCGATCGCCTGATTGGTTCCGAATTCGCACCAATGCGAGGGAGATTGCCTTTCTGCCACGATTTTCCTTGGTTTTTTGCGCAGATCAGCCAAAGAGTTTGGCGATTGATATAAATGGGTTAATGTTCGCGTGAGAGCAGAAACTCTTGATTGAGTTAAGAAATACAGGATCACACCCATGAAACTCGTCCGCTGGATTGTCGCCATTGCCATTCTGTCGATTTGGGCCGCGCTGATCGGAACCGCGCTTTATGTCGCAATGTATTCGCCCTCCGATGAGCCTCCGACCGGCGATGCGATCGTCGTAGTTGCGGGCGATTCCGGCAAGAACGGCGGGCTTTCGACCATGACCGAGACGCGCCTGAACGCCGCCCTCGCGCTTTATGAAGAAGGCGCGGCACCGACGCTGGTGTTCAGCGGCGGAACCTTGTCGTCGTCCAATCCGCCCGTCGCCGAAGCGATGCGCGACGCAGCAATCGCCGCCGGAGTGCCCGCGGACGCCATCGTGGTCGAAACGCAATCGCACTCGACATTGCAGAACGCGCTTTACCTCGGCGACATCGAAAGCCTCGACAAATCCGGGGCTGTGATCCTTGTCACCCATCGCTATCATCTGCCGCGCGCCAATGCCTCGCTGCGCTGGGCCGGGTTCGGCGACATCACCAACTACGCTGCCGACCTCGATGGCGGCTTCCAGATCACGCCTGAACTTCTTTGGGAAAGCCTGAAATGGCCGATGAACGTCGTGCGTGCCGCCGCCGCAAGTGCGGCCATGGCCGGGGATGTTCCGCGCGAGAATTTCGTTAAGTATCTTGAATGAGTGAAGCCTCGCGGCCGCTTCTGGCCGCGGTCTGGATGCTGGGAGCGATCGTTTCGTTCTCGTCCATGGCTGTGGCCGGTCGCGCGGTCAGTCACGAATTAGATACCTTCGAAATGATGATGTACCGCTCGTTCATCGGGCTGGCGGTTGTCCTGATAATCGGCTTTTCCTCCGGCAAGATCGCCGAAGTGCGCCGCGACCGGCTTGGATTGCATCTCATCCGCAATCTCAGCCACTTCACCGGCCAGAACCTGTGGTTCTATGCCCTTACACTGATCCCGCTGGCGCAACTCTTCGCGCTGGAATTCACCTCGCCGATCTGGGTTGTCCTGCTGGCCGTCGTGCTGTTGGGAGAGCGCCTGACACGCGCCCGCATTCTGGCAGTTGCAATCGGTTTTGCCGGCGCGCTGATCGTCGCGCGTCCGGGCTCGGGCGGCGATGCATTCGGGCTGGCGCTGGCCGCCATTGCCGCCGTTGCCTTTGCGGGCTCGATCGTGACCACGAAGATGCTGACGCGCAGCGAAACGATCCTTGGCATCCTGTTCTGGCTGACCCTCATGCAGGCGGGCATGGGCATCATCACGACAAGCTGGGACGGCGACGTCGCGTGGCCCTCGGCGAATGCCTGGCCGTGGGTGGCGCTGATCGGGTGCGCCGGACTTTTGGCGCACACCTGCCTGACCAACGCACTGGCGCTCGCGCCCGCCACGGTCGTCACGCCGATGGACTTCCTGCGCCTGCCGGTCATCGCGATTGTCGGCATGGCGCTTTACGGCGAGGCGCTCGACGCCTGGGTGTTCGTCGGAGCGGCGCTGATATTCGCGGGCAATTACCTCAACATCTGGGCAGAATCGCGCCGACGCACGAAAACGTGAATTTCTCGTAACGCTACGGCAAAGCCGTTTTCGTGACGCGGCGTTATCGTTTGAGCGCAGCGCATCCGGGGCCATACACCTCGCGATGAAAATTACATTACTCTGGTGAGGAGACCTGGGCGATATGAAGAGAGTTATTGCATTCGCAGGTGCGTTGGGAACAGTCGCGTCAGCAGCTTCAGGTGGTGCTATCGAGCGGTCCACGCAATCTGTAAACCCTTTGTTCGAGCAAGGTCGGTACATCGAGTTCAGTTTTAGCGGCGCCAGTCCTGATGTCTCGGGCGATGGTTCCGCTGCGATTGGCGGCGGTACGTCAGGCGACATGGCTCCTTCGTATTTTCAATTCGGGGCGGCGTACAAAGCTGATCTGAACGACACTTGGTCCTATGCGATCATTTTCGACCAGCCCTATGGGGCCGACGTCGATTATCCGGCTGGAACGGGTTATTTCGCGCAAGGCTCGGTCGCCGAGTTCAAATCGCATGCCCTTACGGGAATCCTGCAATACAATCTGCCGTCGAACGTAAGCCTGTATGGTGGCGTGCGCCTTCAGTCGATCGAAGCGACAGCAAACATCCCTTTCATTCCCGGCGGCTATGACGTCGTCGGTGAGGGCGACTACGGAGTTGGTTATCTCGTGGGTGCCGCGTATGAACGTCCGGACATCGCGTTGCGGGTCTCGCTGACCTACAATTCGGCTATCGAACACGATCTCAACACGACCGAGAATTCGACAGCACTTGGAACGAACGTGTCGGGCACCGATGTGGAAACCCCGCAGTCGGTCAATCTTGAATTTCAGTCAGGTGTTGCCACCGATACTCTGGTGTTTGGTTCTGTCCGCTGGGTCGACTGGTCGGAGTTTGTCATTGCACCGGAAAACTATGGAGACATCACTGGCGGGCCGCTCGTCAGTTACGCCGGCGACTATACGACCTATACTCTCGGGGTCGGTCGCCGTCTGAACGACACCTGGTCGGTTGCTGCCACCGTCTCGTACGAGGACTCGATTGACGCCTTCACGACGAACCTCGGGCCCACCGATGGCGCAACCAGCTATGGCGTCGCCGCAACCTATACGCGCGATAATATGAAGATTACGGGCGGCATTCGCTATGTTGATGTCGGCGACGCTGACACACAAGCAGGTCCTGTCGCCCCGGCAGGTCTGTTCCGCGACAACAGCGCCTGGGGTGTCGGTGTCAAGGTCGGCTACACTTTCTGATCTGACCATAAGCGAGCGGTCAAAGGCCCCGTGGTTTCCACGGGGCTTTTTTCTTTGCCGCAACTTCCGGGTCGCAGAGCCCCCGCTGTCGGCATATCCCCAGCCCCATGACAAACCGCAGCATCACCCTGTCCACCTGGAGCGAACTGGCGCTTCTCGCCCTGATCTGGGGCGGCTCGTTCCTGGCGATCCGAATAGCACTCGACGAAATCCCGGTGTTTTCCAGCGTCGCGCACCGCGTGCTCTGGGCCTCGCTGGCGCTTTGGCTGGTGGTGCTGGCTACCCGAACGCGCGTGCCCCGCGATCCGCGCGTCTGGGCCGCGTTTCTGGTCATGGGAATGTTGAACAACGTCATTCCCTTCAGCCTGATGGCCTGGGGGCAGTTGCACATCGAAACCGGATTGACCGCAATCCTGAACGCCGCGACAGCGATCTGGGGCGTTCTTGTCGCCGCCCTTGTTTTTGCAGACGAGCGCCTGACCACGCGCCGTCTGATCGGCGTCACGATCGGGTTTCTCGGCGTCGCGACGGCAATCGGCCTAGGCACCCTCACCACCTTCGACATTCGCTCGATGGCCCAATTGGCAGTTGTCGCAGGCACAGTCAGCTATGCGCTGGCCGGTAGCTGGGCGCGAGCCAGTCTGCGGGGGCAGTCACCGGTCGTCGCGGCCGCAGGAATGTTGACTGCTTCGACCCTGATCATGGTTCCGCTCGCCTATCTGGTCGACGGGCCGCTTCCCTTCGACATGGCACCGCGCACGTGGGCCGCCATCGGATATTACGCGCTGACTTCGACCGCGCTCGCCTATCTTCTGTATTACCTCATTCTGGCGAAGGCCGGGGCCGGCAACCTTTTGCTGGTGACGCTTCTGGTTGCGCCCGTCGCCATCGTCCTCGGGGCGTTGGTGCGCGGCGAATCCCTTAGCGCCAACGCCTACGTCGGGTTCGCCTTTCTCGCGCTCGGCCTTCTGATCCTCGACGGGCGGCTTCGCCACTTGCGCCGAAAATCACCCGCAGCCTGATTGACCAGAGCGCCCGACCCGGCCTACGCAGTTCGCACCGGTGGGACGAGGGTTCGGATGTTGTATCAAAGTGCGCAAGACTGGCGGAACGCAGACGCCAAGCGTATCATGCTGTTTGGCATGTCAGGATTGGGCAAGACCCATATTTCGAACCTGTTGCGCGAGGATGGTAACTGGTTCCACTACTCCGTCGATTACCGCATCGGCACGCGCTACATGGGCGAACACATCGCCGACAACGCCAAGGCCGAAGCGATGAAAGTGCCGTTTCTGGCCGATCTTCTGCGGTCGGATTCGATCTACATCGCCTCCAACATCACCTTCGACAACCTCGCGCCGCTGTCGAGCTATCTCGGCAAACCCGGCGATCCCGCCAAGGGCGGGCTGTTGTGGCAGGACTATCTCCGTCGGCAGGACCAGCACCGCGCCGCCGAAATCGCCGCCATGCTCGACACCCCGCACTTTATCGAGCGCGCCAAGCGGCTTTACGGCTACGACAATTTCGTCTGCGACACCTCCGGTTCGATCTGCGAGGTCGTCGAACCGAACGATTCCGACGACCCAGTGCTGAGTGCGCTGGCCAACTCGGTCCTGATGATCTGGATCGAAGGGTCCGACGCCCACACCGCCGAATTGATCCGACGCTTCGACCGCAACCCCAAGCCGATGTGCTATCAAGCGGAGTTCCTTGACTCCGCCTGGGCTGAATACCGGGGCGAAAAGAACCTGGCCGAGGACGAGATCGACCCGAACGCCTTTATCCGCTGGACCTATGCCCGCGCGCTTGCGCATCGCCAGCCCCGCTATCGCGCCATGGCCGAAAACTGGGGCGTCACCGTCGCCGCCGACGACATTGCGGCGGTCAGAAGCGAAGGCGACGTGATCGACCTCATTGCCCGCACCCTTGAGACCCGCGCCTGATCCAACTATCTGCAAACGCTCACCCGAAGCCGAAAGCCGCACATGCCCATCAAGCTGCCCTCGAACCTTCCCGCCTATGACGTGCTGACGCGCGAGGGTGTGATGGTGATGCCCGAGGAAGCGGCCTCGCATCAGGACATCCGCCCGCTGAAGATCGGGCTGTTGAACCTGATGCCGAAGAAAATCCAGACCGAGAACCAGTTCGCCCGCCTGATCGGCGCAACGCCTTTGCAGATCGAGCTGAGCCTGATCCGGATGTCCGAACATCAGGCCCGCAACACCGCCGCCGAACACATGGAAGAATTCTATCGCGCGTTTCAGGACATCAAGGACGAGAAATTCGACGGTCTGATCATCACCGGCGCACCGATCGAACACCTGCCGTTCGAGGACGTCACCTATTGGGATGAACTAACCGAGGTGATGGACTGGACCCAGACCAACGTCCATTCGACTTTTGGCGTCTGCTGGGGCGGCATGGCGATGATCAACCATTTCCACGGCGTGCACAAACATATCCTGCCGGCCAAGGCATTCGGGTGTTTCCGCCACATGAACCTCGCTCCGCAAAGCCCCTATCTCAGAGGGTTTTCCGACGATTGCGTGATCCCCGTCAGTCGCTGGACCGAGATGCGTCAGAACGAGGTTGATTCCGCGAACGGCCTGACGACGCTGCTTGGTTCGCCCGATGTCGGCCCCTGTCTGATCGAAGATCAGTCCCACCGCGCGCTCTATATCTTCAACCACTTCGAATACGACAGTGCGACGCTGAAGGAAGAATACGACCGTGATGTCGCATCGGGCGCGCCGATAAACGTGCCGATGAACTATTATCCGGGCGACGACCCCTCAAAGACGCCGCAGAACCGGTGGCGCAGTCACGCCCATCTGCTCTATGGCAACTGGATCAGCGAAATCTATCTGACCACCCCCTACGACATGGATCAGATCGGCATGGCGACGACGGACCTCAGGAAGTGACCGCGCTGGTCTCTGCGCCGCGCCCCGCTATGTGGCATCCCGTAAAGTCCCAAGGCGATTGCTTCCGATGTCCCGACGTTCCGTGCTGACGATCCTGCTCATCTTTGTCGCGCTGACTATCGGCGTAGCGATTTACATCGACCGCCGCGCCGAACTTCGCGAAGCCGCCATCGAAGTCCGGTTTCCACCTATCGGATCAGTCGTCCAGGTGGACGGGCGCGACGTGCATGTGATCGTGCGAGGCGAGGGGCCGGATCTGGTGCTGATCCACGGTGCCGGCGGCAATGCCCGCGAATTTACCACCGGGCTGGCCGATACGCTGGCC
Source organism: Paracoccaceae bacterium (assembly GCA_037968835.1). Taxonomy (GTDB): domain Bacteria; phylum Pseudomonadota; class Alphaproteobacteria; order Rhodobacterales; family Rhodobacteraceae; genus JBBKWG01. Next base: position 7,802 of record JBBKWG010000226.1, read on the forward strand.
GCCGATTACCGGCTGTTCATCGTCGACCGCCCCGGTTTCGGCTGGTCCGAGCGCATCGACGTCGACCATGTCGGGGCCTTCAGAACCAGCGCCGAAAGCCCCGCCGATCAGGCGCGGGTGCTGGCGGCGGCGGTGCGTCAGCTTGGCGCCGCGACCCCCCTGGTGCTCGGCCATTCCTACGGCGCTTCGGTAGCACTTGCATGGGCGCTGGACGAACCGGCAAGTGGCGTGATCGTCATCTCCGGCGCGACCATGCCCTGGCCCGGACCGCTTGACGGGTATTACCGCTTGCTCGGCTCGACCTTCGGAGGCGCGACGATCCCGCAGGCGATCTCGGCCTTGTTGACCCCCGACCGGTTGCGCCAGACCGTGGACGGCATCTTCGCGCCACAGGCAGCGCCCGCCAATTACCTGAAAGACGCCGGGGTTCCGCTGGCGACGCGCACCGATACCCTGCGCGCCAACGCGCGTCAGGTGAACACGTTGCGCCCGCATATCGTCACCCAATCCGCGCGCTACGGTGAAATCGGCTTGCCCGTCGAAATCATTCACGGCGACGCCGACACGACCACCCCGATTGATGTCCACGCGATCCCGTTGTCGCAGACGATCCCCGGCGCCAACCTGGTAATATTGTCCGGCGTCGGCCACATGGCGCACCAGGTCGCGATGCGCGACGTGAAAGCCGCAATCGACCGCGCCGCGGAACGCGCCGGATTGCGCTAAGCTGTCAGTGGGCCTAGATATCTTCAAAAGTAAAGGTGCATAACATGACCCTGCCCTTCGACGGCGCCATAAGCGCATTTTACGATAAGGAAGCCCCCGCTTCGGTGCGCAAGGCGATCCAGAACGCCGGGAAAAAGGACATCCTGTCCAAAACCTACCCGTACGATTCCGAACTGGGCAGCGATGCCTATGAAGACGAGATCTCGGCGCTTCAACACGAACTTGTCCGCCTGCAAGCCGACGTCAAGGAGACCGGCAAACGCGTCGTCGTCGTCTTCGAGGGCCGCGACGCCGCTGGCAAGGGGGGCACGATCAAACGGTTCCGCGAAAACCTCAATCCGCGTGTGGCGCGCACTGTCGCTCTGGGCAAACCGTCGGAACGTGAAGCCGGGCAGTGGTATTTCCAGCGCTACATCGACCACCTGCCGACCGAGGGCGAAATCGTCCTGTTCGACCGCAGCTGGTACAATCGCGGCGTGGTCGAGCATGTTTTCGGGTTCTGCACGCCAAAGGAACGCGAGAAGTTCTTCGACCAGCTTCCGGGGTTCGAAAAGATGCTGGTCGACGAGGGCATCGTCCTGCGCAAGCTCTGGCTGAATGTCGGGCGTGCCGAACAGTTGCGCCGGTTTCTCAAGCGCGAGAAAGACCCGCTGAAACAGTGGAAACTAAGCTGGATCGACGTCGAGGGGCTCAAGAAATGGGACGCCTATTCAAAGGCGATCGCCGAGACGTTCGAACGCTCGCATACCAAGACAGCGCCGTGGCACGTCATCCGCTCGGACGACAAGAAACGCGCGCGCGTTGCTGCGATCAAAGCGGTGCTGAGTGACATTCCCTACGCGGGCAAGGGCAAAGCCGCACAGGAACCCGACCCGTTGATCAGCGGCGGCTCCGACATCTGGGATGCCTAAACGCGGTTATCATCACGGCAACCTGCGTCAGGCGTTGGTCGATGCGGCCCTGGAACTGGTCGAAGAAAAGGGCCCGACCGGCTTTACGCTGTCGGAGGCGGCAAAGCAGGCGGGCGTCACCCCGGCTGCGGTCTATCGGCATTTCGAGGGCCGCGAAGACCTGATCGCCGAGGCCGCACGGCAGGGTTACGAGATGTTTTCCGAACTGATGGAATACGCCTACGAAACCGGCCAACCGTCGGCACTTGCCTCGTTCGAGGCGACAGGGCGCGCCTATCTTGCCTTCGCGCGCCGCCATCCCGGTCACTACGTCGCGATGTTTGAAAGCGGGATTTCGATCAACCGCACTCCCGAACTCGCTATCGTTGCGCAGCGTGCTTTCGCGGTTCTGGAAAAGGCCGCCGCGAAACTTTCCGAACACATCCCGCCGGAAAAGCGCCCGCCGCCGCAGATGTTCTCGGCGCATATCTGGGCACTCAGCCACGGCGTGGTCGAATTGTTCGCGCGCGGGTCGCCGGGCACAAAATCACCGTTCCCACCCGAGGACCTGCTGGAATCCGGAATTGGTATCTATCTGCGCGGACTGGGGCTTATCCCGCCCGACGAATAGACCCGCGCCGCATCCGCTCTAAGGCGTCAACCGATAGAGCGCGCCGTTTCCGACGCTCAGGAACCAGATCGCCCCGTCCGGCCCTTCGCGCACATCGCGCACGCGCTCGGTTTCCGGGGATTTCAACTGCTCGACCTCGGCAAGCGGCGTCCCGGACAGGCGCGAGATGTAATCGAACTTAAGCGACCCGACGAAGATGTCGCCCCGCCAGTCGGGCTGGAGCGCCCCGGAGTAAACCATCATCCCCGACGGCGCGATCGAGGGATCCCAGAAGAACGCGGGCTGTTCCATCCCCTCCTTCGCTGTCCCCTCGCCGATCTTGCCGCCCGAGTATTTTGTCCCGTAGGAAATCACCGGCCAACCGTAGTTCGCACCGGGTTCGATCC
>JBBKWG010000227.1:0-6566 GCA_037968835.1 Paracoccaceae bacterium
TTCGTCAACACGTCTCTGAAAAAGCAACGCACGGAAAGCCATACCCAGCTTTTGCTGAATGCCTCGTCCGCGATCATGGAAAAGCAGGGCGTCGCGGTGGAACACCTTTACCTCAACGATCACCGCGTGCCGCCGGGTGTCTATCCTGACATGACCGAGCACGGATGGCACAACGACGACTGGCCGAAGCTCTGGGAAAGGGTGAAAGCGTCTGAAATCCTGGTCATCGGCACCCCGATCTGGCTTGGCGAGGAAAGCTCGGTCTGTCGGGTCCTGATCGAGCGGCTTTACGCGATGTCGGGAATGCTCAACGACAAGGGCCAGTCGATCTTTTACGGCAAGGTCGGCGGAACTGTAGTCACCGGCAACGAGGACGGGATCAAGCACGTCGCGATGACCACCGGATTCGCGCTGTCGCACCTCGGCTACACGATCCCGCCCCAGGCAGACTGCGGCTGGATCGGCGAGGCCGGTCCGGGGCCAAGCTATGGCGACGAGAAGGACGATGGCACGCGCGTCGGTTTCGACAACGAATTCACCCAACGCAACACCACGATCATGACTTGGAACCTGATGCACCTCGCCAGGATGCTGAAGGATGCCGGCGGCTACCCGAACGAGGGCAACGATCGCAACGCCTGGAAGGCCGGAAGTCGTTTCGGTTTCGAGAATCCTGAGTATCGCTCATGAGCGAAATCGTGTCGGTCCCCTACATAGATCAGGTTCTGGCACAGCAGGACGAATATCGTGCGTCCGGTCCTTCGGCGTTTCCCCGCGCGGTTCGCTCGCTCGCCAAACCCGTGGGTTTCCTGACCAACCGTCTGATCCCCGCCGAAGTCATTGAGGCCGCCATCCGGGGAGCCGATTGGGCCGCCTCGAATTCGATCCGAAAGACCGCGCTCGACCACGACTTCACCGACCTTCAGTCCTGCGATGACGCTGCCGCCGATGTCCGCCGCTGGTCGCTTGGCTATGCGATTACCGGCGGCGGTGCGGCGGGTGCGCTTGGTGCACTCGGTCTTGCCATCGACGTGCCGGCGACCATAACGCTCGCGCTCAGATCCGCGCGGCTGACCGGTCTTTGTTACGGTTTCGGGGCGGGCACTGACGCCGAGCGCATTTACATCCTTGATATTTTGCAACTGGCGGGCGCCAACAGTCGCGCCGAAAAGACCGATGCGATCGCCCGCCTTGCCCGAGAACGCACCGAATTCGACCGCGAGGGGTGGAAGACCATCGTGCGTCTGAGCGGACAAACCACCGGTTCGGTGACCGCCACACGCCGCGTTGCCGCGACGCTCGGCGTCAACCTTTCGACGCGCAAGATCGCGCAGCTTGCCCCGATCATCGGTGCTGCCGTCGGCGCGGGCGTCAACGCCGCGTTCCAGAACGACGTGACAGACGCCGCCCGGTTTGCGTATCGCGCCCGCTGGCTGGAACTGAACGAAGGCATTGTCGAGGGCCACCTGTCCGGGTGATGAAGGGAACTCCGTGAAATACCTGATACCCATGATCTTTCTGGCGTCACCGGTGACGGCTCAGGAGTTGCCGTTTTCGGCCGATGCAACCCGAGCCTGCCTTGCCGGGCAATCCGAACTGGCTGGCCGGTTGGCCTGCGTCGGAACGTCCGCAAATCTGTGTATGGAGGCGGTCGGCGGGTACTCGACCGTTGGAATGGGGTTCTGCCTCGGTCAGGAACTCGACTATTGGGACGACCGGCTGAATATAGCCTATGGCGAGCTAAAAGCCCGCGAAACCGCCGAAGATGCCGAGATGGCGGAGATCGGCGCGACTGTGCCGAAGAAAGCAACTGCGCTGCGCGACATGCAACGCGCCTGGATCGCCTGGCGCGATGCCGCGTGCGTTTACGAATACAGTCAATGGGGCGGCGGTACCGGCGGCGGCCCAGCGAACGCATCCTGCCTGATGCACATGACCGCCGAACAGGCGCTGGAACTGGAATCGCGTCTGGAAAACCGGCCATGAAGCTCACCTCGATGGTTGCGCCCAACAGCGATGCGTTTCGCGCAAATCAGGCCGCGAATGGCAAACTTCTCGATCGCGCCATCGAAGCCGCCGCCACATCGGCGCTTGGGGGCGGCGACAAGGCCCGCGACCGTCACGTATCGCGTGGCAAGATGCTTCCGAGGGACCGGGTAGCGGCACTGCTCGACCCCGGCGCGCCTTTCCTTGAAATCGGTGCCACGGCGGCGCACGGAATGTATGATGGCGCGGCCCCCGCGGCGGGACTGATCGTCGGGATCGGCCGGGTGGCCGGGCACGATGAGATGGTCGTTTGCAACGATGCCACCGTGAAGGGCGGCACCTATTATCCAATGACGGTCAAGTAGCACCTGCGGGCTCAGGAAATCGCCCTGGAGTGCAATCTGCCGTGCGTCTATCTTGTCGATTCCGGCGGCGCGAACCTTCCCAATCAGGACGAGGTGTTTCCAGACCGCGACCACTTCGGACGCATCTTCTACAATCAGGCGCAGATGTCGGCCAAAGGCATTCCGCAGATCGCGGCGGTGCTTGGCTCGTGCACTGCCGGCGGCGCGTATGTCCCGGCGATGTCGGACGTGACGATTATCGTCAAGAACCAGGGCACGATCTTTCTTGCCGGGCCACCGCTGGTAAAGGCCGCGACCGGAGAGGTCGTGACGGCCGAGGATTTGGGAGGCGGCGACGTTCACACGCGCCTGTCGGGCGTAGCGGATTATCTGGCTGAAGACGACGCGCACGCGCTTGCGCTGGCCCGTCAAGCGGTCGCAAACCTCAATCGCATCCGCCCGCAAACCGTGGACTGGCAAAGCCCCGAAGATCCCGCCTACGACCCGTCCGAAATGCTGGGAGTTGTGCCGGGCGATCTGCGCACGCCCTACGACATTCGCGAGGTCATCGCGCGGCTGGTCGATGGATCGCGCTTCGACGAGTTCAAAGCGCGTTTCGGCGAAACGCTGGTGACGGGTTTCGCGCATATCCAGGGCTGCCCGGTCGGTATCGTCGCAAACAACGGGGTGCTGTTCGCGGAATCCGCCGAAAAGGGTGCGCATTTCGTCGAACTCTGCTCGCAGCGGCGCATCCCGCTGGTATTCCTGCAAAACATCACCGGTTTCATGGTCGGTCGAAAGTACGAGAACGCGGGGATTGCGCGGGCCGGTGCCAAGATGGTGACGGCTGTGGCGACGACGGCGGTTCCCAAGATTACAATGATCGTCGGCGGATCGTTCGGAGCGGGAAACTATGGCATGGCAGGTCGCGCCTATGGCCCTCGGTTTCTCTGGACTTGGCCGAGCAGTCGAATTTCGGTGATGGGTGGCGAACAGGCGGCTGGCGTTCTAGCGACCGTGCGGCGCGAGGGCATAGAACGCTCCGGCGGCACCTGGACGCCCGAGGAGGAGGCCGCTTTCAAGGCCCCGACGCTCGAGATGTTTGACCGCCAGTCCGACCCGCTCTATGCATCGGCCCGGCTTTGGGATGATGGCATCGTCGATCCAAGAAAAGCGCGCGACGTGCTGAGCCTGTCTTTGAACGCCGCGCTCAACGCTGCGATCAGCGAGACACGCTTCGGCGTATTCAGGATGTGAGGCGGACATGGTGCGGGGGCGCATAAAGGAAGTATACCCGGTCCGGGGAGATGGCACGGCGCTTTATGTCGATGACTGGGGTGGTGCCGTTGCGATGCCAGCCGATGTCACGGTTGCCGGTCAAACGTTTCGTTTATCCGGGTTCGATTATCCCAGCACGGGAGAGAACATCGCGGCGGCAACGGTCGGCGACCCGCCGCGCGAGATGGTGCTTCATGTCGAGGGTCTGGATGCAAACTCGGCTTCGGGCTGGATCGGTGAGGATGTCTTGGTGTGCACGCGGGCGGATCAAGCGGCGGCGCAGGAAAGCGAGAACATGGACATCGAACTGCTGAAGGTGCGTTATCCGAACGCCGCCGCTTTCAAATTCGGTGACAACCGCGCTTTGTGCGACGACCTGCTGCGCCTTGTGCGGGACGGACACAAGACGGCGACCTGCGGCGCGCTACGCGTCTACGAGGCTGACGGCGAAGTCATGCCCGAACCCGGCCGACGCGACATCGGGCTCGACTGGGACGGTCGCCCGGCACTGGTAATCGAAACCATCGAAGTGACGCTTCGGCGCTTTTGCGATGTCAGCGAGTCCTTTGCGTTGGCCGAGGGTGAGGATGAAACCCTTGAAGGCTGGCGGGCGGGCCATCGCCGGTATTTCGAGCGTAACGGCGGCTGGGACGCCGAGATGATGCTGGTCTGCGAACGTTTCCGCGTGGTGGAAGTCCTGTGAGGATGGTTTGGAATGCCCTTCGCAGTTCAAAGAACCTGATTTCGGCGACCACACCGAAAGCCGCAGATGTTCGATAAGCTCCTTGTCGCCAACCGGGGCGAGATCGCCTGCCGCGTGATCGAAACGGCGCGGAAAATCGGCCTCGCGACCGTTGCGGTCTATTCCGATGCCGACGCCAGGTCACGCCATGTCGAACTGGCTGACGAAGCCGTGTGGATCGGTCCGTCTGCACCTTCGGAAAGTTACCTGAAAGGCGACGTCATCATTACAGCCGCGCTCGAAACCGGCGCAGGCGCGATCCATCCCGGCTATGGCTTTCTGTCCGAAAACCCGGACTTCGTTGAATCCGTCGAAGCGGCGGGGTTGGTTTTCGTCGGCCCCTCCGCCTCTGCGATCCGCGCGATGGGTCTGAAAGACGCCGCCAAGTCGCTGATGAGCGAGGCAGGCGTTCCCGTGGTGCCGGGCTATCAGGGCAAGGATCAGGAACCCGGACGTCTTGAGGTCGAAGCCGACACCATCGGTTATCCGGTCCTGATAAAGGCCGTCGCCGGGGGCGGGGGCAAGGGTATGCGCCGGGTCGAGCGTCCTGAGGAATTCATCGATGCGCTGGAAAGTGCCAAGGCCGAAGCCCGCACAGCGTTTGGCAACGATTCAGTTCTGATCGAGAAGTACGTCGAGAAGCCACGCCACATCGAAGTGCAGATCTTTGGCGACGGCAAGCGAGCTGTTCATCTTTTCGAGCGCGACTGCTCGCTTCAGCGCCGCCACCAGAAGCTGGTCGAAGAGGCGCCCGCACCCTTCCTCACCGAGGACCAGGTGAGCCGCCTCTACGAGTCGTCGAAGGCGATCCTGCGCGAGGCGGAGTACGTCGGCGCCGGCACGTGCGAGTTCCTGGTGGCCAAGGACGGCACGATCTCGTTCCTCGAGGTCAACACCCGCCTCCAGGTGGAGCACTGCGTCTCCGAGGAGGTCACCGGCATCGACCTGGTGCGCGAGATGTTCCGCATCGCCGCCGGCGAGGAACTCGGCTACGGCGACCCCGAGGTGCGTGGGCACTCGATCGAGTTCCGCATCAACGCCGAGGACGGCGGCGCCAACTTCATGCCCGCCCCCGGCACTCTGTCGGCCTGGAGCCCGCCCAGCGGCCCCGGCGTACGCCTCGACGGCGGCTACGAGAACGGCGAGACCATCCCAGGCTCGTTCGACTCCCTCATCGCCAAACTCATCGTCACCGGCCGCGACCGCACCCAGGCGCTGGAGCGCTCGCGCCGTGCCCTCGACGAGTTCGTGGTCGACGGCATGCCCACCGTCATCCCGTTCCACCGCACCGTCGTGCGTGACCCGGCCTACGTCGGTGCGTCGACGCCGAGCGGCGAGGGTGAGTTCACCGTCTACACGACCTGGATCGAGACCGACTTCGACAACCAGATCGTGCCCTTCGCCGGCGACTCCGCCGCGGCCGAGGAGGCCGGCGAGCGCCAGACCGTGGTTGTCGAGGTCGGCGGCAAGCGTGTCGAGGTCATCATCCCCGCAGGCCTGGGCGGACTGTCGTCCGGCGGCGCTGGTGCGGCCAAGAAGCCGAAGCGTGCGGGCGGCAAGAAGGCCGGCGCCAAGGCGTCCGGCGACTCCGTGACCAGCCCCATGCAGGGCACCATCGTCAAGGTCACTGTCGAGGAGGGCCAGGAGGTCGCCGAGGGCGACACCGTGGTCGTCATCGAGGCGATGAAGATGGAGCAGCCCCTCAAGGCCCACAAGGCCGGGACCGTGACCGGTCTGGCCGCCGAGGTCGGCGCGACGGTGACCAGTGGCGCAGTCATCTGCGAGCTCAAGGACTGACCGCAGCCACCGCGCTGATCGCGGCGGCACGACCCAGCTCGTGCTCGCCGGGGTCATCACGGCGGTGGTCGGGTTCACGTCCTCCTTCGCGGTCGTCCTCACCGGGCTGAGCGCCGTCGGAGCCGACCCCGGAGAGGCCGCCTCCGGCCTGCTGGTCCTGTCCTTGACGATGGGGCTGGGCTCGATCGTCTTCTCCTGGCGCACCCGACTGCCGGTGACCATGGCCTGGTCGACGCCCGGGGCGGCGCTGCTGGCGGGCGCAACGTTGCCGGACGGCGGGTACGCCGACGCGGTGGGAGCCTTCGTCCTGACCGGCGTGCTGCTCGCGCTGACCGGGTTGGTGCGGCCGGTGGGCGCCTGGGTGTCCAGGATCCCGACCGCCCTCGCCAACGCGATGCTGGCCGGGGTGCTGCTCGGGC
>JBBKWG010000228.1:0-19132 GCA_037968835.1 Paracoccaceae bacterium
GTCGATATCGTGCGCAAGTTGCTGCGCCACGGGATCTGGGACGACAGCGATTACCGGATTTTCTACAACGTCAATTTTCCGCCGATTCCGGGCGCAGATGTCAAGGGTCTGAAGGTCACCTCGCAAGGCTTCCGGCGGGACACGCGGCACTCGGTCGAGCCGCATATCTCGCCTTCGGGGCGGATGTTCATGTGGGTGCGCGGGGGTCCGCAAAGCCTGCCGACGGGCAAGGGAACGGATGTCACGGCGAACCTTGACGGCTATATCTCGGTCACGCCATTGCAGGCGGATCTGACGGCGCACGACCGGATCGACGATCTGAGGTCACGGCTGGAATGATCGACGAGGCCGAACGCCAGATGCAGTTCCTGTTCGCCCTGCGTTCGCGCGGGGTGCGCGACAAGCGCGTGCTGGAAGCGATGGAAAAGGTAGATCGCGGCGCGTTCGTGAAGGGTCTGTTCGCCGAGCGCGCCTATGAGGACATGCCGTTGCCGATTGCCTGCGGACAGACGATCAGCCAGCCGTCGGTCGTCGGACTGATGAGCCAGGCGCTGAACGAGCAGCCGCGCGACAAGGTGCTGGAGGTCGGAACCGGATCGGGCTACCAGGCTGCGGTTCTGAGCCACCTTGCACGCCGCGTTTACACGGTGGATCGTCACAAGCGGCTGGTTACCGAGGCGCAGGCGGTTTTCGACGCGCTTGGACTGACCAACATCACGGCATTCGCGGCCGATGGATCGCGCGGATTACCCGAGCAGGCGCCGTTCGATCGCATCCTGGTTACTGCGGCGGCGGAAGACCCGCCAGGGCAGCTATTGGCGGAACTCAAGATCGGCGGTATCATGGTATTGCCGGTCGGACAGTCGGATGCGGTGCAGACGCTGATAAAGGTCACCCGCACCGAGACAGGCTTCGACTATGACGAGCTTCGACCGGTTCGGTTCGTGCCCCTTGTCGAGGGGATGGGTCAGGATTGACCCGACAGGTAAGGCCGGTGACCCCGCGAAAGAGGGTTGGCCTGGTTTGAGGAGTGAGCAATGACGAAATCAGCCTTTCCCATGCGTCTGACCGCGTTGGCAGTCAGCGCGACTGTCCTGACATCTTGCGGTGGCGATTTCGCCGCGCTCGATTTCGACCTGCGGGGCGGTGCGGGCCAGCTCGACACCACCGATGCAGTCCGCAATGCGACCTATTCCGCGCCACAGCCCGACGCTCGTGGCGTCATATCATATCCCGGCTATCAGGTGGCGGTGGCGCGGCGCGGTGACACGATCGGAACCGTCGCATCGCGGGTCGGTCTGCCGACCGGAGAACTGGCAAGCTATAACGCGCTTCCCGAGAATGTGGGACTGCGCGAGGGCGAGATCATCGCATTGCCGGTCCGGGTCGCGGAACCCGGCGGTCTGGCGCCGGGTAGCGGCGTCGATGTGACCTCGATCGCCGGATCGGCCATCGACCGCGCAGAAGGTGCGCCTGGATTGCCCGGTGGCGAGCAGCCCGCGCGTCACCGCGTCGAGCCTGGCGAAACGGCTTTCTCGATCGCGCGCCTTTACGACGTGCCGGTGGCAGCTCTGGCGGAGTGGAACGGACTTGGCACCGATCTGGGATTGCGTGTCGGCCAGTACCTGCTGATCCCGACCGGAACTGCGGACGTGCAGGTGGCGGCACTCGATGCGCCGACAGCACCCGGCCAAGGGTCGGTCACACCGCTGCCGCCCTCGGCAGCCGCGCCGTTGCCGACCCAAGACGCGCGACCGGTGGTTGCGGCCCAACCGACGGCGACGCCGCTTTCCAACCAGCAAACCGCGACTTCGGATACCTCGCGTCTGCGGATGCCGGTGCAGGGGCAGATCATCCGCCCCTATGCCAAGGGCAAGAACGAAGGGATCGGGATCGCTGCTTCGGCAGGTGCCGGAGTTGCCGCCGCCGATGACGGCACGGTTGCCGCGATCACGCGCGATACCGATCAGGTACCGATTCTGGTGATCCGTCACGAGGGCAATCTGCTGACGGTCTATGCCGGGGTCGACGCTATCGCGGTCAAGAAGGGCGACAGTGTGAAGCGTGGCCAGAAAATCGCCGTGGTGCGTGCGGCCTCGCCGGCATTCCTGCATTTCGAGGTGCGCGAAGGTTTCGACAGCGTCGATCCGATGCCTTATCTGAACTGAGTTCGGGCAGGTCGGACGCTTTTACGCATCCATCAGGTGCGGTCGGATGTCCTGTCCGGCCGCGGCGTATATGTCGAGCAGCCGGTCGAACGTGATGCCGGCCTCCTGCAATTCGGCGATCTCATGCGCGCCGTCGTGGACTTCGAGCTTCGGGCGCAAACCGTGGTCGCCGGGGATCAGGTTGCACGGCAGCGCGTCCGGTATCTCGAAGCCGGGCAGGTCGTTTGTCATCCACGCAAAGCAGCCCTCGAAAAGTGGCGCGGACGGATCGCTGTCGCTGATGGTGTAGCGGTCGAAATTCGGGGTGTTGACGCTGCCCCAGGGACCGAAGGCAAAGCGCTGATCGGTTCCGATGATCGGGAACTCCAGGATGCAGCGGATGAAACGGAAGTTTTCCCACCGGCAAAGATCGGTTCCCAGCCAGTCGTCGCCCACCTTAAGCGTCTCTTTGCCGCTGTCGCGCCGGTTGCCGTGCGGCCACGGGCCGGGATGGTCAAAGGCGATGTCGAAGACGCCGTTGAATTCCTTGCCACAGCAGGGGCAGGGACGGTTGGAATCGTTGAAACGGCGCCAGCGGGGATCGGAGTTCAGTTCCATCGTGTGTTCAGACCAGAGCAGGTTTCGCCGCGCCGGGTGCGGCAACCGGCCGGAGGCGCTGCCCCCGGACCCCCGAGGTACTTGTGACAGGATGAAACTGCCTCATTCGGCCGCCTTCAGGGCGAAGCCCTTTTCGATCTGATCGGATGGCGCGACTGGGTATTCGCCCGAGAAACAGGCGTCGCAATATTGCGGTTCGTTCGGGTCGCGCCCCTTGGCTTCACCGACAGCGCGGTAAAGACCGTCGAGCGATATGAATTTCAGGCTGTCGACGCCAAGATGTTCGCGCATCTCGTCTTCGCTCATGGTTGCCGCCAGCAGCTTTTCGCGGTGCGGCGTGTCGACGCCATAAAAACAGGGCCATGCAGTCGGCGGCGACGCGATGCGGAAGTGAACCTCGGCCGCGCCGGCATCGAGGATCATTTCCTTGATCTTGCGACTGGTGGTGCCGCGCACGACGCTGTCGTCGACGAGGATGACCCGTTTGCCGCGAATTAGGGCGCGATTGACGTTGAGCTTCAGGCGCACACCCATGTTGCGAATGTGTTCGCTCGGTTCGATGAAAGTGCGGCCCATGTATTGATTGCGGATAATGCCCATCGCGTAGGGAATGCCCGATTGCAGCGAGTATCCAATGGCCGCAGGGGTGCCGCTGTCGGGAACCGGACAGACCAGATCGGCGTCGACGGGCGCTTCCTTGGCCAATTCCGCGCCGATGGCCGAGCGCGTCTCGTAGACCGAACGGCCGTTCTGGATCGAATCGGGGCGTGAGAAGTAGACGTGTTCAAAGATGCAGAAGCGCGGTTTCTTCGGCTCGAACGGGTGGTGGCTGGTGACCTTGCCGTCGGCAATCACGACCATCTCGCCGGGGTCGATCTCGCGCACGTAATCGGCGCCGATGATGTCGAGCGCGCAGCTTTCCGAAGCGAGCGCCCAGGCATCCTCGCCTATCTTGCCCAGAACCAGCGGGCGGACCCCAAGCGGGTCACGTACGCCGATAAGCTTGGTGCGGGTCATGGCGACGATTGAAAACGCGCCTTCGACCCGGCGAAGGGCGTCTTTCATGCGTTCGGGGATGTTGCGCTGAAGCGAGCGCGCCATCAGGTGGATGATGCACTCGCTGTCCGACGACGACTGGAAGATCGAACCTCGCTCGATCAGTTCGCGCCTGAGCGCATCGGCGTTGGTAATATTGCCGTTGTGAGCAATCGCCGCACCGCCCATCGAGAATTCACCGAAGAACGGCTGCACGTCGCGGATCTGCGTGTTGCCTTTCGATCCAGCGGTCGAATAGCGCACGTGACCGATTCCAAGCGGACCGGGCAGAGTGTCCATGACGGACTGGTTTGTGAAATTGTCGCGGACCAGACCAAACTGGCGGGTGGAATTGAAGCCCTGCTCGGGGTCGTGGGTGACGATGCCGCCCGCTTCCTGTCCGCGGTGTTGCAATGCATGCAGGCCGAGGGCGACAAAATTCGCAGCATCCGCCACGCCGGTGACGCCGAAAATCCCGCATTCCTCGCGGAGCTTGTCGTCGTCGAACGGGTCGGTGATGAGCGGGCGTGTTGCTGTTTGGTCGGCCATGCTTGGCGTGCTTTGGTCCGTGGTCGGGCAATCACTGACCTACATAGGGGAGTGTCCCGGAAGTGTCACGCAGGGAGAGGCGCTTTCCGCGAGGAAATTAAAGCCTGTTCCAAAAAGCCGAAGACCCGCGTCAATACACGACGCGGGCCTTCTCGGGCGGTATATTGCACCGGACTGGTGGCACTCTCTACCGGGCGACACTGGTAAACAAAAAGAACTCGTCACCGCCCTCTCTAGGAAGTGCCGGGCGGCCTTTCGACCAACCCGGCACCGAACTCGATCACTCGCTACGCGGACCCTTGGAACATCCTCGGTTCCGCTTACAGGTACCTTTATGCAGGGGGCGGTAGGCAGCAGTGGGGCGCAAATGTTCAGGTTCGGGGCGTCTTTAAGATTTCGACTGCCCAGACATAATGGCAAGAATGCAGCGCGGTTCGGAACACGGCAACAATCCCGATCGCGAATATCGCCGCTGCGCGCTTTCATTGGGGGAACGCAGTCGACTGTCGCGTGAGAGCGAACAAACAGGGTGGCGGAAAGCATTAAGGATTTTGGTTTTTCCGCCTCATTTCCACTGTTTCCAAATTGAAACGCTGTGTTGCTTGCTGGAATCGACGAAATAATTTTGAGAATCGGCAAAAATCGGTCTTGGAATCGCAAAAAAAGCGCGGCACCGATTCGGGCCGCGCTTGATTTAAGGGACTGTTTTGGTTCGATTGGCCGGAAATCAGGTCTCGGTTTCGACCGAACACTTCCCGATCAGGTCGTCATATCGCTGAACAATCCAGCCCGGCGCATCTTCGGGCAGTTGATCTTCGATCGCTTCAGAGACCGTGGCGAACAATTTGACCGTTCGGCTATTGTCGACCATCGGAACCGGGTCCGAAACGATCACGCGGTCGTAGATGATCAGCGCGATCACCACCAGGAGGACACCGCGCGCGACCCCGAACAGGAAGCCGAAGCCCTGATCAATGCCGCCGAGGGCCGAACGCTGCACGGCGCCAGCGAAAAGCGGCGTGAAGACCGACACCAGGATCAGCGCCAGCGCGAAAACGGCCGCAAAGGCGGCAATCATGCTCAGTTCACAGGAATTGCCGAGGAAATCGCGCAGTACAGGAACCTCGCGCATCAGCGGTTCGGCTGAGGGCGCAAACACATAGGCCACGATAGCGGCAAGGATCCAGCCACCGATCGCCAGCGTTTCGCGCACGAAACCACGCGAATAGGCCAGCACCGCCGACACAATGATTACGACGGCGACGATCCCGTCGATAATGGTGAAACCTTCCATAACTGCCTCGTTCTTGCCTAGTGCCCCGGACCCTGCTTAGCCCGCACCGAATACGTCACCCACCAGAGCCGCAAGGTCGGGCAACTTTTGCACCCGGACGCCCTTGATCGCCCCCGTCTTGCTGCGGTCGGGTAAAAGCGCACTGGAAAACCCCAGCTTCTGCGCCTCTTTCAGCCGTGTTTCCGTCTGTCCGACCGGCCGCAAACTTCCTGATAGGCTGATTTCGCCGAAAACGACAGTGTTGGTGGGTAGGGCTACATCTTCGCGTGCCGAAAGTAGCGCGGCGGCCACAGCCAGATCGGCGGCCGGTTCCGTGATGCGAAGCCCACCTGCGACGTTGAGGTAAACATCGAGACCGTGGAACGGGATGCCGCACCGCGATTCCAAAACGGCAAGGATCATTGCCAAGCGTCCGCCATCCCAGCCGACAACAGAGCGGCGGGCCTGACCGGCGGGAGCGGGGGCGACGAGCGCCTGAAATTCGCAAAGCACGGGACGGGTGCCTTCGATGCCCGCGAACACGACCGAGCCGGGGGCCGGGGTCTCGCGGTCCGAAAGGAACAGCGCCGACGGGTTGGCGACCTGGGTCAGTCCGGCGCCGGTCATCTCGAATACGCCGATCTCGTCCGCCGGTCCAAAACGGTTCTTCACCGCCCGAAGGATGCGGAACTGGTGGCCGCGTTCGCCTTCGAAATAAAGCACGGTATCGACCATGTGTTCGATCACGCGCGGACCCGCGATCTGGCCTTCCTTGGTGACGTGGCCGACGAGGATAACGCTGATGCCGCGCCGCTTGGCAAAGCTCGTGAGCTCATGGGCGGTGGCACGCACCTGACTGACGGAACCGGGCGCGCTGTCGACGGTGTCCAGCCACATGGTCTGGATCGAATCGATGATCGCCAGGTCGGGCGCTTCTTTTTCCAGCGTCGTCATGATGTCGCGCAGGTTGGTTTCGGCGGCGAGTTGCACCGGCGCATTGCCAAGTCCAAGTCGCTGGGCCCGCATCCGGACTTGCGCGGCGGCTTCTTCGCCCGAGACATAGATGCACTTCAGGCCTTTGCTCGCGAACGCTGCCGCTGCCTGCAAGAGGATCGTCGATTTGCCGATGCCTGGATCGCCCCCGACCAGAATGGCCGATGCTGCGACCAGTCCCCCGCCAAGCACGCGGTCAAGTTCGGCCAGACCGCTGACAGCGCGTGGTGGCGGCGCTTCTTCGGTCGCAAGATCGCTGAGCCGAATGGTTTTGCCGCGCGACACGCCCAACCCCTTGCCCGAAGGGCCTTTCGAGAGCGGGACATCTTCGGTGATGGTATTCCACGATCCGCAGTCGTCGCAGCGGCCGGACCACTTAGAATGGACCGCGCCGCAACTAGCGCAACTGAATGTCTGTGCCTTCGCCATAGCGCCTTTTGCCCGTCGTCAGGACGAGTGGCAAGGCCGCTTGGCTTCCAGTCTATTCCGCCGGGATCGTACGCTTCTGCGGGGCGCGCGAACTCGGAAGATGAATGACATCTGAAGATGCCTCAAGGACCGACTCATGCACTTCCAGACCCAACGCGGGTAGAAGCGCGTCCAGATCGTCGCGCAGACGGTTTATCTGCGATTGCGCAATGTCCTCTTCGATCTCGACCCGGTCCAGCCAGCGGCGCATTTCGTGCGTCGCAGTTTGCGCGGCTTCAATCCGTGTCTGCATGTTCGCCGCCTCATGCTCGCGTTCCGCAAGGAAATTGCGGGCGCGCTCGACAGCTTCATCGCTATAACGACGGGCCAGATCTTCGCTGGTGCGGCTCATCTGGGCAGCGATTTCCAGAATATCGGGCTCGAGATAGCCGAGATCAGGATGATCGCGAAGGAACATGAGCCGCTCACGGACGGAATCGAATTCACTTTTCATCTTGAAGACACCGCTCCGGTCGGCTTCGTGCGCGGCCCAATAGGCGTTCGCGACATCTTCCATCCGCATCCGGAACGAGCGGTGTGAATTTTCAAGCTGGAGGATGCGCAGGTTGGCTGGCATGTAGGCGCAGAGAAGGACGGCCAGAACGGTCAGGGCGATCTGGATGGCAGGACCTGCCGCGATCACCTGTCCGTCGCTCAGCGCGAGCGGAACGGCGAGCCAGGGTTGAAGCCCTGCGGCGGAAAATAGAGTGGTGCCAACGGCTGTCAGGGCAAGTGCGGCGAAAATGCCCATGGCCGTGATTTGTGCAGCGCGCTGAAAGCGCCACCTCGTTGATGATGTCAAACTACCCATTGCGAAACTCCTCGCTAAACTCACTAACTGCGTCACAACTTTAACACATCTTTAACTCAGAATCGCTCTCTCCTGTTCCCGCCTTTCACGGAAACGGGCTGTTTCCCTGCGCGACGCTCGGGCAGGAAGTCGGTCAGTTCGTTGGGTACGGCTTCAGAAACGGCAGATTTTCAGCGCTGATACGCGGGGCCGTTGGTCGGGGATTCGGGGCGCGGGAAACCGGGGTATCGTCGCGCGACGTCATCTCGGACGGGGGTGGGAGAAGCTTTCGGTCGCGGCGATGGGAGGTCGAGCCGTTGCCGCGCATGTCACGGGCAATCGACAGAACGCTGCGCAGGGACGAGGATTCAGCGGGCAGCGAAGATCGTGAAACATTCGATCCGACAGGGTCGGCCGCTTCGCTGCGATGGTGCAGAAAAACAGCACTCGGTGCGTCGGGCCAGTCTGGGTTTTCAAGCACAAGGGTGGGCTTGGGCGATGGCTGGTTGCTGGCAGAAGCCTTTGTGCGAAAGGAATAAGCCGCCTCACGGCGATGGTGTGAGCGAGACTCGGCCCTGTCCCCAGAGACCACATCGTAAAGCGAGACTCTGTCAGTGCCGCAGATGATCACGACGGCCAGCCAGATGGCCGGACAGAAGGGTGCCATCACGAAAAACAGCCAGGAAGCGTCGCGACCGACCAGCGCCCAGGGCGCAAGACCGGCGGCAGTGAAAGCCGCGAACAGCCCGGTGATCGCGTAAAGCCACGCGTTTCCGGTCTCTGACAGCGCCAGGCGTCGAAATGCCAGCCACGCCACGGCGACCGGCAGAATCATGATGAAACTTCGGAACAGAAGTTGAGTAAGCAGAAAAAGGGCGTCCATGAACGTCTCCGGCAACAGCCACCCCGGCCGCACAAGACCTGATCATGGTTAAGATTGCGTAAGCTGTCTCCATTGTTTCCGAAATAGCGCCAGACTGTTGCGAAGTTGCAAAATGTCAATTTCGCTGGGACAGTCGTCCACGAGTGCCAGTGCTGTCGCCGCTCCGTGAACACAGGGTGAAAACGTGGCCGCGCGTTTAACTAGCGAACCGCCGCAATTGGCCCGGTGGAACTGCCGGAAATGAACTGTTCGACGTAGGGATCGCCGCTGTCGTCCAATTGATCCACGGGTCCGGTCCAGCGGATGACCCCGTCGTGCAGCATCGCCACATCGTCGGCAATCGCGCGCACCGAGGTCATGTCGTGGGTGATCGTCATCGCCGTCGCGCCCATTTCAACGACGATTTCGCGAATCAATTCGTTGATGACGCCGGCCATGATGGGATCGAGACCGGTAGTCGGTTCGTCGAAAAAGATGATCTCGGGTTCGGCAGCGATGGCGCGGGCAAGACCGACGCGTTTCTGCATCCCACCGGACAGTTCCGCCGGATAAAGGTCGGCAACATCAGGCGTCAGACCGACACGGCGCAGTTTCTCGACGGCGATCTCGCGCGCTTCGTCCTGGGGACGTTTCAGCGAACCGCGCAACAGACGGAAGGCGACGTTTTGCCAGACCGTGAGGCTGTCAAACAGCGCGCCACCCTGAAACAGCATCCCGAAGCGGGCGAGAAACGCATCGCGTTCGGCGGTCATTGCGTCCTCTCCGTCCAGCAGGATAGTCCCGGCGTCGGGCACAATCAGGCCAAGGACGCATTTCAGCAGAACGGATTTACCGGTGCCGGAGCCGCCAATGATGACCATGCTCTCGCCGCTTGGAATCGTCAGGTCGATGCCTTGCAAGACTGGCTTCGGTCCGAAGGACTTATGGACCTGTTTCAGCTCAATCATGCGGAAAAGAACAATTCTGTGAGGATGAAATTGGCGGCAAGGATCAGAACGCTGGCGGCGACGACCGCTCCCTTGGTGGCTGCCCCGACGCCCGCGGCACCGCGTGCCGAACGCATCCCGAAATAGCAGCCCATCAATGCCGCCAGAAACCCGAAAACGGCGCCCTTGGACAGCGATGACACGATGTCGAGCGGTTCGAGAAAATCGACCGTGTTGCGCAGATACGTCCCGGCATTGAAGCCAAGCCGCTGAACGCCGACGATATAGCCTCCCATGATGCCGATGACATCGCCAACCGCGACCAGCGCCGGCATGACCAGCGTGGCGGCCAGAACGCGCGGCAGCGTGAGGTATTTCATCGGGTGGGTGGACAGCGTGACCAGGGCGTCGATCTGTTCGGTCACTTTCATCGTCGCGATCTCGGCGGCGATGGACGAGGTGACGCGGGCGGCGATCATCAGGCCGACAAGCACCGGCCCAAGCTCGCGCACCATGCCGATTGCGACAATCTGGGGAACGACGGCCTCGGCTGAAAAACGAGCGCCACCGGCGTAAATCTGGAGCGCCAGTGCGCCGCCGGTGAATATCGTTGTCAGGCCGACGACGGGCAGCGAGAAATACCCGATCTGAAGCAGGGCGTTCGCGAATTCGCGCGGATACCAGGGCGGGCGCGCAAGATGGCTGATGGTCTCGCCTGCAAACATCGCGATCCGTCCGACCGCCGCCAGCATCGCCAGCACCGTTCGACCGATGGCGGCTAGAAACGTCATGCGTCGCCCCGATAGCTGCGGCCATAGCGACGCCCCAACGAGGTCAGGATTTCATAGCCGATGGTCCCGGCCGCCTCGGCCAGATCGTCAACGCCCTGATGCGCGCCCAGGATTTCCAGCGTGGCGGGAACCGGATCGAGGTGGCTGACATCGACCGTCATCAGATCCATAGACACGCGACCGACCACATCGCAGGGCGTATCATTGGCCCAGACGCGAACACCGTCGCCCATGGCGCGGATAAGCCCGTCGGCATAGCCCGCCGAGATCGTCGCAATCGTCATCTCGATATTTGCGGTGAAGGTATTGCCGTATCCGACCGTCTCGAACGGCGAAATCCGGCGGGTCTGGATCACCGGTGCGTCAAGGTGGACGACAGGCGTCGCGTCCGCAAATGGAAGGCCGCCGTAAAGTCCGATGCCGGGGCGCGTCAGGTTGAAGTGATACTCGGGGCCTAGAAGGACGCCACCCGTCGCCGCAAGCGAGCGACGCACGCCGATTCCGTCGGTCATGGCGCGAAAGGTGCGCAGTTGCTGGGCGTTCATCGCGTGGTCGGGTTCGTCGGAACAGGCGAGGTGGCTGATGACCAGTTGCGGATGATTGGCCAGAAGCTGATCTTTCAGATCCGCCCAGTCAGCGGGTTCCAGTCCAAGCCGGTTCATGCCGCTGTCAAGTTGCACGCCGAACGGGTGCTCGGGGCTGTCAGAGAAGTGACGCGCGATCTGGTCGGGCGAGTTCAGCAGCGGGACAAGTTGGGCGGAACGGTGGATTTCCGTGTCGCCGTGCATGTGGCCGGAAAAGACGAAGATCTCGGGCCCGTCGCCGATGGCCCGGCGCAGTGCGGCGCCTTCCTCGGCGAGCGCCACGAAGAATGTCCGCACACCTGCATGGGTCAGGACGCGTCCGACCCTGCCGGCGTCAAGTCCATAGCCGTCGGCCTTCACGACCGCTGCGGTTTCGACGGAATCCGACGACAAGCCATCGAGCGCACGCCAATTCGCGGCGATTGCGTCCAGGTCGATGGTCAGATGCGCGGCTCCCATAGCGACGGTTTCGGCGTTGGCGCGGGGAGGGTCAAGCGGAAAGGCTGGCGAAGCGGCTCAGGGTTCGCCGAACATCAACTCGCGCTGCTGGCGGAGTTTTTCGCCGATCAGGCAGTCGTAGTCGGAACGCGGTGTTGCCTGAACCGGCCACAGGCCATCGGGCGATCCGACGAGTTCCAGCACTAGTTTCCGGCGGACCGCCATCGGGAAGTCGGACCATTCCAGCACCGGTATCGAGAATGCACCTGGCCCGCCGATGACGCAGTTTTCGTAATAGATATCGAGATCTTCAAGGGTCCAGCGGCTGAATTCGTCATCGCGCGTCATAAGCGGCAAGCCGTTGATTATGATGCCCTGCTCAAGTGCTGCGGCACGTGCTTGCAAGACCGGACGGCCATCGTTGTTGGGACCATCGCCCGAGATGTCGATGACCTGCCTCAACCCGATGTATTCGTTCGAGGCAATGTCGTCGGCGGCAAATCCGATTGCGCCCGAAATCGAGGTGCGGCGCATCGAGTATTCGTGGTTGAAGATCAGTTTCTCCGAAACCGCATCTGCCGCCGCCCGCCCGTCGATCAAGGTCCAGGGCACGATCACGCGATGCGAGGTCTCGCCTGCCCATTCGACATAGGTGATTGCGATTGCGCCGGTGAAGCTGTTTTCGATAACTTTCACCACCTCATCGCTGGAAAGAGCCTCGGCGTATCCGCGCCTCTGGATTTCCAGCTCCCAAGGCGCCATCGAGCGCGACACATCGACCATCAGCGCCAGTTCCACATCGACTTCGATGCCTTGCGCGGCGACCGGCGTGGAGATTGCGAGCG
Organism: Paracoccaceae bacterium; assembly: GCA_037968835.1. GTDB lineage: Bacteria > Pseudomonadota > Alphaproteobacteria > Rhodobacterales > Rhodobacteraceae > JBBKWG01. The sequence continues at coordinate 12,341 of JBBKWG010000228.1, forward strand.
ATAGAATAAGCGGGCGGATCATGCTGAAAATCGTGACACCTCGGAAGTTTCGCGTCCATTCAAACCCGCGCGAGGTCAGTTTCTTATTCCGCGTCGCCGGTCGCGGATCTTCTCGCCAATCAGGCAATCGTATGCCGCTGCCGGAATCGGCCCGTCGGTGGTGAATCGCGGCGAAAGGCCCGCGATTTCCAGGATCAGCTTGCGGCGGATCGCGTCGGGAAACTGCTCCCATCCGAACACCGGCAAAACGAACGCTCCCGGCCCCCCGATCACACATTCGCGGTAATAGGTGTCAAGATCGCTCAGGTGCCAGACCGGATCCGAGGTGTCGATCATCAAAGGCAATCCGTTGATGGTGATACCCTGGGCGATCACCGCATCCCGCGCGATCGTGACTGGAATGCCATCGTTGTTGGGACCGTCGCCGGAGATGTCGATGACTTGGCGAAACGCTGTAAACGGACTGTCCGCAAAGCGACCGGCAGCAAAGACAAGGCCGCTTGAAATCGACGTTTCGCGCACGGTGCCACCGGTCTCGCGCACAAGGCGGGCGGCAATCGACTTGGCGTCTTCCAGATCGTCGATCAGCGTCCAGTCGACCAGAACGCGCTGCCGCTTTGCGTCCGCCCACTCGACATATGTGACGGCAATGCGCCCGATCATGCCGCCTTCAATCGCTTCGATGACATCCGGACTGGTCAGGGCCTCGGCATATCCAAGTCGCTGCGTGACAAGGTCGCCGTAATCCATCGAGCGCGAGAAATCGGTGGCGAGGACGAGTTCGAGATCGACCTCAACAGGCTGGGCGGCCAGAAGCGTGGCAGCAATTATGAAAGCGGTTATCAGCGCGCGCATGGCCGCATTGGTTCAGAGCAGCTTGCCTGTGGCCATGCAGCGCACGCGCATTTGACACCCGAGATCGAAAGGCGCGCGATCAGAAGCCGCTGTCGCCGCCGCTTTGCTGCCAGGGTTTGACGAGATTTCCAAAGCGGGTGAAGCGACCCTCGAACGACAATTCGATGTTGCCGATGGGGCCATGGCGTTGTTTGCCGATAATGACTTCGGCGCGGCCGTGGAGTCTCTCCATCTCCTCCTGCCACTTTCCCATGGCCTCCATGTCGTGATCGTTCGGCTTCTCGCGTTCTTTGTAATATTCTTCGCGGAAGACGAACATCACGACATCGGCGTCCTGCTCGATGGAGCCTGATTCACGAAGGTCCGACAGTTGCGGGCGCTTATCTTCGCGGTTCTCGACCTGACGGGAAAGCTGTGACAGGGCGACGACAGGCACATCAAGTTCCTTGGCTATCGCCTTCAATCCTTGGGTAATTTCGGAAACCTCGTTCACGCGGCTGTCTTTGGCGGTGGCGGGGCGGACAAGCTGAAGATAGTCGACGATCAGCACATCCAGCCCATGCTCGCGCTTTAGACGACGGGCGCGCGCGGCAAGCTGGCTGATCGGCAACGCGGGTGTGTCGTCGATGTAAAGCGGACAGGCTTCAAGCGCCTTGGCGGCCTCCACGAATCGACGAAATTCGGCTTCGGTCATGTCGCCGCGCCGGATCTGTTCGGACGGCACTTCAGAGGCTTCCGACAGGATCCGTGCGGCAAGCTGTTCGGCGGACATTTCGAGCGAGAAGAACCCGACAACCCCGCCATTCACCGCGCCGTCTCCGCCATCGGGCAGGCGGCCCTTCTTGTATGCCTTGGCGATGTTAAACGCGATGTTGGTGGCCAGCGACGTCTTGCCCATCGACGGACGTCCGGCCAGGATCAGCAGGTCCGACTTGTGCAATCCACCGAGCTTCTTGTCCATGTCGACTAGGCCAGTCGAGATACCCGCAAGCCCGCCATCGCGCTGATAGGCGGCGTTGGCGACGTTGACGGCATCGGTGACGGCTTTCAGGAACGACTGGAACCCTTGGTTGGTCGCCCCGGCCTCGGCCAGCTTGTATAGCGCCTGTTCGGCTTCGACGATCTGCTCTTTCGGCTCGCTGGCGACATCGACCTTCGACGCCTTCGCGCTGATGTCGCGTCCAAGCGAGACCAGCGAGCGGCGAATGGCAAGGTCGTAGATCATCTGGGCATAGTCGCGCGCGGCGAAAGAACTGATCGCGGCTCCGGCCAGGCGAACGAGATATGCTGGCCCGCCAAGTTCCTTCAGACCCGGATCATCTTCCAGAAACGCCTTCAGCGTGACCGGTGACGCCAGCGCGTTCTTGGCGATTCGGCTGGCGGCGACCTCATAGATTCGCGCGTGAACCGGGTCGTAGAAATGCGAGTCGTTGATGATGCCGGCGACCCGGTCGAAGATGTCGTTGTTGGTGAGGATGGCCCCCAGAAGCTGCTGTTCGGCCTCGATATTATGCGGCGAACTTTCGCCCTCTCCAGCACTGGAATCACCTGTTCGGATCTGTGCGATCTCGTTCATACTGCCCTCACTGTCCCTGGGTCTCGCCCTTGGCACCCGCATACGCCAATGAGGGGTGCGCCGTCCATCTGGATATCCCTGTGGACAGCCTGTGTAGAACCCGAAAACCACCTTATGTTGCGACTAAAGGCGGGGCCGCGTCAACATAGTGTGGGTTTTTTGGCGAACTATTTTTTGGCCCGGGCCGCTTGCCAGGCCCGGGGCTGGGTCAGAAACGACTCAACCTCTGCGAGAGTGTCTTGAGGGAACGATTCACTTTCGCGTGCAGCGGCGAGAACATCCCACCAGGTGCAGAGATGGTGAAGCGTGACGCCGTGACCGGCGAGCGTGTCGATCGTTTCGGGGAAAATGCCGTAGTAGAAAATCACCGCGGTGTGCCCACAACTGGCGCCGGTTTCGCGGATCGCGTCGACAAACGACAGTTTTGAGCCGCCGTCAGTCGTGAGATCCTCGACAAGAAGCACGCGCTGGCCCTCGCTCATCACACCTTCGATCCGTGCGTTGCGGCCATAGCCCTTGGGCTTCTTGCGCACATAGGTCATCGGCAGCGCCAGCCGTTCCGCGACAAGGGCCGCGAATGGAATACCGGCAGTCTCGCCGCCAGCGATGTTGTCGAAGGACTCAAATCCGGCGTCGCGCATCACGGTGAGACACAGGAAGTCCATCAATGTCGCCCGAATCCGCGGATAGGAGATCAACCGTCGGCAATCGACATACGTCGGCGACGGCAGGCCGGATGCGAGCGTGAACGGGGTCTCGGCGTTAAAATCTACCGCGCCGATTTCCAGCAACATCTTCGCCGAAAGGCGCGCGATTTCAGCTTTGTCGGGGAAACTCGTCGGGATCATTCTTTAGACCTTCTTCTTGGCAAAAATACTCCGGGGGGAGCGTCAGCGGGGGGTGGAGCCCCCCTCGACAACCCGCCAATGTAGCGGGCGACCGGGATTGAAGACCGTCACGGGACCGGCGCCGGTCTCGATTGTCTCGGGAAAATCGACGGGGGCACCCTTTTCCAGCGTGATCATGCCTTCATTTACCGGCAAGCCATAGAAGGCAGAGCCCTTGAGCGACGTGAGGCCTTCCAACCGGTCAAGGTGCCCGGTCTCGTCGAAGACTTCCGCCAAGCATGACAGGGCGACGGGGGCGGTGAAACACCCGGCACAGCCGCACGCGCTCTCTTTCGCGTCCCGTGCGTGAGGCGCGCTGTCTGTGCCAAGGAAAATGCGTGGATGCGTTCCTGTTGCCGCGTCGACCAGCGCCGCGCGATGAGTGTCGCGCTTCAGGACCGGCAGGCAATAGTAGTGGGGTCTGATGCCACCGACCAGCATGTCGTTCCGGCTGAGCATCAGGTGCTGGACGGTCACGGTCGCCGCAAGTGTTTCATCTCCGGACGACACATAATCCACTGCTTCGCGCGTCGTTATATGTTCCATGACCACGCGCAGTTCCGGTGTCGCACGGCGGATCGGATCGAGAACCTCGTCGATGAACACCGCCTCACGATCGAAGATGTCGACGTCGGGCCGGGTGACCTCGCCGTGGACGCACAATGGCAAGCCGATCTCGGCCATCGTTTCAAGCGTGCTGCGGACCCGGTCGAAATCCGTGACGCCAGAGGCCGAGTTGGTCGTCGCACCGGCGGGATAGAGTTTGACGGCCTTGATGAGACCGCTTTCCGCCGCCGCCCTGACATCGCCCGGATCGGTAGTTTCCGTCAGATAGAGCGTCATCAGCGGTTCGAAATTCGCCCCTTCGGGCAACGCGGCCAGAATACGGTCGCGATAGGCGCGTGCCTCGGCACCGGTCACGACCGGGGGGACGAGGTTCGGCATGATGATCGCACGCGCGAAGTGTGCGGCGGTTGCGGGCAGAACGCCCGCCATCATCGCGCCGTCGCGCAGGTGCAGGTGCCAGTCGTCGGGGCGTCTGAGAGTGAGGCGCGTCGTCATGGCTTTCGTCTAGCCGACGCGTGCGCGGTGATCCAGAGGCGAAGCGTTTTCATGCCCGTGCGGACCTCAGAGGTGGTGGCCAACATTGAAAGCCCCGCGAAATTGCCATCGTCCGGCGACACATGCGTGCTGTCTGGAGTGCGTGACGGAATTGCGTTACGACATTCTGGTCTACGCGATCTTTGCCGATGACAGGGAACTTGCCACGGTTCACGCTCTGATGCAGTGAGAAAAGCGGGAAGGGTCGCCAGGATTTATTGAGGAGAACACCATGTTTGGAACTTTCTTATTGGGCATCGTCGCGGGATGGGCCGCGCCCTATGCAGAGCCGAAAATCAAGCCGTTTCTCGAAAGCATTCTTGCCAATGAAGCCCCCGTGCAACCAAGGGAAGCGACGCTTTTTTCGCTGGCTCTCTGTTTGTTCGCGGCGGCTATTCTGTCGATGATCTTTGCCGTTCCACACGCCGCGGCGCTGGCGCTCGGGGCAGGTCTTGGCATCTTCGGACCGCGTTTGGTCGACAAATGGAAGGCGAACAAATCTCCTGATTATGACAGCTAGGGGCACGACATTAACCATAGCCAACGTGCTTGCAGCGGCGTATTTCGCGGCGCGCAATCACAGTGGGCAGATCAAGAAGGGCACGCTGAACGAGCCCTATGCGAACCATGTTCTGGACGTCGCGCGCCGCCTTGCCTCAGCCCATCCGGAAGATCTGGCGCTAATGATTGCGGGGCTATTGCACGATGTCATCGAAGATTGCGCGATTTGGTCCGCGACGGCGAGCGCACATATAATGCCCGGTGCCGTCGGGCGCGAAATCGCCAGCCGGTTCGGTTCCGATGTGGCGGCGCTGGTCTGGGAAGTGACCGACGATATGCGGCTCTCGAAGGCAGAGCGGTGGCATCGGCAGGAAACCGAAAGCTCAGAGAAATCGGACCGCGCCAGGTGCCTGAAGATCGCCGACAAGACATCGAATGTCGTATCTCTGCGCAACGCCACCGATCCCGATTGGGATGCCGCGCGGAAAACCGAATATCTCGACTGGGCCGAGCGGGTGGTGGCAAACGCGCGCGGAGTGTCGCCGCGGCTTGAGGCGGAGTTCGACAACGCGCTGGAGAATGCGCGCGAAACACTTGGCTAAGCCGCGATTGAAGCCGTTACGGGTTGCGTCGCTCGGCGAGGTGGCTTTTGTCAGGAGGGCGTTGCTCGCATGGCAGCCATGCAAAACAAGGTGTTGTGTAAACCGCGGGCAAGTTACACATGTGACTTATACACACAAAACCAATCCCTGGAGATTTCCAATGGCTTCCCCTGCGTGGCTTGCCGGTTTCATGGCCGCTTTCGGTCAGACCCGCCGCTATCACGAACTGTTTTCCCTGAGCGACCGCCAACTGGCTGTGCGCGGTTATGACCGTGCGGGCTTGCAGCGCAGTTACATTGCGGCGCTTGGCGGTTTCTGATTTCGGTTGGCGCGTGCGTCAGAGCCTGCGCGCGTCGACCCGACAGCGGGCTTAGAAGCTCGACGAGGACGTTGTCGACATCTGCCGACCCGGCAACGGCCGTCCGTCTTCGTTCAACTGGCGCGTCACGACGTTCAGATATTCGCGAAAACGCGGAATATCGTGATCCCTCAAGACTGCCTGACAAAGCATCGCGGCCAGATACGGCCGGTCCTCGGCCATGACGCGGGACAACAGAGCGCGTAGATACGGGATGTGACGTCGTCGCGCCCTCAGTAGCCGGGCCATTTCCAGTGGGTTCAGGTGGTCGCTGGCAGCAGCCTTGACCATGCGCGAGATCAAACCGAGTGCCCTGAAATCGATGTCAATTGCGCCTGAGCGACCGCGTCTGTAGTGAACGCGTTGGATGTTCGGGCCCCTGAACAGGCTGGCGTGCATGGCGTCCTCGACCTCGTCCGGATCATAGAACACGTACGCTGCATGGGCCGCTTCCAGCATATCCGGCGCATATCCGTAGCGCGATGTGAAATCCATTCGACGCGTCGTTGGGAACCGGTCGTCCCAGTCAGTTCGGCTGCGTTCGAGCGTTGCCTGGGGCGACACCAATATGACCGTCGCACCGGGTGCGGCCACGGAATACGCAGCGGCAGCATAACCACCCATGCCTGCACCATAAAAGATAACGGTATTGAAATCCTCGAAAAAGCTCTCGTCGACCAGTCGGTCGAAATAACGGTAGACGTGGCAGTCGCGGAACCAGCTTTCGTTTGTTGCGAGCAGGGTCAGGTGTGACCAGTCCGCGTCCTCACAAACGCCAAAAGCGAGCGGCAGACCGCTTTCCGATCCCATACGGGCACTCGCGACCGTTTCAAAAGCCACGAACAGGACGGATTGCGACCGATCCACAAAGATCGCCGCGTGATCGTCGCCCAGTCGTGAAAAATACCCGGC
>JBBKWG010000229.1:0-3384 GCA_037968835.1 Paracoccaceae bacterium
GTTAGGATCGCGACGAACCACCGTTACGCAGCGACCAACCTCCGACCGCCCACACACCCGCCTCCGGTCCTTATCGACGAGCCTCCCGCCGGGTCGGGCGAGGGGAGACTGCGCGGCGGCGTCAGGTTCGACGGAGCGACGACGACCGGCGTGGTGGAGGGATCGGCGACGGTGCCGCGGAGCGACGACGACAGGGCAGCCCGAGGGTCGGCGGAGGGACGGCGATCGGTGCAGTGGTGGGATCTCCCAAAACACCCCGGCCACGCCTTTGGCACAGCCCGCCCCCGAGGCCGTCCGACGCCACCCGAACCACCCGTTTCGCTCCACGAACCGCCCCGGAAGGCGGACTTTTCGGGGGTTTCCGATGGATTTCTCGGGGATGCCGGGAATCCTACCACCCCAGCCAGAGGCACCTTTCTCAAACTCCGCTGAACCCTTCCGCCCGATTTCGCCGGAAACCGCCCCAATGACCGCCCCAATGACCGCCCCGGTCGGGTGTCGCGGGTGCCCCGCCCGGCGAACCGGACGGAGGCTTGACCAAGGGGTCAGAGGAAGTCGAAGTCGACCCCGCCGGCGGCGAACTCCCAGTCGTCACGCTTGTTGTCGGCCTGCGACCCGATCTGGAGGTGCTCCGGGTTCAAACACAGCCGGTTGTGGCAGCGGTGCCGCACCACCTGATCCCGCCCGACGATGGCCTCTTCGAGGACGCACAGCACGAACCGATAGGCGTAGGTCTGGCGGCCCTTGAAGACCACCTTGGCGGGGTAGGCGGTGGGGGTCGGGAGGCGCGGCCCGACTGTGTCAAAAACGGACGTTGGCGAACCTGCAGCGCATGGCGGCACAGAGCCCAAGTTGTCGATTTTCTGCCTCACCGCGAATGTCCGGTTCCGAGAAACTGACCAAATAGCGGCCAAGATGACGGCCCGCTGCGGACCTTCGAAGTAGCGAGAATGATTGCCTGCATTTCGCTGCTGATCAAAAGAGCCTGCTATCCGAGGGACGAGGCGGAACGTTATGAGGGCGCCAACCGATATCCTTGAGAAGATGCGCGTTGGCGTGGCGGGGGTCGAAATAGAAGGCGCGGCGCGACCAGAAGACATACTTCAGGAGTGATGACGCAAAGCGCAAGATGCGTGGGCGCGCCGAGGGGAGCGGAAGGGACTGCTGCTGTGTCGAGATGTCGGTCATGGCGGGTATCCTTCTGAGAGACTTGCCGGGTTGGCTGGTTCGTGACACCAAGCTGGCAGGGGGAAGGTTGCATGTCCTGAAGCGGTCCAAATCGGTCCAAAAATTTCGGAAACCTTCTGAAATACGATGAGCTTTTTGGGGCGAAGCCATCGTCCGGCTGTCAAATTGCAAGTGACGTGGGTTCGAAACCAAAGGTAGGGGGCAGTCGACCAACTACGCCTTTGCGTTGGCCGCACGCGCATCAAGCTCGCGAACGAGGCGCTGAAAGCGAGGAAGATCGCGCAGGGCGTCGAGGTCGGTATCCTGCTTTATCCAGACCGCGAAAGTGACAGGGTCGACCCGCGGGAGGCAGGCTTCGAGCGTGTCGAGCGCGGCCTCTGTTTCCCCGAGCAGCGCCATTGCGCAAGTTATATTATAGTCGATGCTTGGATCATCGGGATCAACGGCCTTGACCCGCAGAGCCCATTGCTTGGCGCGTTCGGCCTCGCCCAGTTTCGCAAGGGCATTGACCCCGCTGATCAAGGCGAAAGAATCCGACGAATTCTCTGATAGTGCGCGTTCGGCTCGCGCGAGCGTGCGGCGGGCCGAGTCCAGCGCCTTCTCAGGCTGGCCTATTGCCCTGTAGCACATGCCGAGATGAGACGTGGCCGCCAAATCCGCTTCCGAAAGTTCGGCTGCGCGTTCCCAATGTACAATGGCATCGGCGTACCGCCCAGTCTGAAAACACGAACGTCCATAGAGAAAGCGAACATCGTAGGAATTCGGGTCGAGTTGAAGCGAGCGTTCGTGAAGCTCGAAGGCCTCCTCGAAGCGATCAAGACCTGCCAGGACGAAGGCCTTGGCCGCAAGTGCCTCGGACAAATCGGGATTGAGAGCGAGGGCGCGCTCAGCCGCTTGCAGGCCATGTTCCGTCGAGGCCGAAAGGCCATAAAGCCCCGTCTGGCTGATCGCCAGAAGCGCCCATGCCAGATCGTAATCAGAGTCAATTTCAAGCGCCTGTTTAGCGAGGCGGCTGGCAATGGCATAGTTTTGCCTGTCCAAACGTATGTGGTGATAGCGGGCTTGCAGATAGATTTCATAGGCTTCGGGATTGTCTGTCGGACGCGACTGGATGGCTGCGCGCTCGGACGGGACAAGCCTTACCCTGAGCGCGGCGACGATGGCCTCGGTTATCTGATCCTGAAGATTGAAGATGTCGGTCAGGTCGCGGTCGAAGCGATCGGCCCATATCGGATGCCCGGTCGAGCCGTCAACGAGTTGGGCATTGATACGAATCCGACTGCCGGACTTGCGAACGCTGCCCTCGACCACATGGGTCAGACCCATGCTTTGAGCGGTTTGCGCGACATCGATGGCGCGGCCCTTGAAGGTGAAGGCCGTGTTTCGGGCGACTACGGACAGGGCGGCGACCTTGGACAGATCGGTGATGATGTCTTCGGTGATTCCATCAGAAAAATACTCCTGATCGGAGTCGTTCGAGGTATTTGTGAAGGGGAGTACAAGGATCTTGGGGTGAGTATTGGCACGTTCGTCGGCCTCGTGTGCGGGGCCGGGCGTGCCTTCCTCCACTTGAAGCACGAACTGGTAGCCCCGGCCTGGAATTGTTGCCAGAGACTTGGGACCAAGCGCCTTTCGCAGGGCCGAGACTTGCACCGTTAGATTGCTCTCCTCTACTGCGATGTCCTGCCAGATAGCGTCGAGTATCTCTCCCTTGGTCAGGACGCGGTGACGGTTCGCGACAAGAAAACTCAACATGTCGAAAGCCCGGGCGCCGAGTGTCACTTCGACCCCGTCACAAGTCAGCTTGCGCTCTTCCGGCACAAGCACGAAGTCGCCAAAGCGGAAGGATGACAATGAATTCTCTCCTGGATTAGCTCTCAATTCCTCTGGAATTCAGTTTGGTAGCATAGATAGGAACGTGCTAGAAAATATTATTTAAATACCGGTGTTTGCTCTTCTTTCAAACAGGTGGCCGACTGCGCCAACGTTGGAGTCCGATCGCAAAACCGAATAGTCTCGCCAACAGCAGCGAGCGACTGGTATCTGCCCGTGGTGCTTTTCGCTGCATCTGCTGTATATCGAAAGCGGCCATTGATCGTTGGAGTGGAAAGGTCGGCTCAGTCCGCGTAGCAGACCTCGGTTAGGATCGCGACGAACCACCGTTACGCAGCGACCAACCTCCGACCGCCCACACAC
>JBBKWG010000230.1:0-6376 GCA_037968835.1 Paracoccaceae bacterium
CCCGCACCGCTTTCGAGCAGCGGCAGGGCTTGAAGCATCTTGCAGGATGACCGCGGCAGGACAACCCGATCCGGGTCGCCCCAGGCTTGCACGATTTCACCTTTGTGGTCGGCGATGACGGCATGTCCGGTGTGTTGGGATTCGAGAAACGGACCACGAAAAATCTCGACCATGGGCGCGGGAGCAGGCATCGGTCTCCTTCAGCTTCGATCACGGCAATTTTCCGCCGCGGGGGGTTCCATCTTTCGGCGCAGATACGCTATTGATCGGCCATTGATAAGGGGCATTTCCGGGCTTCCCAAGGCCGAATCCAGATCGGCGCGGGGTTTCCGGGGCAACGGCAGGAAGAGATCCGGATGACACGGACGATAGCATTTATAGCTGCGGCGACGCTGGCGATGACAGCAAGTCAGGGCATCGCGCAGGAAGAAACGAACCGGGTAGCGTCCGATACTGACTGGGCGGTCTTCGAGGGCAACGATCCCAAGGAATGTTGGGCCGTCACCGCACCGAAGGAAACCGTCAATACGCGCGATGGCCGGGTGGTTTCGGTTCGACGCGGCGATGTGCTTTTGTTCGTCACCTACCGGCCCGAGCAAAGCGTTCAGGGCGAGGTCAGCTATACCGGCGGCTATCCATTCGCAGAAGGCTCGACGGTTACCCTGGAGGTCGGCGGCTCGACGTTCGAACTGTTTACCGAGGGTGAATATGCGTGGCCTGCGACGCCAACCGACGATCAGAAGATCGTCACGGCGATGAAGCGCGGATCGAACGCGGTGCTCAGCGCACGTTCGTCGCGCGGAACCCGGACGCAGGACACGTTCTCGCTTCTGGGTGCGACGTCGATGATCGAAGACGCCGGAAATCGCTGCGTCCAGTAGCATCGCCGGACTACCTAGCCCAATTGTTTGCCTTTGGCTTTTCCGCATGAAGTGCCTATATGGGGCGCTCAATCAGGAATAGGCCATGACCGCAGACGCACCGATCACACAGGATGTCCTGACCATCCCCCGCAAGCTTCCTGCGGGCCCGGTGAATATTGTCGGTCTGACCCGCGATCAACTGCGCGAAGCGTTGATCGGTGTTGGCACAGCCGAAAAGCAGGCCAGGATGCGGGTCAATCAGATCTGGCAATGGCTGTATTTCTGGGGCGTGCGCGATTTCGAATCGATGACCAACCTCGCGAAACCCTATCGCACCATGCTTGCCGAGAACTTCGTCATTACACTCCCCGAAGTCGTTAGCCGGGATGTCAGCACAGATGGCACCCGCAAATACCTGGTGCGCATTGCCGGTGGGCATGAGGTCGAGGTCGTCTACATCCCCGAAACCGACCGGGGAACGCTGTGCATTTCATCGCAGGTCGGCTGCACGCTGACCTGTTCGTTCTGCCACACGGGAACGCAAAAGCTGGTCCGCAACCTGACCGCCGGTGAAATCGTCGGCCAGATCATGGTCGCGCGCGATGATCTGGGTGAATGGCCAACACATGGTCAGGGGTCGGGCGAAACGCCCCGTCTGCTGTCCAATATCGTGCTGATGGGCATGGGCGAGCCGCTTTATAATTTCGAAGCCGTCCGCGACGCGATGAAGATCGCGATGGATCCGGAAGGGATCAGCCTCAGCCGTCGACGCATAACCTTGTCGACAAGCGGCGTTGTGCCCGAGATCGCCCGGACCGCCCAAGAGATCGGCTGCATGTTGGCGATATCGTTTCATGCAACGACGGACGAGGTGCGCGACAAACTGGTGCCGATCAACAAGCGGTGGCCGATTTCCGACTTGCTGGACGCCTTGCGGGCTTATCCGAAGGTATCGAATTCGGAGCGGATCACGTTCGAATACGTGATGTTGAAAGACGTCAATGACAGCGACGCCGACGCGCGGCGGCTGGTCGAATTGATCCGCGGCATACCGGCAAAGATCAACCTGATCCCGTTCAATGAATGGCCGGGCGCGCCCTATGAGCGGTCAGACAAGAAGCGCATTCAGGCGTTTGCCGACGTCATCTACAAGGCAGGTTATGCAAGCCCGATCCGCACGCCGCGCGGCGAGGATATCATGGCCGCATGTGGGCAGCTAAAATCGGCGACGGAACGCGCGCGAAAGAATCGCGCGCAAATCGCCGCCGATGCAGGTTTAGAGTAACCTCAGCTTCGGATTTTTCCCACGATCCACAGCAAGACCACTGCGCCGATCGTGGCGATGATCAAAGCTCCGATGAAGCCGCTGCCGCCGAGGCCCATCAAGCTGGCGAGAAAGCCGCCGATGTAAGCTCCGATCACGCCAACAACCAGGTTCATCAGCAACCCGTGATCGCGTTTCATAATTTTTTCGGCGATAAAGCCGGCAAGAAGGCCGACGATTAGAAAAGCAAACCAACCAAGTCCCATGACACTGTCCTTTCACGACATTTCAATTGTGAACGCCTGTCTTGCAACAATGGTTCAACGCAAAGTCGCCAGAACGCAAGGAAAGACATACGGTTTTTTCAAACAGCGGCTCTGATCGTGACTGGAGCGGCCGACCGTGCGTTCCATGTATCTATCGCCGCCAGTGCTTCATCGGCGGTTTCCACGATCTTGAAAAGCTCCAGATCCGCGGGCGATATTGTTCCAGCGTCTTCGAGTGCCTTCCAGTTGATTATGCGCTCCCAGAAATCGCGACCGAACAGAAGAAACGGCACCGGCTTCATTCGCCCGGTCTGGATCAGTGTCAGCGATTCGAACAACTCATCCAATGTGCCGAACCCGCCGGGAAAGACGACAACCGCGGCCGCGCGCATCAGGAAGTGCATCTTGCGAATGCCGAAATAGTGAAAATTGAAGGCGAGGTCCGGCGTGACATAGGAATTGGGCGCCTGTTCGTGAGGCAGCACGATGTTCAGCCCGATGGACACGCCGCCCGCGTCCTGCGCACCGCGGTTTCCGGCTTCCATGACACCCGGTCCGCCGCCCGTGACGACGACATTTTCGCCTTTACCTTCGGCCATTGACCGTTCCGTCACCAATCGCGCGAACCGTCGCGCTTCGTCATAGAAACGGCTGAGCTCGGCCAGCGTTTCGGTCCGGGCCGTGTCCTTTTGGCTGGGCGGCGGAATTCTTGCACCGCCGAAAAGCACGATCGTCGATGTGATGCCGTATTCCGCCATCAGCATTTCCGGTTTCAACAGTTCCAGTTGCAACCGCACGGGGCGCAATTCGTCGCGACAAAGGAAGTCGGGGTCGGCAAAGGCAAGCCGATAGGACGGGGACCGCGTCTGTGGTGTGTCGGGAATTTCGCGCGCTTGCTCTACATCTTCATGGGCATCGCGAAATCTGCGCTGGCGATCGTCCTTCATGCACGGCTCCTTGTCACTTCGACCTTCTGCATGGCAGGAAGGCCAGAACTTGTCCAATGGCAGGAGGCGACGGATGGAAATTCCAACACAAGACGATATCCTGTTGGCGGCGATGCGCATTGAGGGACGTATCCACGTCACGCCGGTGATGACGACATCCGCGCTTGGGACCGGCCGGGCAATCGACGTGAAACTGGAGAACACGCAACTCGCGGGCAGCTTCAAGGTTCGGGGCGCTTTCAACACCTTGCTGGCCTCTGAAGTGCCGACTGCGGGGGTAGTCGCGGCCTCCGGTGGAAATCACGGCGCAGCGGTGGCTTACGCCGCGCGCGCGCTTGGACATCCGGCGACGATCTTCGTTCCCGAATTGGCGGGGCCGTCCAAGATAGCCCTGATCAGACAGACCGGCGCGGATCTACATGTCGTGGAAGGAGTATATTCGGATGCCCTGACGGCGGCGCAGTCCCACGAGAGGGAAACCGGCGCGATGCAGATCCACGCCTATGACGCTCCGCTGACCGTCGCCGGACAAGGAACGCTGATGCACGAGTGGGAATTGCAGGGGCTGGAGGCCGATACAATCCTGATCGCAGTCGGTGGTGGCGGGCTGATCGCGGGGGCGATGGCTTGGCTGAAGGGCCGCCGCCGCATCGTCGCGGTCGAACCCGAACTCGCGCCGACGCTTCACGAAGCCTTGGTTAACGGTCCAGAGACCGAAGTCGAGGTTGGTGGTATCGCCGCCAATGCCCTGGGTGCGCGGCGAATAGGGCGTATTTGCCATGACCTTGCCAAGGCGCATGGAATTCAAAGCGTCCTTGTGCCGGATGTAGCTATTGCTGAGGCGCAGGCGCAGCTATGGCGGGGTTTGCGGCAATGGGTCGAACCAGCCGGTGCCGCGGCCCTCGCGGCGCTGAGTTCCGGTGCCTACAAGCCCGAACCCGATGAACGTGTGGCCGTGCTGATCTGTGGTGCCAATCCCGCGCCCGGTCCCTTTGACTGATTGCCCCTGAAGGGCTCGCAGGCTATGTCGCCGCCAGTGATATGACGCAAAGGAAACCGATTCATGTCGAATGCCCAGCTAGAAGCCGCAATCGAATCCGCGTGGGAGAACCGTGACCAGATCTCTCCGGCAACGACCGGGGTGGCGCGCGATGCGATCGAAGATACCTTGAACGCGCTCGACAGTGGCAGCCTTCGTGTGGCCGAGCGTGGCGAAGACGGTGTCTGGAGCGTCAATCAGTGGGCCAAGAAGGCGGTTCTACTGGGGTTCCGACTGAAGGACATGGAGCGGCAGGAGGGCGGTCCGCAAGGCGGCGGCTGGTGGGACAAGGTCGACAGCAAGTTCAAGGGTTGGGGCGACAATCAGTGGAAGGCAGCAGGTTTTCGCGCCGTTCCTTCTGCGGTGGTTCGCAAGTCCGCCTACATCGCGCCGAACGTCGTGCTGATGCCGTCGTTCGTCAATCTGGGAGCCTATGTCGATTCCGGCACCATGGTCGATACCTGGGCGACGGTTGGGTCGTGCGCGCAGATCGGCAAGAATGTTCACCTCTCGGGTGGCGTCGGAATCGGTGGGGTTCTGGAACCGATGCAGGCCGGGCCGACGATCATCGAAGACAATTGCTTTATCGGTGCGCGTTCGGAAGTCGTCGAAGGGTGCATCGTGCGCGAAGGCTCGGTTCTGGGGATGGGCGTGTTCATAGGCCAGTCCACAAAGATCGTGGATCGCGACACCGGCGAGGTCATGTATGGCGAAGTGCCGCCATATTCGGTGGTTGTCGCAGGCTCGATGCCGAGCAAGAACAACATCAACCTCTACTGCGCCGTCATCGTCAAACGCGTCGACGAACGCACACGCTCGAAAACCGGTATCAACGAGCTTCTTCGGGATTGAGCCTTAGAAGGCGTTTCGTTGAATATCACCGAATAAACCAGATAACGCCCACGATGTGCCGACATTCTGCCTTTGAGACGCGTTAGCTTCGCTGGATGTTAACGAGTTCCGCGGATGTTTTCCGCACCCGGCAGGCGATCGGCGATTTGCGATCATACATACGCTCTGCCAGCGACACGACCATCGAGAGATTGGCCGCGGGTATTCCTGCGGCCGGCAAGGGAGCCAATGCGCGCGCGCAAATGCTGCGTGCCAGCCTTCAATCCGATGCCCCGAGGTTCAAGTTGCCGCACGACGAACAGGTCTATACCGCTGTTCTTCTCGCAGCGGCGATGCCTGACGACGACTATCCTTCGTTCGCACTCGCGACGGCACTGCTGTTGGCGGATTTGTTGAACGGCGGCGGGATGTTGGACGATCTCTATTGGAACTGGGAGACGTTTCAGGCTCAGTATCGGCTTGCGGATCCGCCGGTGCGTGCAGCGGTGATGAATGGATTTCGCACCGCCAGCCGAATCGGCCTTGTCAGCCTTGGTGCCGGCCCAACTGACGACGAATGCCTTACGCGCTCAAGCGATGCGGTTTTGCATTCGCTTCAGGGATCGGGTCGGCAGGACTTGGTGGCGATGATTGAAGTAGGTGTATCTGCCTCTGATGCCGGTCGGGCATGGGTGCAGACCTGTGCACAAACGCAGTATGCAGTGAACGCCTTTCGATACCTGTATGAGCGAGCGGATTCGATTGCGCCGACGAACCCTTTGCATTCGCCCCTGATTCCCTGGCGCCACTGACAGCGACATGGACAAGACCGGATTGCGGCACTAGGCAGCGCGCATGACGACGGAAAAACCCAAACGTCCGCAGCAAGTTTACACTCTTCTGGTCGAAGTCGGGCGGAAGACCGGGGACGGTTTGCCGGCGAAATCCACCGGTGCGGCGCTGCTATGCTTTGCCTCTGGCGTCGACGACAACGAAGCCGTTCGCGAAACCGTCGTGGTTCTGAAGCAAGCCGATCTTAATCCGCTGGACGTCACCGGATACGGCACGGCCGAGGAACGCGAAGCGGAGGGCCACGAGATAGGCGACGACGAGCGGGCGCTCATGCAACAGGCGCTTGATGAAAACTCGGTCGTCGTCGCGCAGAT
>JBBKWG010000231.1:0-5137 GCA_037968835.1 Paracoccaceae bacterium
AATGCGACGCACTTCGAAATCACCAAGTCGTTTCTTGAAGGCGGTTTCCACGTGCTTTGCGAGAAGCCGATGACGATGACCGTCGAGGAAGGCGAGGCGATAGTCGCGATCAGCCGCGCGACGAGGCGGATATGCGCGGTCAACTACGGCTACACCGGGTATTCGCTGGTGCGACACATGCGGGCGATGATTGCGCGCGGCGATCTTGGAGAGGTGCGCGTGGTGGTGGCCGAATTCGCCCACGGCCACCACGCGAACGCAGCCGAGGCGGACAATCCGCGGATTCGGTGGCGCTACGATCCCGCGCAGATGGGGGTTTCGGCGCAGTTTGCCGATTGCGGAATCCACGCGTTGCACATGGCCAGCTTCGTCACCGGTCAGGAAGTGTCGTCGCTGTCGGCGGATTTCGTATCAACGATCCCGAGCCGCGCGTTGGAAGATGACGCGATGGTCAATTTCCGTATGACCGGCGGCGCGGTCGGGCGTCTCTGGACTTCGGCAATCGCGGTGGGTCGCATGCACGGGCTGACGCTTCAGGTCTTTGGTGAGAACGGCGGATTGCGCTGGTCGCAAGAGCAGCCAAACCAGCTTTACTGGACCCCGACGGGTGGCAGGGTCCAGATCATCGAGCGTGGAGAGGGAGGACTTTCACCGGAAGCCGACCGCACATCGCGGGTCACGATCGGTCACGCCGAAGGAATGCCGCTGGCTTTCGCGAACATTTATGCCGATCTGGCGGTGGCAATCAATTCGCGGAAATCAGGGACGCCGATGGACCCCGCCGCCGATCTATACCCCCGCGCAGAAGACGGCCTGCGGTCCATGGCGGCAGTGCATCAGGCTGTGGAATCCGCTCGAAATGGCGGGGCTTGGGTGGACGCGATCCCGGCGCTTCTCAGGGAATAGGTGGAGCGAGAGGTCGCAGCGTTCCACGTTCCATCACCTCGCACGCGAACAGGCGCGCTTCGGGTAGCCGGTCGGGGTCGTCGAGCATGGCCGTCACCATTTCGATGGACGATTCGATGATCTGACTGATCGGGTTGCGAATGGTCGTCAGGTCGATGTTTTCCCAGGCCGACATCTCCATGTCGTTCAGCCCGAGGATTCCGATATCGCCGGGCACTCGAAGGCCCTTGGTCTGGATCGCCGAAAGCGCCCCGATGGACAGAACGTCGTCGCCGCAGAAATACGCCTCGGCCGGGCGCGATTCGAGCAAGCGAAGCATCTCGGCGCGCCCCGCATCGAAGGAATAGGCCGCGGCGAAGGACGTGGTGAGGGTGACGTCGCGAAGGGGTTTCAGGCCAAGCGCGAACCCTTTCAGCCGGTCTTGTGTAGAGGTGGCATTTTGCGGCCCGCCCAGAAACGCGATCCGCTTGTATCCACGCGCGACAAGGGTGCGCGCGGCCAGCTTTCCGGCTTCGATGTTGTCGATCCCGACGATGTTCACTTTCGGGCTGCCGGTGTGCCTCCCGAACGAGTGAACCACCGGCACGCCCGCGATCCGGAACGCCTCGGCAAAACTGAGCGGCAAGGTGGAGGAAGCGACGATCACGCCATCGACCGAATACTGCCGCAGCATCCGGACCGAATTTTCGGGATCGGTTTCGTCGGACAGGTTGACCAGAAGCGGTCGCAACCCCCGGTTCTGGAGACCGCGTGTAAACAGGTCGAACACTTCAAGAAATATCGGGTTGTGGAAGTTGTTGGAGATCAATCCGATCAGCTTGGTGCGCCCGGTCGTCAGTGACGAGGCCAGCGCATTCGGGCTATAGCCCAGATGCACGGCTGCCTTTTCGACTTTGCGCCGGGTCTTTTCGGAAACCGACGCGCCCTCGGTGAAGGTGCGCGAGACGGCGGAACGCGAAACGCCGGCCAACTCGGCCACGTCCTTCAACGTGACGGCCATCTAGCTACTCCCAAATTTCGACGCGCGTGTCGCCAGAAGCGGCAACTGGTCTGCGCGGCGCCTATAAGCGCCGCGCTGAACTTTGCGACCGATCAGTTACGCGACAGGAAATCGGCAACGTTGTCCGGCGTGACCAGAAGGAACGGGATGTAGACCTTTTGATCGACATCCTCGCCTTTGGCCAACGCCAGCGCCGCGTCAAGCGAGCCCGAACCCTGACCGTGTGCATCCTGGAAAACGGTCACGTCCAACTCGCCGCTTTGCATCGACAAAAGCGCGTCCTGCGTTGCGTCGACGCCAGTGACGATGACATCGTCCATCGAAACGCCCGAAGCCTTTAGCGCCTGAAGGGCACCAATCGCCATCTCGTCGTTGTTGGCGAAGATGACATCGAACTCTTCTCCGGACGACAGCCAGTTGGTCATCAGGTCCTGCGCCTTGTCGCGCGACCATTCAGCCGTCTGCTTGTCGATCAGGGTGATGAAGTTGCACATGTCCATGCCGATGACGTCCTCGACGTCCTTGGAGCGCTGGACCGCCGCCTGGTTGGAAAGCTGACCCATCAGCATGTAGCCGCGCGCGCCTGCTGCCTTGCCTTTGGCACGAAGCATCTTGCAGGCCTCAAACGCGGCAAGCGTGCCGGATTCGATTTCGTTGGATGCCACGAACGCCTGATTGTCCGGCAGGTTATCGACGTTGACCGGCTGACGGTTGACGTAGACCAGCGGCACGCCAGCGGCTTCGGCAGCAGCCGACATCGCTTCGGTGGCCGACGTGTCGACCGCGTTCACGATGATCGCGTCCACGCCCGAGGCGATGAAGTTGTTGATCTGGTCAAGCTGCTTGGCAACGTCGTCGGTTGCGTCTTCGATCTGAACATCGACGCCGTCCATGCCGTTTGCCAGCTCTTCGATGCCGTTGCGCAGAACGGTCAGGAAGTTGTCGTCAAAGCGCGCCATCGATACGCCGACGACTTCGGCCATTGCCGAGGTTCCCAACAGGGCCGCGAGACTGGATGCAAGTATGATTTTCTTCATGATTTCCTCCCTTGAATAGTGCCCGGCGCACCGTTGTTCTTGCCGGGATCTCTAACCGGGCCTGTAACTTATCCCGTCCATGGCCCGTATCGTCTCACTGTAGACTGAAGGCGCAATTCTGCAACCGGTTGCAGAAAAAATCGCACTCGGGAACGGCCCCGCCCGGCGGGGACAGTCGAAGCTATAGAAATGGGGTCCGGACGGGCCGCGCTATGTGGCCAATGCCGATTTGATTGCATCCGCCGTCACCGCCACGATCTTGTCCGCTTCCTCGCGACTCAGACACAGCGGAGGCGCAAATCCGATGGTATCGGATTGCGGCATCGCCCGCGCGATCACGCCCGCTGCGGACATTGCAGCCACGACTTTCGGCGCAGTTTTCAGCGACGGATCAAAGGCGCGACGCGTCTCGCGGTCTTCGACAAGTTCGACCGCGCACAGCATTCCAATGCCACGAACATCCCCGACGTTTACGTGACCGCCAACCGCATTCGCCATTTCCGTGCTCAGATATTCACCGACGACTTTGGCGTTTTCGACCAGTCCCAGAGAATCGACCAGCTTGAGGTTGGCGACGCCTGCCGCCGCACCGATGGGATGCGCCGAATAGGTCCAGCCGTGGCCGATCGGCCCGAATTCGTCGGTGCCATCGACCAGAACGCCCCAGACCTTGTCCGAGACGACCGAACCCGAGAGCGGCGCATAGGCCGAGGTAAGGCCCTTTGCGCTCGTGATGATGTCGGGCGAAATACCGCAGCGTTCCGAACCCATCATCATTCCCAAACGGCCAAAGCCGGTCACGACCTCGTCCACGATCAGAAGAATGTCGTGCTTGCGCAGAACCTTCTGGATCGCGGCCCAATACCCTTCCGGCGGTGGAACGATGCCCCCGGTTCCCAGCACCGGTTCGCCGATGAAGGCCGCGATGGTATCGGCACCCTCGCGGGCAATCAGCGCTTCAAGGTCAGCCACGCATTGCGAAACGAAATCCGCCTCGCTCTGATCGGTATCTGCGCGGCGGTAGTAATAGGGCGCTGTGGTGTGAAGTACCTGGCTCAGCGGCAGGTCGAACTTCTTGTGGAACAGATCGAGGCCGGTCAGCGAACCGCTCATAAGACCCGAGCCGTGATACCCGCGCCAGCGCGCGATGATCTTCTTTTTCTCCGGACGGCCCAAAACGTTGTTGTAATACCAGACGAGCTTGATGTTGGTTTCGTTCGCATCCGAGCCGGACATTCCGAAATAGACGTGGTTCAGCCCTTCGGGCGCCCGCTCTGCCACCATCCGCGCCAGTGTGATCGACGCTTCGGTGCCGTGCCCGGCATAGGAATGGTAATAAGCCAGCTCGCGCGCCTGCTCTGCAATCGCCTCGGCGATCTCCTGGCGGCCATAACCGACGTTCACGCAATAAAGCCCCGCGAACGCGTCCAGAAAGCGATTGCCCTCGCGGTCGGTGATGTGAACGCCCTCGGCCCCGGTGATAATGCGGTTCGAGACCTCGCGTCGTGAAAACTGGCCAAGATGCGTCGAGGGGTGAAAGAAGTGATCGTGATCCCATTTCGTCAGAGCGTCGTTCGTCAGCATATTATTTTCCCTGTCTTCGAAGCGTCGGGCGCACCCGGTCGCATCAGACGTATTTGACTTCGGCGAAACGTTCCAGCCCATGCCCACGCTTGCAACGTGCATTCGTGCAAGCTTGGTGACATTGTTTATCGAAAAGATCGGCGGAATCGCGGCTGCCGGTCAAAACATCACGGGAGGACCGACGCGCAATGACGACGTTCGAGGCAAATTTCACGACAGGTGAATATCAACGCAGGATCGACAAGACGCGTAAGTCCATGGCCAAAAGGAACCTCGACGCGATTGTCGTTTCGGACCCGTCGAACATGTCGTGGCTTTCAGGCTATGACGGATGGTCGTTCTACGTGCATCAGGCCGTGATCCTCACCCAGGATGGCCAACCGACCTGGTGGGGCCGTGGCATGGATGCGTATGGAGCGCGGCGCACCGTGTTCATGGAGGATGACCGCATCCATGGCTACGACGATACCTTTGTTCAGAACCCCGATAAACACCCGATGTCGGAACTTGGCCGGCTACTTGCCGATCTGGGCCTTTCGGGATCGCGCGTCGGGGTCGAGATGGACAATTATTACTATTCGGCAGCCGCGCATCGCGAATTGACGAAGTC
>JBBKWG010000232.1:0-2761 GCA_037968835.1 Paracoccaceae bacterium
CTGTCGTTCATGTCGCCGCTCGTGGCCGAGGCGTGCTATCACCTTGCCATGGGCCTGCCTGACGGCGGCAAGCGACTTCGGCCCGCGTTCGAAGACTGGATCGACCTTGATCCCTCGAATCCGGCAATCTACGCCACTCACGCGCCGATGTTGCTGCCAGGGAACTTCGGCTCGGTCTCTGAGTATCTCGAGGGCGCCGATAACGCCCGCATCCGCACGGCAGAAACTCTCGGCAGGGGTGGATATGCGCTGTTTTGCTTGCCGCTGATCGACGAGGACGCAGACGTTCGCGACAAGATCGACGCCGAAATGTTCGCTGGCGGACTTCTGGATCTCGCGAGCCTGTCGGGGACTCAGGCGGAAACCAACTGGGCCGCCGCGCTCTTGATTTCAGAGGCTGAAGCAAGCGATCCCGAGCGCATGCAAATCTTCGTTCGGACTTTCCACCGACTGGTTCGCAGACATCTCGGGGTCATTTATCCAAGGTTCTGGCACATAGAACTGCCCGAAATCCGCGCTTTGCTGAAGGCGGTCTACGATCAGGACGAGCCGGAAACACGTCGGAGCTATTCCGATCGGACCGCGAAAAGCGATCACCCGCAAGTCGCCTAACCGACAGTTCGAACTTTCAGGGACGGGCGCGCGGACGAACCTCGGCCAAGGATCGGCAATACGGCTGACGCTTGGTGTATTTCTGCATGTCGCTGCGCATCCAGTCCGACCTGATCGGACCCCAATCCGCCGCAACACCAAGCCACCGGGACGTTTTCGTCGAGATTGCGTTATCGCGTGGAACGGTGACCGACATGATCCGAACAGCGCAATTCAGGTTAGACGGTCCGTGCTTCAAACCCTCGCCACTCTGCACGCGGCATCGCCGAAATTCAGCGGTTTTTGGATATATCTGCATGAGACCGTACCAAAGTCCGCCGCCACCGACCGCTGACGGGTTCCAGGTGCTTTCATAGCGCGAAAGCGTCGACAAAAGTCCGGCCCAGAACGCCGCACGATCTTCTGGCGGATTGTCGGGATAAGCCGGGCACCATTCGGCGATATCCTGCGGCACGGTTTCAAGCAGCCGCGTTCCGTGAGTCATGACGGCGGACATCGTCACCCGCGTCCAAAGATCCCCGCGGGCGCGATTTTCCCACCGGGCACGCGGCAAAAGGTTTGACCTGGGTTGCGGTCGAGTGGCCAGGCTAGCGTCCATCAAGCGGGGTTCAGACGAAATCAAGGCGCGCATCGCGGGATCCATCCGCACTGCACTCTCTTGTGCCAGAAGCGGTCCCGCGAAAGCCAGGGCCGCAATCAGGACCGCCGCTTTCATCCTGCGCAATAGGGTTGCGAACGCGTCCATGCCTGAATGTCGGACCGCTTTTCAGCCTGATGAAAGGGTCCCCAATCGGCTGCGACGCCGCGCATACCCTCGGAGATAACGCCATCGCGCTTGACCGTGCGCGCCATGATCCGAACGCCACACGACAGGTTTTGCTCGCCGTCCTTCAAACCGGCGACGCTGGACACTGCGCAGCCATAGTTGCGTGCGGTCGCAGGAGCGATCTGGAGCAACCCATGCCAGCGACCGCCGCCGCCCGACACTTCGGGACGCCACGTGCTTTCGTGACGGGCAAGGGCCGCAACAAAGTTGACCCAGAAAGCCTTGCGCTCTGTGCGATCGGCTTCTGCGTAACCCGGGCAGTAACGGTTGATGTCGGCGGGAACCATGTTCACCAGCGTTGCGCCGTCGGTATTTAGCGCCTCCAGCGTTGCCAGAGTCCACTCTTCGCTTTCGGGTCGGCTGTCCCAACGGCTTGCGGGAATGTCGTTTGCAACAGGTGCCAGTTTTTCAGGACCGCGACTGCAGGAAATTATGATGGTCGCCAATATTGCAAGCGCCAGAACACTTCGAAATCTCATCGAGCAATACTCTCAAAGCCCCCAACTCGACGAGTACAAGCAGAAAAAAGCCCCGAGGCAAACCTCGGGGCCTTAAAGTGCAGCGTTTCGGCGGAGTTATGCCGCATCGCGCATATGCGGGCCTTCTTCAATTTCTTCGACGATCTTGGCCACAAAGGCGTCCAGATCTCCGGGATTCCTACTTGTTACAATGCCTTCCGATACCGCGACTGGAACGTCTTTCCAAATTCCGCCGGCATTGATCACGTCCGTCTTGATCGAATGATAGGACGTCATCTCGCGGCCCTCGACCACACCTGCTTCGATAAGAAGCCACGGCGCGTGACAGACAGCGGCAACCACCTTGCCTGATTCGACAAACTCGCGGACGAACTTGACGACGTCCTCATTCGCGCGCAGCAGGTCCGGGTTGATCTGTCCACCGGGCAGAACAAGGGCGTCGTAATCCGCGATAAGTGCCTTGGAAAGCGGCTTGTCAGCGGTTACCGAACGTCCCCAATTCTTGTCGTCCCAGCCAGTGATATCTTCTCCGTCGGGAGTCACGACATGGACTTCCGCGCCTCTTTCGCGCAGTTGCTTCAGCGGAACCTCAAGCTCGGATTGCTCGAATCCGTGGGTGGAAAGGATTGCGATTTTTGCTTCAGTGATCTTGGTCATATCTCATACCTCCGTTAATTTGGCGTTTCACCCAACAAACGGATCCCCCCCTGTCCCGGTTCCCACTTGTCGCCCTGTGATGCCTCGCCTAGAACCGGTGCGTTCCAATGTCGGAGAGATCCATGCTCGACCTCACCTATGATGTGCCAAAGCCCAAGGTGATTGCCGGCGCGACCGGCGACTGGGA
>JBBKWG010000233.1:0-3848 GCA_037968835.1 Paracoccaceae bacterium
AAGATCTCGCCGTTGAGCAGTTCGTCGCGGAGTCGGGCATTGAAGCTTTCGCAGTATCCGTTCTCCCAAGGTGAGCCTGGCTCGATGTAGGCGGTCTTGGCACCGACGGCTGCTATCCATTCCCTGACGGCTTGGGCAATGAACTCTGGGCCGTTGTCGACTCGGATCGTCTTCGGGTAACCGACCTTGGCACAGACCCGTTCCAAGGTCTGGACAACGTCCTCACCCCGGTAGGCGCGCAGCAACGTCGTCGCCCGTGAGACCCATTCCCCGGAAAGTAGGAACATTATGTCGAGGGAAACTGTTCAGTAGGCTGTACGTGGCAGTTCAATCGCGAGGGCATCATGGCCGCATCGTCAATCGGAATCATCGGCGGCGGGCCAATGGCGGTTTATCTTCTGAAGGAGCTGATCCTCCAGCCCGACCCACAGGACATCACTATCTTCGAGGCCAGCGATAAGCTTGGGGTCGGAATGCCCTATAGAGCCGATTTGAATTCCGATTTCATGCTGTGCAATGCTTTTAGCCGGGAAATTCCGCCGGTAACTCAGCCGCTTGTGGAATGGCTGCGGGACCTGCCTGAACGCAGGCTGACCGATTGGGAGTTAATGCCTCACGATGTGAATGCCAGGGCGTTCTATCCGCGGCTCTTGATTGGGGAATATTACGCGTCGGAATTCACTAAACTGTGCGAGCTTGCACAGAATAACGGGCACAAGCTAAACGTCTTGCCGCAAAATTTTGTGGAGGACATCTGTCCGCAGCCTCATGGGATCGAAGTTACGGTTCAAGGTCCTCGCGATCCGGCAAGCTTCCTCTTTGGTACCGTCGTGATCGCCACCGGGCATGTCTGGTCCGACGCACCAAAGATCGGCACCGCGACACTTGTGTCACCTTGGCCTGCAGACGCCCTTGCAAAAATACCAGCCAATCGCGTCGGAATTCTTGGGTCCTCGCTTTCGGCAATCGATGTCCTGATCGCTTTGGGGCACGCACATGGTACCTTCCACGAGGACAACACGCAGATCCGGTGGTTTCCGAATGACACGGCGCATGATCTTCGGATCACGATGGTGTCGCGAAAGGGGATTATGCCGGAGGCCGATTTCTACTATGCCATTCCCTATGAGCCGCTCCAGCATTTGACAGAAGACAACGTCGCAACTGAAATCGAGCGGGGGAGCATGGGGCTGTTGGAACGGGTCTTTGGGCTTCTGGTGCAAGAGCTCGAGGCAACCGATCCGGACTCTCTAGAGGGATTGGGCCCCGACGCGCGCACCATAGCAGGCTTTGCGGAAGGCTATTTTGCCCGTCGACAGGAGTTCGGTGGCCTGAAGTCCCTGCGCGAAACTTTGGCGGAATCGCGCAAATCGATACAACTCAAGGAAACGGTGCGGCATAGGTCGGTTCTGTTGCGCGGGCACGAGGTATTCGACGCCGCTCTGCGCGCCATGACACCCTGGGATTGGGATACCTTTTCGACTTGCCTCATGCCGGTTTTCGCCGATTGCTATGCAGCTGTTCCGCATTTCTCGGTGGCACGGGTCCTCGCGCTTTTCGAGGCAGGTGTGTTGGAACTGGTTCCAACCGGTGACGATTCCGAGTTCAGTGAGACCCCTTCGGGAAACATCGAGGTCGTGGTGCAGGACGATCGTTTCGAGTTCGACGTGTTAATTGATGCGCGCGGTCAAGCCTCGGCAGAACTATCCGATCTGCCTTTCCCCTCGCTTGTTTCCTCCCTTTCTGCGGACCAAGCACCCTTGGAAGAACCCTTTCGACTGACGCTTCCATGGAGCGACAACACAGGGTCGGCCGTTTACTGTCTGGCCATGCCACAAATCATGTGCCGGTATCCGTTCTCGCAGGGGCTGGCGAACTGCGCGGACCTCGCGAAATTGGTCGCGATAGATATCATCTCTGGGCGAAGCGATGACATGAAAATGGAACGAGCGATTCACCGTAAATATGAATCCAAAGAGGGTCGGACCGGACCGCACGTCGTCGCCAAGTCTATTGATCGACCTGATCACGCTTTCCCATCTGGATAGGTCCACTCAATAAGCCGCGTTAAAAAAATTCGTCGTTTTGGCTCGCGAAAAATACCCCGGTCCGGTTTCAGGTTTCGGAACGGCCTGAACCTCGGAACTTTCGCCAGAGCATTTCAGAATGACCAAACCATCGCCATGCACAAATATTCATTGAACTGATCCTTCACCGGGATCGTTCTAAAAATGACGTGTCCGCCGTAGGACAGTCGGACTCGGCGATATGGGAACAAGCTTACATGTACGATCTGTTCAAGAGCGCGCGCGCGCGCTCTAGAAGAAAGCTCAGGCGCTCGGCAGCGTCGGCGGTGGCAGATGTATGGGGAGCAGTTTTTGCCCCGAGCAAACCGGCAAAGCGCAGCGCCACCAAGGCTGGGAAACCTGCGGCCAAGACCGGGCAACCTACTGCGACAGCGCGCGACGGCGCGGCGACACGTAGTCGGACCAAGACCGCCGCGAAATTGAAACCGCCAGCCACGTCCGGTGCAAAGGCGACTGTTCCACGGGGTGCCGCGTTTGAAAATGGAACGCACACGAGCGCATTCGGCACCCGTTCATACAAGCTTTTCTTGCCAACCCGCCCAAAGACGACACCCGATCCACTCCCGCTCATCGTGATGCTGCACGGATGTGGGCAGTCACCGCAAGATTTCGCCCGCGGCACCGGTATGAACACTTTGGCCGAGGAGATCGGGTTTCTGGTCCTTTATCCGGCTCAGGCGCGCGAGGCGCAGCACAACCGCTGCTGGAATTGGTTTAAACGCGATGATCAGGTCCGGGATTTAGGAGAACCGGCCCTGATCGCCAGCCTGACCCGCCATATTATTGCGGAGCAGAACGTGGACCCTGCAAAAGTCTATGTTGCGGGTTTGTCAGCAGGGGCGTCGACGGCGTTGATCGTCGCCACTGCGTATCCAGACGTATTTGCTGCGGCAGGTGTCCATTCAGGTTTGGCGGTCGGCGCTGCCCATGATGCAGCCTCAGCGACGAGAGCTATGCGTAGCGGTGCTCCCGGTCGGCGTCATATCGCTCAGATGCCGACGATCATTTTCCACGGCGAGGCCGACAAAGTAGTCAATCCGCGAAACGGTCGCTTTGTTGCCCTGCGGGCTCTCGAGACGTTTGGACATCTTGCCAGAACGGAAAAGACCGGGCGTGTTATTGGCGGTCGTGAGTATACGCGCACGGTGCATCGCGTGGGAACGGGACGCCCCTATGCTGAACATTGGGTCGTGCGTGGTTCTGGACATGCCTGGTCCGGTGGCAACGCGGCCGGAAGCTATACCGACCCTAGGGGTCCAGATGCGTCGCGCGAGATAGTCCGTTTCTTCCTGCGCCATCGAACGACCAAGAAACGCCGAACCACGCCAACCGCCTAAATTCGAATGTGGCTTGGATTGCCAGCTTATCATTAATGACCCGAAAATGTAGACCCGCTGTTTTGCCCTGCCGGGGATCATTCACCATCAGATCATGGCCGGTTATTGCATCGAACAGGCAGGATTATTGCGAATTGGCCGGTTCAAAGGCTAAGCCTACAACTATCATTTAAGGCAGAGACGACACTGCAATAATTTTGATAGATCAGTTTTACTTTTAGAGGGTTACTGGCACCGTGTATAATGTCGCGGACCCGGAACGGCATCGGAGCCAAATTCTTCGATAACAAGCACTCTGCCATCTGGCTGCACCATCATCGAAATTTCGCGTTTCCACTCCATTCCTTCACCCTCGAAAGCAAATGTACCACGCAGCGCAAGATGACCTTTCAGAGTAGCGTTTGAGAGTGTCGCGATCGATTCA
>JBBKWG010000234.1:0-14893 GCA_037968835.1 Paracoccaceae bacterium
GGAACGCTTGATCTTGTCCTGACACCGGTGGTCGGCGCGCCTGATGGCACATATGACGGCGAATTCCTGATCGAGAATATTCGCGTCCGCAAAGCCCCGGCGATGGCAGATTTGCTCGATGCGATCAGCGTGGTTGGCCTGATCGACCAGCTTGATGGCCCCGGCCTGCGCTTTTCTTCGGTCGATGGGCGGTTTCGGCTGAGCCGGAATACGTTCCGACTTCAGGAAGCCGCGGCCGTCGGTGGTTCGCTTGGGATATCACTCGACGGACTTTACGACCTCAACGCCAAGGCGCTGGACATGCAGGGTGTGATTTCCCCGATCTACTTCGTGAACGGCATCGGTTCGGTGCTGACCCGGCGCGGCGAGGGCCTGTTCGGCTTCAATTTTCGCGTCACTGGCAGCGCGTCCGAACCGGACGTCAGTGTAAATCCGCTGTCGATTTTCACGCCCGGAATGTTTCGTTCGATTTTCCGCCGCTCTCCGCCGGGTTAGGACTGCCGTGAAACTGAGCGATTTCGATTTTGACCTTCCCGAGCAATTGATTGCGACACGCCCGGCGCGCCCGCGCTCGTCGTCGCGTCTGCTTGTGGCGACGCCAGACAAGTTAATTGACGCGCAAACGATTGATCTGCCGGATTTTCTACGTCCAGGTGACAGGCTTGTTCTGAACGATACCAAAGTGATCCCGGCGCGGCTGACGGGCACGCGGCGGCGGGACGGAACCGAAGCTGCGACCAAGGCGCGGATCGAGGCGACGCTTCTGGAGCCGCGCGCCGACGGCACTTGGCTGGCACTGATCAAGCCACTGAAGAAGGTGCGCGACGGTGAGGTGATCCGGTTTTCCGACGCCCTGTCCGCTACGCTGACAGGGCGCGTCGATGGTGCGGGGCTGCTCGCTTTCAACCTTACGGGTGACGACTTCGACGCTGCACTGGCCGCCGCTGGCGCCATGCCCTTGCCGCCTTATATCGCCGCGAAACGTCCGGCCGACCAACAGGATAGCGAGGATTATCAGACGATCTGGGCGCGCGCTTCCGGGGCCGTGGCAGCCCCGACGGCATCGCTTCATTTCGACGATGCCTTGATTTCGGCGCTGGATGCCCGCGGGGTGACGCGCAGTTACGTGACCCTTCATGTCGGGGCAGGGACGTTCCTGCCGGTCAAGGTCGACGACGTGCGCGATCACAAGATGCATTCAGAACGCGGTGAAATCACAAGGTCGGCCGCCGAAGAGATTAACGCAACGCGGCGTGCCGGCGGACGGATTGTGCCCGTCGGGACGACAGCACTGAGACTGATCGAGACGGCGGCGGACACGAACGGCATGCTTTCCGAGTGGATAGGCGCCACGGATATCTTCATCCGGCCAGGACACGATTTTCGCATCGCCGACGCGCTGATGACGAATTTTCATCTTCCGAAATCGACGTTGATGATGCTTGTTTCAGCGTTCATGGGAACCGAGCGGGTGCGGCAAATCTACGCCCATGCGATTGCCGACAGATATCGCTTTTTTTCCTATGGCGACGCCTCGTTACTTCTGCCACACGGCTGAAAACCGACAGAATCGGTCGTGGTAGAACGCGAACCGGATCGAAGCAGTGGGCTAAAGCAGGCAAAGGCGACGGAGATCAGGCATGTTACAGGTATTGCGCAGCTCGTGGGCGCTGCTTCTCGGCATGCTTCTGCTGATGGTCGGCAACGGGCTTCAAGGCTCGCTGATGGGTATTCGCGGCGCGATCGAGCAATTTTCCACAATCGAGTTGTCGATCATCACCTCGGCTTATTTCGCCGGGTTCCTTTTCGGATCGAAACTTGCACCCGAAATGATCCGCCGAGTTGGCCATGTGCGGGTGTTCGCTGCACTCGGGTCGTTCATTTCGGCGGTTCTGATCCTCTATCCGACGATCACCGAGCCCTGGGCCTGGATCGTACTGCGGGTGATCTTCGGCTTTTCGTTCTCGGGCGTCTACGTGACCGCCGAAAGCTGGCTGAACAACGCCTCGACCAACGCCACACGCGGCAAGGCGCTGTCGCTTTACATGATCGTCCAGATGTCGGGCATCGTGGCCAGTCAGGCGCTGCTGAACGTCGCTGATCCGGCGGGCTACGTTCTTTTCGTCATTCCGTCGGTTCTGGTGTCGCTGTCGTTTGCGCCGATCCTGCTCAGCGCGACGACGACCCCGGCATTCGACACGACGAAAGCAATGAGCTTGACCGCGCTCTACCGCATATCGCCCACAGGATTTGTCGGAATGTTCGCAATGGGCGGCATCTTCTCGGCGCAGTTCGGGATGGCGTCGATCTATGGCACGCAAGCCGGCTTTTCGGTTGCGCAGATTTCGATATTCGTCGCTTCGATCTTCATCGGCGGCATGCTTTTGCAATACCCGATCGGCTGGATGAGCGACCGGATGGATCGGCGGGTGTTGATTCTTGGCTCAGCTCTTGGCGGTGTCGTCGCGGGTTTGATCGGCTGGTTTCTGGGCGGGATATTCGAGGCGGTGCTTGTGGCGGGCTTCATCATGGGCGGCGTGTCAAACCCGCTTTATGCCCTGCTGATCGCCTACACCAACGACTATCTGGCGACCGAAGATATGGCGGCGGCCTCGGGCGGGTTGCTGTTCATCAACGGCCTTGGCGCGATCCTTGGACCTTTCGCGACGGGTTGGTTGCTGGGGCTGATCGGGCCTGCCGGGTTCTGGGTCTACCTGACACTCTTGATGGCTGCGCTGGCTCTCTATGTGGTCTGGCGCATGCGTCAGCGTCGCTCGCTTTATGGCGGCGAAAGTGATTACGACGCGGTGAAATACGCGCCGGTCATGCCGACAGGAACACTGGTCGCAGTCGAAGCGGCTCAGGAGTACTATGCTGAAAATGCCGATAGCGATGAAAATCCAGTGCGTGATCGTGCTGGAAATGCTTGATCCGGCGTGAACTATTTGTAACGATTCGCATGTCTGGGGACATGACGAAGTGACAAGGAACGTGGCACGATGGCAAACCCTGAAGACATACTGGCCTTTTGGCTGGATGAAACGGGCCCGGAAGGTTGGTATTCGGGCGGGGACGAACTGGATCAGTTGATCCGAGATCGTTTCGAGGACGACTACAATCGCGCTTGTGGCGGCGCATTGTCGTTGTGGCTGACGTATCCGTCAGGAACGCTGGCCTATATTATTGTGACCGACCAGTTTCCGCGGAACATGTTCCGCGATACCCAGAAAATGTTTGCAACCGACGGTATCGCACGGGCGGCCGCCAAAGTGGCTATTTCGCGTGGCTGGGATCTGCGTATCGACGAACCTGCGCGGCAATTCTTCTACATGCCGCTGGTGCATTCGGAATGTCTGGCCGATCAGGATCGGGCCGTGCGTCTGATCAAGACCCGGATGCCGGAAACCGGCGGCGGCAACCTGTTGCACGCAAAAGCGCACCGCGAAGTGATCCGCCGATTCGGACGCTTCCCGAACCGCAACGCGGCCATCGGGCGCGATACTCCTCCGGCGGAGGCCGAATTCATCGCAAAGGGTGGATACGGCGCGACGGTCGAGGCGCTAAGGGCCAACGAGGCGGCATAGCAGTTTCGTCGCAACGACTGCATGACAGGTTATTCCTGTCTGGCAATGCCACGAGGGTGACTTGCCCCTGAACCTGTGTCAGATAGTTTAGCATCAAACAATCTGCCTACGGGAGACAGCTTCATGGCCGCCAAGACATTCGATGTGATCGTGATAGGAGCCGGACCCGGTGGATATGTCGCCGCCATCCGGGCATCGCAGCTTGGTCTGAAAGTGGCCATCGTCGAACGCGAGCACATGGGCGGCATCTGCCTGAACTGGGGCTGCATTCCGACCAAGGCGCTGTTGCGTTCGTCCGAAGTGTTCCACCTGATGCATCGCGCCAAGGAGTTCGGTCTGAAGGCCGAGGGGATCAGCTTTGACCTCGAAGCTGTCGTCAAGCGGTCGCGGTCTGTCGCCAAGCAACTGAACTCCGGCGTCGGACATCTGATGAAGAAGAACAAGGTCGAGGTGTTCATGGGCGCGGCCACTCTGCCCGCCAAGGGCAAGGTTTCGGTCAAGACCGACAAGGGGACCGAAGAGCTTGCTGCCGCCAACATCATTCTGGCAACTGGCGCGCGCGCCCGCGAATTACCGGGGCTAGAGGCTGACGGCGAGCGGGTCTGGACCTACAAACACGCGCTCAAGCCGCCGCATATGCCCAAGAAACTTCTGGTCATCGGTTCCGGCGCGATCGGCATCGAATTCGCCAGCTTTTACAACACACTCGGCGCGGATACGACTGTGGTCGAAGTGATGGATCGGATACTTCCCGTCGAGGACGCCGAAATTTCAGCCTTCGCGAAGAAGAGCTTCGAGAAGCAGAAAATGAAGATCATGCAAAAGGCGACCGTAAAGCAACTCGATCGCGCCAAGGACAAGGTGACGGCGCATATCGAGGTTGGCGGCAAGGTCGAGAAGATGGACTTCGACACCGTGATTTCCGCTGTCGGCATCGTCGGCAACGTGGAAGGCATGGGTTTGGAGGAACTGGGCGTCAAGATCGACCGCACGCACGTTGTCACGGACGAATACTGTCGCACCGGGGTCGAGGGTCTGTTCGCAATTGGTGACATCGCGGGCGCGCCGTGGCTCGCGCACAAGGCCAGTCACGAGGGTGTCATGGTGGCCGAACTGATCGCGGGCAAGAACCATGTTCACGCCGTGAAGCCCGAAAGCATCGCCGGGTGCACGTATTGCCATCCACAGGTTGCCAGCGTCGGCTATTCCGAGGCGAAGGCAAAAGAGCTGGGCTATGAGGTCCGGGTCGGCAAATTCCCTTTCATCGGCAACGGAAAGGCCATCGCGCTAGGTGAATCAGAGGGTTTGGTGAAAACCGTCTTCGATGCCAAAACGGGTGAATTGTTGGGCGCGCACATGATTGGGGCCGAAGTGACCGAGCTGATCCAAGGCTACGTGGTTGGCCGGCAACTGGAGACGACGGAAGAAGATCTGATGAACACCGTCTTCCCGCACCCGACCCTGAGCGAGATGATGCACGAGAGCGTGCTCGATGCCTATGACCGGGTGATCCACATCTGAGCCGGGCACTCTAAGCAAAAGGCAAAGGGCGCCTGTTATTGGCGCCCTTGTTTCATTCAGGGACAGGCGGCGCGGTAGGTCTCGCCTGTCGTCCGATTTCGGTAAAGGCAGGTCTTGACGTCATTGCTTTCTTCGACCGCAGCAACCACCGCACCCGCAGCAGCACCGAGCGCGGCACCCTCAAGGCGATTATCATCGTTGACTGCAGCACCGATAGCGGCACCACCCAGCACGTTGCCGGACCGAGTCTCGCAAGCGGCGGTGAGAAGGACCAGCGGAAGTACGAGGAACAGCTTTTTCATTGGGTTATCTCCTGGTGTTTTCACATAAGTAACACCGACGGGCGAATTCGGTTCCAACTTTGATCGTAAAACGGATTGCGCGCATCAACGAACCAGCGTGTCGCATCCCAACGTCGCGAAGTCATTAAAAAACAGCGACTGAAGCTCTTCGCGCGAGAGCCGGTCCGTTTTGGAACAAACTCCGGCAGGCTGGTCGTCGAGGCTTTTCCAGATCGCGTGCGCGCCGGTGACAAGGGATTGTACATATGAAGTCATCGAAACATCTCCATTTGGTATCGCTAAAGATACGGACGGAAACGCGGGAAAGTTTCAGGACCTCTCGATTCTGCGCGGATGAATCGCCGCTTCGCCCAGTCATGTCTTGACGTGCCAAGGCTGGCAGTGACAGTGCGCGCCATGCGGACGGACTGGCGACTGATCGGACTACTCTTTGTCGCGGGGCTTTTGGCGGCCGCGCAATTTGCGAAGGTTGCGCTGACACTGGGCGATCTTGTCGCGGTCTACCCCGGCACCCCCCTGCCTTTCGCGGTATCCGCCCTCAGCCTTGCAGGAATATTGTTCGGCGTGACAGCGGGTCTGATTGTCGCGCGTGTCGGCGCGCGCAGAGCGCTTCTGACAGCCATGGCGGGAGCGGCGGCGTTTTCCTTTGTCGAAGCATTATTGCCGCCGTTTCCAGTATTCATGGCACTGCGCGCCCTGGAAGGATTGACCCATCTGACCATCGTGGTTGCGTCCCCGACGCTGATGGCGGCGGTGGCGTCGCCACGGGACAAGCCGGTGGCCATGGGGCTTTGGGGCACGTTTTTCGGGGTTGGCTTTGCCCTGAGCGCCGTGGTCATTCCCTGGCTCGACGGACCGCGAACGGTTTTCATCGTGCACGGGGCCGGGTTCCTGATCCTGTTTCTGGCACTCTGGCCGCTGTTGCCGCGCGGTGTCGCCCGCGACGCGTCGCATGGAAGCTGGTTGTCGCGTCACGCCGAAATCTACACGAACCCGCGTCTGGTTGCGCCAGCACTTGGCTTTCTTTGGCACACGCTGATGTTCCTTGGCCTACTGACCTATCTGCCGAAGTTTCTGGGGGCGTGGACAGCGCCGGTGCTGCCGCTCATCGCCCTCATCGGAACATTCGGTGCGGGCGTCCTGGCCCGTTCGATTGCGCCCCGTAGATTGCTGATCTGGGCTTTCGGCATGTCGATTGCCGGTTTGCTTCTGGCGCTGGCCATGCCCGACGAATCGCGCCCCTGGATCATTCTTCCGCTGTTCGCGATTCTTGGCCTGGTCCCCGGGGCGTCGTTCGCCAACGTCCCGGCGCTCAATCCCGACCCGGCGGATCAGGCCCGTGCAAACGGCGCAATAGCCCAACTTGGCAACGTCGGAACTGCGGCTACAACGCCGTTGTTCGCTGTGTCGTTGGGGTTCGGGCTGGCCGGGCCGTTGACCTTTGCTGTCGTGATCTGCGTTATCGGTCTGGTCGTGGTCTGCCTTATCCACAGAAAGATTGCCGAAACCCCGTGACGATGCGTTAATGTTCCGGTAATGTTCTTTTCACGCCATTGAGTCTCGCGGCCAGACCGCTATCTCTCTGGTTTGCCTGTGAGAGGTGGCCCAAGATGGTGGACGCATGGCCGAACTGAAGAATATCGAAGTGCGCGGCGCGCGCGAACACAACCTCAAGAACATCGACGTGGATATCCCGCGCGATCAGCTTGTCGTCATCACCGGCCTGTCGGGTTCGGGGAAATCTTCGCTGGCGTTCGATACGATCTATGCCGAGGGACAGCGCCGCTATGTCGAGTCGCTGTCGGCCTATGCACGTCAATTCCTCGACATGATGGAAAAGCCGGACGTCGACCATATCAGCGGTCTTTCCCCGGCGATTTCGATTGAGCAGAAGACGAC
This sequence comes from Paracoccaceae bacterium, assembly GCA_037968835.1. GTDB lineage: Bacteria > Pseudomonadota > Alphaproteobacteria > Rhodobacterales > Rhodobacteraceae > JBBKWG01. The sequence goes on from JBBKWG010000234.1 coordinate 7,307, forward strand.
CTCGAAGAATCCGCGCTCGACGGTCGGAACCGTAACGGAAATCTACGACTACATGCGGCTTTTGTTCGCGCGCGCCGGCACGCCGTTCAGTCCAGCAACCGGGCTGCCGATCGAGGCGCAGCAGGTGCAGGACATGGTCGACCGGGTGATGGCGATGGAGGAGGGAACGCGCGGTTATTTGCTGGCCCCGATCATCCGCGACCGCAAGGGCGAATACCGCAAAGAGTTTCTCGAGCTGCGCAAGCAGGGATTCCAACGAGTCAAGGTCGATGGCCAGTTCTATGAGCTGGACGAACCTCCGACGCTGGACAAGAAGTTCCGCCACGACATCGACGTTGTGGTCGACCGGATCGTCGTGCGCGAGGGGCTGGAGACGCGCCTTGCCGACAGTTTCCGCACAGCACTTGATCTCGCCGATGGCATTACCGTTCTGGAGACCGCGCCGAGCGAAGGCGAGCCAGAGCGCATAACGTTCTCGGAGAATTTCGCCTGTCCCGTGTCGGGCTTCACCATCCCCGAGATCGAACCGCGCCTTTTCAGCTTCAACGCGCCATTCGGGGCCTGTCCCTCCTGTGACGGGCTTGGTGTCGAACTGTTCTTCGACGAACGGCTGGTGGTGCCTGATCAGGGCCTGAAAATCTATGACGGTGCGCTGGCGCCATGGCGGAAGGGCAAGTCGCCCTATTTCCTCCAGACCATCGAGGCGATCGCGAAGCACTATCAGTTCGACAAGAACACGAAGTGGAAAGACCTGCCCGAGAAGGTGCAGCAAGTGTTTCTTTACGGCTCGGGCGAGGAGGAAATCCAGTTCCGCTATGACGAAGGCGGCCGGGTCTATCAGGTGTCGCGTCCGTTCGAGGGCGTGATTCCGAACATGGAGCGGCGTTATCGCGAGACGGATTCAAGCTGGATCCGCGAGGAATTCGAGCGTTACCAGAACAACCGGCCCTGCGGGACTTGCAATGGTTTCCGGCTGCGGCCCGAGGCACTGGCGGTCAAGATCGGCGGTCTGCACGTCGGCGAAGTCGTTCAGATGTCGATCCGGGAAGCACTTGCCTGGATCGAGGACGCGCCGAACCAACTCAGCAAGCAGAAGAACGAAATCGCGCGGGCGATCCTTAAGGAAATCCGCGAGCGTCTTGGCTTTCTGAACAATGTCGGGCTGGAATACCTGACGCTCTCGCGCAACGCAGGCACGCTTTCGGGCGGTGAATCGCAGCGGATCAGACTTGCGAGTCAGATTGGGTCGGGGCTGACGGGTGTGCTCTACGTGCTCGACGAGCCGTCGATTGGCCTGCACCAGCGCGACAATGACCGCTTGTTGCTGACGCTGAAAAACCTGCGCGATCAGGGCAACACGGTGATCGTGGTCGAACACGATGAGGAGGCGATCCGCGAGGCGGACTACGTCTTCGATATTGGTCCGGGCGCCGGGGTCCACGGCGGTGAAATCGTGGCTCACGGAACCCCCGCCGACATCATCGCCAACGAAAACAGTGTAACCGGCGATTATCTGGCCGGTCGGCGCAAGATTCCGGTCCCGGCTGAACGTCGCAAAGGCAACAAGAAGAAAGTCACGGTGGTGAACGCTACCGGCAATAACCTCAGGGACGTGACAGCGGAATTCCCGCTGGCCATGTTTGTTTGTGTGACAGGTGTTTCGGGTGGCGGCAAATCGACACTGACCATCGAGACGCTGTTCAAGACCGCCTCGATGCGCCTGAACGGGGCGCGTCAGACACCGGCCCCTTGTGAGACGATCAAAGGTCTGGAACATCTCGACAAGGTCATCGACATCGACCAGCGCCCAATCGGGCGAACGCCACGCTCGAACCCGGCGACCTACACCGGGGCTTTCACGCCGATTCGCGACTGGTTCGCCGGCCTGCCAGAGGCCAAGGCGCGTGGCTACAAGCCCGGGCGGTTCAGCTTCAACGTCAAGGGCGGGCGCTGCGAGGCGTGTCAGGGCGATGGCGTCATCAAGATCGAGATGCACTTTTTGCCCGATGTCTACGTCACCTGCGAAACCTGCAAAGGCGCGCGCTATAATCGTGAAACGCTGGAAATCAGGTTCAAGGGCAAGTCGATTGCCGACGTGCTGGATATGACTGTCGAGGACGCGCAGGAGTTCTTCAAGGCGGTGCCTTCGATCCGCGAGAAGATGGACGCGCTGGTGCGGGTCGGGCTTGGCTATATCAAGGTCGGCCAGCAGGCGACGACGCTTTCGGGTGGCGAGGCGCAGCGGGTGAAGCTGTCCAAAGAGTTGTCGAAGCGGTCGACCGGACGGACGCTCTATATCCTGGACGAGCCGACGACGGGCCTGCATTTCGAAGATGTGAAGAAGCTGCTGGAGGTTCTCCACGAACTGGTCGATCAGGGCAATTCCGTCATCGTGATCGAACATAATCTGGACGTCATCAAGACCGCCGACTGGATAATCGACATCGGACCCGAAGGCGGCGACGGCGGAGGCGAGATCGTCGCAACCGGAACGCCGGAAGATGTGGCGAAAGCAGTTGAAAGCCACACCGGGCGTTATCTGTCTGACATGCTGGGAATGAAGAAGGTCGCGGCCGAATAATCAGTGGCCGAACACTCAGGGATTGACCGGCGTCATGTCCGCGCTGAACGCTTTGCCTTCGGTCTCGGTCAGCTCCAGCACATTGGTAACCAGATCGAACGCAAGAGAGCCGTAGCCCGGGATTGCAAAGCGTGCGATTCCGTCTCCCACGGTGTAGGGCACCGATGCGCAGTCCGACTGGCCCGCGGTCTTCTCGACACAAAATCGCAACCGGTCTTCGCTGAGCGGTGTCACCGAAACTTCGCTTCCGATGCTGTCGAAAGCGCCAAGGTAAGACACTGGTTGTTGTTCTTGCCCGAAGGCAGCCACAGCGTAACTCTGCACCGCGATCAAGACCGGTGCGCTGATTCTAATGAATTTAGTCATGTGTCGGCCGTATTCCCCCGCTTCGCCCGGATCATGCAGCAAGGCGCGCGACGCCGCAATCGTTGCGCGTCACTGGATGCACCTAAACCTAGCCAAGGATGAGGTCAGCAAGCCGAATAAGGTCGATCACCTGTTGCGTTTCGCGATTGATGCGCAGCACCTGATCGTCAACGCGCACATAATCGGAATCATCGTAGCGGGGCAGGCGATACCAGTCGTTGTCTCGCTTCAGCACCGTGCCATTGTCGGTGTCGACGACGAGATACTCGCGACCCTCGAAAATGACGCGGTCGCCCTCCTCGAGCCGGACATAACGGTCCCGTGGAATCCGGTCACCGCGGCGATACCGGTCATAGACGTAATCGTCATCGTCCCGGTCGTCCCGATCATAGCGGTCAGCGTCCCTGTGGGTGCGATCCCGCTGATAGCGATCCCGCTCGTAGCGATCCCGCTCGTAGCGATCATCAGCCCGCGCGCCCTTTTTCGCCTGTCCCGGCGGCACGCAAGCGGGTGACTTCTTGGCAAGACCCGGCGGGCAGTGGCCCTTGTCCTTGGCAAACGTGGGCGTTGCGCCAAGCGATAACGCGGTCGCAGCGATGGTTATCAGGGTGACAAATTTCATATAGGCCTCCGTTCGAACGATATTTAGGCACGCAGGGCGGCAGAAATATGTCCGGGCACAATTGTTGGCGTCTCTCCGTCGAAGTGGTCCGCATCTCACTGATATGCAATATCAGCGTTGCCTGCAGGCTCAGAATGCGCGGTTCGTCTGGTCAGTGACATCTTCGAGCACTTCAAGGGTGTCCGGGCGCACGCGCATGACGCGGCGGTCGACCTTGAAATACCAACTACCGTCCCTGGCAGGAGGCAATCCGTAATATTGCGAGTTCATCAGCATCTGGAATTGGCCGCGCGGAAGGGTATCGCCCACCTTGTAGGTATGGGTGATCTTTCCCTCGGGTGGTGTGAGGCACTTTGCGCCTACGACACAGGCGTTGGCGCCGGTTGGCAGGGCCAATGTCAGCGCAAGGGCGAGTATCCTGGTTTTCATTCTCTGGCCCTTTCACTCGCAAACAGGCGTGATGGAAGGGAAATGCGGACTGAACCCCTCCGGTTCCCAAGTTAACTCAGACAGCGAGTTCAATCCAGACCGGCACGTGATCGGATGGCTTTTCGCGCCCGCGCAGATCGGCTTCGATCCAGGCGTCGCGCAGAAGGTCGGCGGCTTGCGGGGTTAGCAGGTGATGATCAATCCGGATGCCGTCGTTTCGATCATATGCCCCGGCCTGATAGTCCCAGAACGAATAATGCCCCGGTCCCTGGTGCCGGACGCGAAACGCATCGGTAAACCCGAGATTGAGGATTTCGCGAAAGGCGGCACGCGATTGCGGGAGAGCCAGCGCGTCCTTGCGCCACGCCTCGGGGCGAGCGGCGTCTTCGTCTTGCGGAATGACATTGAAGTCGCCCGCCATGATTGCGGGTTCCTCTGCAATCAGAAGGTCTTGCGCTCTGTTCTTCAAGCGCTTCAGCCACGCTAGCTTGTAGTCGTATTTCGGCCCGGGCGCAGGGTTTCCGTTCGGCAGATACAGCCCGCAAACGCGCACGGCTTTCTCGCCAACGACAGTGGCTTCGATCCAACGCGCCTGTTCGTCATCCTTGTCGCCGGGCAGGCCGCGCGTTACGTCTTCCAGTGGCAGTTTCGAAAAGATCGCAACGCCGTTGAAGCCCTTTTGGCCATGGGTTTCAACGGTATAGCCCATGTCTTCGAAGTGCTGGCGAGGGAATGTCTCGTCGACCGACTTGATCTCTTGCAGCAGCGCAACGTCGGGATTGCTCTCGCTTAGCCAGGTCGACAATGCGTCGATGCGGGCTTTTATGCCGTTGATGTTGAAGGTCGCGATGCGCATGAGTGCGGAGTAGCATTCCTTTTACGGGATGCAAATTCCAAACTTCGGCGCCGCGTCAGACTTCGGCCTTTCCCGTCAGCCATGCTTCGGCCTCGGCTTCCTGACCGGGGCGGAATGTCTCGATTGTTAGACCGGGGATCACCATGCTTTCAATCTCGGCCGCTTTGCGCAGCCACGATTGATCCGCGATGAGTGCGACTTTTCCGATCTTCGACAACGATGCGAATAGTCTGGGAATATACTGGAATTCGACCGCCAGTGCGTGAGCCGTCGGAAACTCGAAATCGGTAATGACGTATAGGAAATCCGACTTTCCGTCTTTGTCGACCGCAGCAAGAAATGCGTCAAGTCCGCGCTTCATGGAGGCGTCGTCGATTTTGCCGCTGATGGTCAAGCGATAGAAGTCCTTGGGGTCTTTCTTCAGATCAAACATCGGCGCTCTCCTTGGTTCAGGGTTCGCAGGCCGGGGCGGTCACATCGAAAAGCTGGTGCCGCAACCACAACTTGATGTCGCGTTCGGGTTTTCGATGACGAAACGCGCACCGATCAGTTCTTCGGAGAAATCAATGACGGCATTTGACAGGAACGGCAGCGAAACGCTGTCGACCACGACTTTCTGACCATCGGCCTCAAGAACCAGGTCGTCGTCCGCCGGAGAGTCCAGTTTGATTTCATACTGGAAGCCCGAGCACCCGCCTCCCTCGACCGCGACGCGCAGGGCCTGCGGAATTTTGGCGTCTTCGTTGATTTCAGCCAGCCGGGCAAAAGCTCGGGGCGTGACGCGCGGGGGCAGGTTGAGGTCCATCAAAGATCTCCGGCGGTTACATCTGTCGTCTGTTGCGAATATATGGGTGGTGGGACAGGTGGACAAGAAGCGGCAGAATTATGCGCGCAAGCTATGCATCGGACCCCGACGAAAGTCGGGGACGGCTCTACAGCGAGGATGAAAGCACGTTTCGTTCGTGTTTTCAGCGCGATCGCGACCGAATTATTCATGCCAGCGCGTTTCGTCGCTTGAAGCACAAGACCCAGGTTTTTATCGAGCACGAAGGCGATTATTTCCGTACCCGGCTGACCCATTCAATCGAAGTCGCACAAGTGGCGCGCACGATATCGGGTGCCCTGGGACTAAACGCAGAATTGACCGAGGCTGTCGCGCTGGCGCATGATCTGGGTCACACGCCCTTCGGTCACACCGGCGAGGAAGCGCTTTCGCAACTGATGGCACCCTATGGCGGGTTTGATCACAACGCGCAGGCAATCCGCATCGTAACCCATCTGGAACGGCATTATGCCGATTTCGACGGGCTGAACCTGACGTGGGAGACGCTGGAGGGAATCGCCAAGCACAACGGGCCGGTGACCGGCGAAATGCCGTGGGCGCTGGCCGCCTATGAGAAGCGTCACGATCTTGAACTGGGCACTTATGCCAGTGCCGAAGCTCAGGTAGCCGCGATTTCCGACGACGTTGCCTATAACCATCACGACCTGCACGACGGTTTGCGCGCAGAGTTGTTTTCGACAGACGATCTGGCGGAATTGCCGGTTTTGGACGGGTGCTTTGCGCGGGTCGACGAAATCTATCCGGGACTCAACTATTACAGGCGCAGACACGAAGCGCTGCGGCGTTTCTTCGGATTGTTGGTCGAGGATGTGATCAATGTCGCGCAGGCGAATCTCGACACGCTGAAGCCGACCTCCGCGACTGACATCCGCCATGCCGGCCGCCAGATCATCCGGTTTTCCGACCCGCTGTTTCAGGATCTCAAGGTGATCCGCCAATTTCTGTTCGAGCGCATGTACCGCGCGCCATCGGTGGTTCAGATGCGCAGCGAAGTGACCAACATGATCGAGGAATTGTTCCCATTCTTTCTGGTCAATCCGGATCAATTGCCAAAGCAATGGCGCAAGGATGTCGAAGAAGCCGACGGCGAGGTGGCGCTGGCGCGGATCGTGTCGGACTATATCTCGGGTATGACCGATCGGTTCGCGATACAGTGCTATACCCGGTTTCTGGGCGGTGATGACAACTCGTCGGAACAGCGTCTGCCGCGTTAGCGAACGACCTCTGCGGCTAAGCTAAGGCGACCGGTGACTGGTGTGCCACCGATGTTGGCGGTCGGGCTGGTGTCGCGGGCAAGGATGCCGCGGATTGGATCGGCTTTGAAGTCGCCATCAAGCGTGCCTGATAACAGGACGATTTCGCCGTTTCCGTTTAGCGAACCATTGTAGTCGAGATCGAAGTCGTTGGGGCGAGTGACTCCGATGTCGCCGTTCGATAACGCCACAGAGCCAGTATAGGGGGCTTCGGACCCGTTGCGATCTGTCCCGAAAAAATTGGTGACCCCGCCCGACATCGTGCTCTCTTTAAAATCTGCCGATACGCGCGCGACCCCGTAAAGCTCAGTCGCCAAGGCAGCGGTGTCGAGTTCGACGAACAGAATGCCTTCGTAAGTGGCGGTGCCGTCCGATGGCATGCCTTCGATGAACGGAGCGACGAAGGCCGTGTTGGAGCGGGCGGAAAGTCGTCCGGATGCCGCATCGAACAATGACTCGCGCGCAGCGACACCCGGTGGCAAGGACTGTGACAACGGTGGCGTGCCGGTGCCGCTTCCACCCGATCCGCCGCCGCAGGCCGAAATGCCAAGTCCCACCGCCGCAATTAGTATGATGCGCCGGGTCGGTGTCGCGCTTGCCGTGGGTCTCATGCCTGCTTTCCTCGAATATAACCGT
>JBBKWG010000235.1:0-2936 GCA_037968835.1 Paracoccaceae bacterium
GTTCCGAGCGCGGTGATGAGCGTGCCGATTTCCTGACTGCCGAGCATCCGATCAAAGCGGGCACGCTCGACGTTCAGGATTTTTCCGCGCAAGGGCAGCACTGCCTGATTGTTGCGCGACCGGCCCTGCTTTGCAGAACCACCAGCGCTGTCGCCCTCGACTAGAAAAAGTTCGCGGAATTCCGGGCGTTTCTCCTGACAGTCGGCCAGCTTACCGGGCAACGACGCGACGTCGAGCGTCGATTTCTTGCGCGTCATCTCGCGCGCCCTGCGGGCGGCTTCGCGGGCTAGCGCGGCTTCGACTACTTTTGAGATGATATGACGGGCGGGGCCGGGATTCTCCTCGAACCACTCTGTCAGTTTCTCGTTCATCAAACCTTCGACGGCGGGGCGCACTTCGGAGGACACCAATTTGTCCTTGGTCTGTGACGAGAATTTTGGGTCGGGGACTTTCACCGACAAAACGCAAGTCAGTCCCTCGCGGGCGTCGTCGCCGGTAAAGTTGATCTTTTCCTTTTTCGCGATCCCCGAAGAACCTGCGTAAAGGTTCATGGTGCGGGTCAGCGCGCCGCGAAATCCGGCAAGGTGCGTGCCGCCGTCGCGTTGTGGAATGTTGTTGGTGAAGGGCAGCACCATCTCGTTGTAGCTGTCGTTCCACCACATCGCGACTTCGACGATAATGCCGTCGCGCTCTCCGAGGATGAAGATCGGTTCCTCGATCATCGACGTCTTGTGACGATCGAGATAGCGAACGAATTCCCGCACACCGCCGTCGTAGCAAAACTCGCTTTCGATAGATTCGGCCGGGCGTTCGTCACGCAGCAGAATGCGGACGCCGGAGTTCAGGAACGCCAGTTCGCGAAGCCGGTTTTCAAGCGTCTTGAAGTTATACTCGAGGTTTGAGAACGTCTTCGTCGAGGCGAGAAAGCGCACCTCGGTCCCCTTGCGGCCATTTGCGTCGCCGACGACTCTCAGATGCTCGACGGTATCGCCGCCTTCGAAACGGGCAACGTGTTCCTTGCCATTGCGCCAGATGCGAAGCTCCAGCCATTCGGACAGCGCGTTCACCACCGAGACGCCGACGCCGTGCAGACCACCGGAAACCTTGTACGAGTTCTGGTCAAATTTGCCGCCCGCGTGGAGCTGCGTCATGATGACTTCCGCGGCCGACACGCCTTCTTCGGCGTGCACTGCAGTTGGAATGCCGCGACCGTTGTCGGATACCGAAACCGAGCTGTCAGCGTGAATTGTTACAGTTACGCGGTCGGCGTGACCGGCCAAAGCCTCGTCAATTCCGTTGTCCACGACCTCGTACACCATGTGGTGCAGTCCCGAGCCATCGTCCGTGTCTCCGATATACATTCCGGGGCGCTTGCGGACCGCTTCTAACCCCCTGAGAACTTTGATGGAATCAGCGCCATATTCTTCGCGCGCTTCAGCGGCGTCTGCCATGCCGGGTATCCTTGTTATTTTCCACATTTTATAGGCGTTTTCGGGGGGATTGTCACGCCTTGGGCACAATATTTGGTGGTTTGACTTCCGTCCGTCACGGGCTGGCAATATTTCAAGCACTGGCGGTATACCGCCGGGAATCCGTGTGCCAAATTTAACATGAGTGGAACAAAATGGCGGCGCCAGTGCTTTCAATTCCGATGCCCGTGGGGAAACCCGAACCGGGCCCAAAACAGGAGTTGTACGATGAAACGCCTTATGACACTCGCGACCTGTGCCGCCGTCGGTTTTGCCGGCTTTGCTGCCGCACAGGACAAGACGATTGCTGAAGCCGATGTGATCGTCGAACTGGAAGACGCCGGAAACGCCAATGCGCTGGAGTACTGGCCACAGATTGAGTCCGATCTCGAAACCGTTCTGGCGGAATGGATCGCTCCGATGCAGTCGGGCGACGGATATGATGTGAAAATTCGCCTGAGCGACGTGAGCCTGAGTGGCTCGACGATTCTGACCGGCGAAGGTGAATTCAACCACATCGAAGGCTGGGTTTACGTCCGTGAGCAAGGCGAGCCTAGCGTGGTCGACAGCTTCAAGGTCATCATAGACGCGCAAACCGGAGAATTTCCGGCCGGTCCGGGATACTACATCCTTCCAGGCATGGACGATTTCTATGTCGCGCTTCTGAATGGCTTTGCCGACAAGACTGTGCGCACCATTCAGGAAATGTAATCGCTCGATATGATGTGAACAGGGCCGCTCCTTGAAAGGTGCGGCCTTTTTGCGTTTCGGTGTCAGGTGAACGGGATGATGACACCGACAAGGATCAATAAAATACCGGCGGTCAAGTTCGTGCGTCTGAGCGCGTTCGGCGACGTCAGCAATCGTCGCGCGCGGTCGATGAAAAGCGCCAGAAACAGATTTCCAATGAGCGGCACGATCAGCGACAGGAAACAGATCACCGCGATATCGAGCCACGTGAGGCGGGTCAGGTCAAAGAATCCCGGCAGGACGCCCATGTAGAACAGGATGGCCTTTGGATTGCCCAGAATGACCGCAACCCCGGCCATGAAGCCCGCCCACATTCCCGGACGAGTCAGACGGCTGTCGGTGGCGATGGTTTTGTCGGCGTTTCGGATGATGAGGATGCCCATCGCCAGAAACGTCAGGCAGGCAACCCATCGAAGCGCCGACATGAAACCGGCGAAAACCGATACGATCCAGGTTACGCCAAGGATGGCGAGAAGCGGCCAGAGCACGTCGCCGATTACGACGCCAAGCGCAAGCGGCCATGCAGCGTGGAATCCGCCCGAAAGCGCGCGCGCGGTCAGTGCAACCCAGACCGGACCGGGCGTCAGAAACAGGACAAAAAGCGCGCCAGCGTAAAGTGCGGCGTCAAATGACGTGATGGTCACGGGGACACCTCTGAGTTGCCGTCGACATCCGTCACGGTAATGGATTGTGCCCGCGTGCCCAGATCGTCGAACA
>JBBKWG010000236.1:0-21098 GCA_037968835.1 Paracoccaceae bacterium
GCGCGCAACATGATCATCGACATGGACGCGGTCTCGGCGTTCACGACCGGCGACCGGGTGTTTCATCAAAAATTCGGCTACGGCTCGGTGACTGCGATCGAGGGCGACAAGCTTGACATCGCGTTCGACAAGGCCGGTGACAAGAAGGTCGTCGCGAAATTCGTTACTGCCGCCGCAACCGCCGGTGATGTGCCTTTTTAAGGACGTTTCTCTGAACTGACTCTGAAATAGAAAAACGCGCCCCAAGGGACGCGTTTTTTCATGTCGCCGTAAGAGGTGATCAGGCGGCTTTGGCCTGCTCGGCGGCGTGGCGGCGTTCGCTTTCTTCACGGCTGAGCGCGACAGAGGTGCGCACGCCTTTGGAAACGAATTCCATAAGTCCGTTAACGACCCGCTCGTTGGGGTCGATGCCCGCACAACTCAGCACTTCGCGTCCATCGCGCGAACGTGCCCAGCGGGCGATCTGCTCGGGGCCGTTGCCGTATTTCTTGTCATCGGCAATGGCGTCATCCAGCGCAGCAAGAACCACGGCAGCAAACAGCTTCCGCGCTCGGTTACCCTGCTCGTGGTTAAATGCTGTACTGTCTACAAAGTCAGCCATTCTGTGTCCTTTGTTTTTGCTCTTGCGTTTCTTTGGCGTGACGCCCCTTATGCAGGGTCGGGCACCACTTTAGGCAGTCTATTTTGGAATGGCAGGTATGCGTCGGATGCATACCTCGTCGCCTTCACCCCATTGTTTTTGTCGCCTTGTCAGCGACTTCTGGCTGCAATATAGGGGAAAAACCATTTCGATCAACATTTACGCACGGTAACTTTAGATGCCCAAAATCAACGGTAACGAGATTCGCCCCGGCAACGTGCTGGAGCACAACGGCGGACTTTGGGCTGCGGTCAAGGTCGACCACGTGAAACCCGGTAAGGGCGGCGCCTTCGCACAGGTTGAACTCCGTAACCTGCGAAATGGTTCCAAACTGAATGAACGATTTCGCTCCGCCGACAAGGTCGAGAAGGTTCGGCTGGACCAAAAGGACCAGCAATTCCTGTACGAAAGCGATGGCATGCTGGTTTTCATGGACAGCGAGACCTATGAGCAGATCGAACTGCCTGCCGAGATTCTGGGAGAGCGGCGACCGTTTCTTCAGGACGGCATGACGATTCACATCGAATACCACGAAAGCGAAGCCTTGAGCGCGACCCTGCCGCAAAAAGTGACGTGCAGGATCGTTGAGACAGAGCCGGTGGTGAAGGGTCAGACTGCGGCCAACAGCTTCAAACCCGCGATTCTGGATTGCGGCGTCAAGATAATGGTGCCGCCCTTTGTCGGGCAGGACGAGGACGTGATCGTCAACACCGAAACCATGGAATACGCCGAACGCGCCTGAGGCTACTCAGTCGTCGAGCGTGATTTTCGCGTTGCCCGCCGACATAGCTCCGGTGGCGCGGTCGAATCGCAGATAGGCAATGCCTTGCCCGTTGGACTGCGAATAAAGTGTCCCAGCGGACTTGCCGTCGTCGGTCTGAATGTCGGTCCCGACGGGCGCATCGCCTTGGACGCGAACGGTCCGAAGGCCCTTTTTCAGTTCGGTCTTGTGCTTCATCCGGGCTGTCACTTCCTGGCCGACATAGCACCCCTTCTTGAAATCGACGCCGTGAAGCTGCGCGAACCGGGCCTCTAGCGGGTAGGTTTCGTTGGCAATGAGCTCGATCCCGCTTTCGGGGACGCAGGCGGCGACGCGAAGTGCCGTCCAGTCAGCTTGGTTGCCCGCTCGCCCGTCATAGGCCCGCCAGCCAAGCGACGGATGGCGCGGATCGACGAAGGCACCTTCGGGTGTCGGGCCGGTGCCGCGTGAGACTGCAATGTCCGTCGGCTCGATCGCCACTTTCGCGCGCAGACGATACATCGCCAGCCTTTGCGCCAAACCATCGGCCAGTCCCGCATCGACATCGACCAGAAGCGCGTCGCCATCCGGGACCAGAAAGAAATCCGCCAGGTATTTCCCTTGCGGCGTCAGCAACGCCGTCCACACCAGCCCGTCCGTCACCTTGTTCACATCGTTGGTGACGAGGTTCTGGAGAAAGTCGATGCGCTCGTCCCCGGTGATGCGATAAACCCTGCGCGCGCCCATGCTGGCCTCCTTGCGACGATGGGGCCTATATAGGCCGACCAAAGGGGGACTTCATCCCATGCCCGCGCCAGTGTCCATCGTGATCCCGACTTTGAACGCCGCCGAGGCTTTGCCGGCGACCGCAGCGACGCTGCTGGAAGGCGTCACGTCGGGATTGGTGCGCGACATGGTGATATCGGATGGAGGCTCGCAGGATGCCACTTGCGATGTGGCCCGCGAGTTGGGGGCGATCATTGTCGAAGGCGCTGCCGGACGGGGCGGTCAGATCGCGCGCGGTGTGGAGGCGGCGACGGGTCAGTGGCTTCTCATTTTACATAGCGACACGCACCTGTCGCCGGGCTGGAGCGAGATCGTGCTCGCGCATACGGAAACCCAGCCGCGCAAGGCCGGCTACTTTCGGTTGCGGTTTCGCGCCGAAGGGTTCGCGCCATTGCTGATCGCGACGGGCGCAAATCTTCGGTCGCGGTTTCTGGGCCTTCCCTACGGCGACCAGGGGCTGTTGATCCGGCGCGATCTGCTGCTCGAACTGGGCGGGGTGCCTGAATTGCCGCTTATGGAAGATGTCGCACTGGCGCGTCGCCTGAAAGGAAACTTGCAGGTATTGAGTGCGGATGCCCGAACCTCGCCGGAACGCTATATAACCGACGGCTGGACCCGGCGCAGCGTCGGCAATCTGTGGACATTGGCGCGATACTTTGCCGGTGTTTCGCCGGATCGCTTGAGGGCGGATTATGCCCGGCGGTCTCAGTCTTCGGAGAACTGAAGCTGGTGGAGCATTGCATAGACGCCGCCGCGCTCCAGAAGTTCGTCGTGGCGGCCCTGATCTATGACGCGACCTGACTCCATGACGACAATGCGGTCGGCACGCCGGATGGTCGACAATCGGTGCGCGATCACAAGGGTCGTGCGCCCTTCGGACAAATGATCGAGTGCTTCCTGAACCCGCTTTTCTGACTGCGCATCCAGCGCCGACGTCGCCTCGTCCAGCAACAGGATCGGCGCGTTCCTGAGGACGGCACGGGCGATGGCGACGCGCTGGCGCTGACCGCCAGACAGGGCAGAGCCGCGCGGGCCGACCTGGGTTGCCAGACCGTCGGGAAGGCTGTCGATGAACTCCGTCAGATGCGCGGCTTCGACAGCGGCGGCGAGGCTGGCGTCGGTGACGTTTGGGGTGTTCAGGATGATATTGTCGCGCAGGCTGTCGTCGAACATCGGCGCATCCTGCGTCACCACCGAGAACAGCGCGCGCAAGTCAGCGAGGCCGAGTTGGCGTGTGTCGATACCGCCCACGGTGATCAGCCCGGAGTTCGGATCAACAAGGCGCGTCAGCGTATTGAAAATGGTCGATTTTCCCGCACCGGATGCACCAACCAGCGCCGTCGTCTGACCCGCCGTCGCGGTAAACGTCGCCCCCGCAAGTGCCGGTTCGCTGCCATATTCGACAACGACATCTTCGAACACGATATCGGCGTTGGCCGGGTTCTCGGGCAGCGTGGTGGCGCTTGCAGGCGAGATGATCGTCGGAGTTATCCGGAACACCGACTGGATACGGTCGAGACTGACGCGGGCTGTCTGCCATGCACCCGAGACGTTGGCGACGCTGCGCAATGGCGAGAATATCAGCCCCATCGCCGTGAAGAACGACATGAATTCGCCGACCGTCTTGTCACCGTCGATGATCTGATTGCCGCCATAGACAAGCACGCCGGCAAATCCGATCGCGGCGACCAGATCGGTCATCGCGGGTATCCCGGCTAGGCGGACGCGGGCTTTCATCTCCTGATGCAGAAACGTGCCAACCGTATCGCCAAAACGCTTGCGCTCGCGCACCTCGCTGACGTTGAGCTTGATCGTGTTGATGCCGTGGAAAACCTCGTCCAGACGCGTCGACACGCGCCCCGCCGCGACCCGCGAGAGGGTTGCTGCCTTGCGGACCTTGCGCTGAAGCACAAGAACCGGCCCAAGCAGAAGCGGCGTTCCGGCGACCGCGATCAATGTCCAGACCGCGTCGACCGAAATCGCCACCGCCAGCAGCGCCACCAGACTGATGAAATCGCGCGTGGCGGCGCTGAGGATCTGGGCCCAGATGGTATTTGCTTTCGTGGTGTCTCCGCGGACCCGTTCGATCAGGGTTCCGGGCGGGTTCGATTGGAAGAACGCGCTGTCGAGCGTCAGCAGATGTGCAAGCATATCCTGCTGCATCGCCGCAATGATCCGCAGCCCCGCGCCCTGCATCAGAACGCGGTGTCCGAAGGCCGAAAAGGCGCGCACGACGAAAATGCTGCCGACAGCCAGCGCGACCCAGTATACCGCGTCGCGGTCTCCGGCGATGAACACCCGGTCGAACATCGGTTGCACGATGTAGCTGAGCGCGCCCAGCATCGACCCTTCCAGCGCCATCAGCAGCAACGCCGCAAACACCGCGACCCGTTGCGGGCGCAGATAATCGCGCCACATCCAACGGATAAGCGGGGTTTCCGCCGACCTTGGCGTTGCATCTGGGGACGTCTGGGCTGTCACGCGGTCTCGTCTGGTAAGGCGGCACCGGGGCGCTGCAAGTCGCAGTTACCTAGCCCGCGTGCAGGTCCTGCACAAGCCGGGCGCGGGCGGCGATCAAGCGGCGATTGACCCCGACCGAGCGGCGTTCTAGCAGAGGACCGAACCTGATGCGGAGCGTATTATGAGTTTGGGTCACGGACGTCACTATCTAGCAATTCCCGGTCCATCGGTCATGCCCGACAGGGTATTGCGCGCGATGCACCGCGCCGCGCCGAACATATATCACGGCGAACTGCCTCAGATGGTGCCCGGCATCGTCAGCGATCTCAAGGCGCTTGCCGGCACCGATGGCGACGCGGCAATCTATATCGCCAATGGTCACGGCGTGTGGGAAGCCGCACTGTCGAACACGCTGTCGCGCGGCGACGAAGTCCTGATCCTGGCGACCGGACGCTTCGCCATCGGCTGGGGCGAGATTGCCGAGGGACTTCGCGTCAAAACCCGGACGATTGATTTCGGGCTGCAATCGACCGTCGATCCCCGGCAGGTTCACGATGCGTTGTCCGCAGATAGCGAGGGCCGGATCAAGGCGGTGCTGATGGTGCACGTCGATACCTCAACCAGCGTGCTGAACGATGTCGCCGCCGTCCGGGCAGCGATAGATGGCGCCGGGCATGGGGCATTGCTGATGGTGGATTGCATCGCCTCGTTTGGATGCGATGCCTTCGAGATGGACGCGCTTGGGGCCGACGTCATGCTCACCGCCTCGCAGAAGGGGCTGATGACGCCACCCGGCATCGGTTTCGTGTTCTTCAACGAACGCGCGGAGCGGGCGCGCGATACGGCGGATTGCGTGACGCATTACTGGGATTGGCGACCGCGCATCGCGCCGGCGTGGTTCTCGCAGTATTTCGACGGGA
The DNA here is from genome assembly GCA_037968835.1 of Paracoccaceae bacterium. GTDB lineage: Bacteria > Pseudomonadota > Alphaproteobacteria > Rhodobacterales > Rhodobacteraceae > JBBKWG01. The sequence goes on from JBBKWG010000236.1 coordinate 5,546, forward strand.
CCGCGCCGACCCATCACCTTTATGGTCTGCGCGAGGCCCTCGACATGATCGCCGAGGAAGGTCGCGCGGCCGTGTGGGCGCGTCATAGTACCTTGGCTGCGGCAGTCTGGGCGGCGGTCGATCATTGGGGGCAGGCGGGTCCGCTTCGACTGAACGTGGCTAACCCAGCGCAACGCTCGCACGCGGTGACGACGGTGAACGCAGGGTCCGCCAAGGGCACCGAGCTTCGCAACTGGGTCGAGGCGAATGCCGGGCTGACGCTTGGAATCGGTCTCGATATGCCGCCGACCGACAATTTCTTCCGCATCGGCCACATGGGGCACGTCAACGCGCACATGATCCTGGGCGCTCTTGGTGTCATCGAGGCTGGAATGAACGCGGTCGGTATTGCGCATCAGGCCGGTGGCGTGTCGGCTGCCGCAGGCGTCATTGCCGCCAAGGCTTGAGGTCTGAACCTAGGTCTTTGAATCGCCGCGAAAATCGACGCTCATCAGCCGATCCGCGATCAATCCGACGAGCCCGGCAACGATCAGGCCCCACAGCGCCCAGACGGTGAAGAGGGCTATGAACATCAGCACGAATGCCGAGACGAGGAATGCATTTGTGTAATTCGGAGCCATGAAAATATCGGTGCTGGACGCGGTTCACTATGAGAGAATATCCCGATCGCGCGCTATTTCCACCAGATTCAGGCAATCGGACCGAAAGTCGCAGTGGCTCAAACAGTGTTCGCGGCCGCTTTCAGCGCAAGCGGAAGTGCCGCGGCGAACCGATCGAGATCGGCTTTTGTGCCGCAACTGATGCGGATACATCTGTTGCCGGGCGCGGCGAATGGCATGCGCACGAAGATGTCCCGCGCCATCAGTTCTGCCAGCACGGCCTTGGCGAATGCCGCGTCTCGCGCACAGTCGATGGTCACGAAATTCGTCGCGGACGCCAGGGGGGTGAGCCCGTTGTCCGTGGCGATTTCGGCGATGCGGTTGCGCGCCTGCGATACTTCAGAGCGCACGGTTTCATACCACTCGGTATCCGCCAGCGCCGCCAATGCCGCCGCCTGCGCGATCCGGTTTACCCCGAAATGATTGCGCACCTTGTCGAACCCCCGGATCACGTCGCGCTCGCCGATGGCATAGGCGACGCGGCATCCCGCGAGCCCATAAGCCTTTGAAAACGTGCGCATCCGGATGACCTGCGGGTTCGTGGTGTCGATCAGGGGCGCGGTGCCGTCGGGCGCAAGTTCGACATAGGCCTCGTCCAGCACCAGCATGCAGCCGACCGGCAGATCGGCGATCATGTCGTCGATCACGGGCGCGGCGTGGTGGCTGCCCATCGGGTTGTCGGGATTGGCAAGGTAGATCAGCTTGGCGGACGTTTCGCTGGCGGCTTTCAGAAGCGCCACTGGATCTTCCTTGTCGTCGCGAAACGGAACGGTGGTGATGGTTCCGCCAAAACCGGCCACGTGAAAATTGAACGTCGGATAGGCCCCGTCAGAGGTGACCACCGCGTCGCCCGGTCCGACATAAAGGCGCACGAGATAGCCCAGAAGCGCGTCGATCCCCTCGCCGACGACGACCTCGTCCATATCCACGCCGTGGTGCGAGGCCAGCGCCTGTCGCAGATCGTGGTTCTCGGGGTCGCCATACATCCAGGCCTCGGACGCGGCGATTTTCATGGCGGCGATGGCCTTGGGCGAAGGGCCAAAGACGTTTTCGTTGGCCCCGAGTCGCGCCACGAAGCCCCGCCCACGCTGCCGTTCGCTGGCTTCGGGTCCAACGAAGGGAACCGTCGAGGGCAGGCTCTCTGCCAGGGGGGTCAGGCGGGGTCGGTTCATGCTGTGACACAAGCACAAAGTGCCCCGGCAAAACAAGCGGCACGGGAAATTTCGGTGGCCCTATGCGACCTCGGCCAGACGGTCGAGCGCGACCTTCAACTTTGCCTCTTCCGCTTCGCGTGCGACGAGGTTCTCGCGGGTTTCGGCGATCACATCATCGGGCGCGCTATCAACGAATTTCGGGTTGTTAAGTCTGCCGCGCAAGCCATTGAGTTCTTTGCCAAGTTTCCCAAGTGAACGCTCTAGCCGTGCCCGTTCGGCAGCCACATCAATCAGCCCGGCAAGCGGCAACGCGAAGGTTCCGCCTTCGACCGCGATTGTCGCGGCACCCTTGGGGGCGGTGGTAGCGGCGGTGAGGCTTTCGATACCGGCTTCGCGGTCGTTCAGGATCAGCGTTTCGTTGCGCGCCCAGGCGGCTTCACCGGCGGTGTCGAGCGACAGTTTCAGAAGCGGCGCTTTCAGCGACTTCGGCACGTTCATTTCGCCCCGGATCGAGCGGACCTTTTCGATGACGTCGCGCACCCAGCCCATTTCGGACGCGGCGCTTTCGTCAACGATTTCAGTGCCATATTGCGGCCAGTCGGCGTGTATCAGCATGGTGTCGCGCGCGCCAGACAGGCTCCAGATCTCTTCGGAAACGAACGGCATGAAGGGGTGCAGCATGATCAATAACTGGTCGAGCGCCCAGCCCATGACGGCGCGGGTTTCGTCGGCGGCGTCGGTATCAAAGAGCGGTTTCGAGAACTCCAGATACCAATCGCAATAGGTGTAGGTGAACGCGTAAAGCGTGCTTGCGGCGTCGTTGAAACGGAACGCGGCGAGGGCTTCGTCGACCGCCACGCGGGTCTTGGCGACTTCGCCGATGATCCATCTGTTTGCGGTCTGTTTCGCGTCGGTATGACGTCGGTATTGCGTCGGTGCCTGAAAGACGCCGTTCAACTCGGCAAAACGCGCCGCGTTCCAGAGCTTGGTGGTGAAGTTGCGATAGCCCGCGATCCGCTGGGTCGAGAGCTTCAGGTCGCGCCCCATTGCCGCCATCGAGGTCAGCGTGAAGCGCACCGCGTCGGCACCGTATTGGTCGATCAATTCCAGCGGGTCGAGCACGTTGCCGAGCGATTTCGACATCTTCTTGCCCTTCTCGTCGCGCACGAGGGCATGGACATAAACCGTATCGAAAGGTTTCTGCCTTACGACTGCGAATTGCATCATCATCATGCGCGCAACCCAGAAGAAGATGATGTCGAAACCGGTGACAAGAACGGAGGTCGGGAAATACTTGCGAAGCTCAGGCGTGTCCTCGGGCCAGCCAAGCGTGCCGATGGGCCAGAGACCGGAGGAGAACCATGTGTCGAGGACGTCGGGGTCGCGCCAGACCGGATAGACCAGATGCGTCGGGTCCTGATTGACGTTGTAATCGGCCAGTGACGCCGCAATCGTGTCGATAGCCTCGGCGCGGTCCGCAACCTCGACGACCCGCGAATGGTGAAGCGGGGTCGGGAGGTCGGCCAGAACGTCCGAAAACTGACCTGCAACGGCGTTGAAATCCGCCCCTGCGTGATGGCGTTCATCGCCGAGCATCAGCGACTGATCCGACAGCAGGCGCATCAATTCGGCCTCATCGAGCGCCCCGTCGCCTTCGTCGTCGCTAAAGCCTTCGCCGGTAAGATCGAAGCCATACCAGACCGGGATCTGGTGCCCCCACCACAACTGCCTCGAGATGCACCACGGCTCGATATTCTCAAGCCACTGGAAATAGACCTTCTTGTGCTGCTCGGGCAGAATATCGGTATGGCCATTGCGAACCGCTTCCAGCGCCGGGCCGACGATTTTATCCGTATCGACGAACCACTGATCGGTCAGCATCGGCTCGATCACGACTTTCGAGCGGTCGCCGAACGGCTGCATGATCTTCTTGGTCTCGACGAACGGCTTCTCGCCGGGATCAAGGCAGACATTGCCGTCGCTGTCCTCGGGATCGCCCGGCACGGTGACGGCGAGGCCCTCGTCGGTGATCTGCTCGACCACCGCCTTGCGCGCCTCGAACCGGTCGAGCCCGCGCAAATCGTCGGGAACAAGGTTCAGCGCGTCGGCTTCGGCTTCGGATAGCGCCCGTTCGCCGCGCGCGGCGGCCAGCGCGATGGCGGCATCCTCGGCATAAGGCGCGCCGTCGTCGCGCATGGACGCCTTGGTGTCCATCAGCCGATACATCGGGATGTCGTTGCGCCGGGCCACCTGATAGTCGTTGAAATCGTGCGCGCCGGTGATCTTGACCGCGCCGGAGCCGAATGTCGGGTCCGGGTAGTCATCGGTGATGATCGGGATCAGGCGGCGATGCTGTTTCGGCCCGACCGGGATTTCGCAGAATTTCCCGACGATCGAGGCATAACGCTGATCCGACGGATGCACCGCCACAGCGCCATCGCCCAGCATGGTTTCGGGCCGGGTCGTGGCGATCGAGATCCAGTCGCGCTCCTCGGTGAACAGCACATTCCCGTCCTCGTCCTTCTCGACATAGGTATAGGTCTCGCGTTCGCCGTTTTCCTTGGCCGCCAGCGGGTATTTGAAGTGCCACATATGGCCGTCGACTTCGATGTTCTCGACTTCCAGATCGGAAATCGCGGTCTCGAAATGCGGGTCCCAGTTGACCAGCCGCTTGCCGCGATAGATCAGGCCCTTTTCGTACATGTCGACGAAGACCTTGATGACGGCGTCGTGGAAATTGCCGTCCTCGCCCGCGGGCGCTCCGGGGGCGCCGGACATCGTGAAGGCGGTGCGCGACCAGTCACAGGACGCGCCAAGCCGCTTCAACTGATTGATGATCGTGTCGCCGGATTTCTGCTTTTGCTCCCAGACCTTGGCGACGAACGCGTCGCGCCCCATTGCGCGGCGTCCGGGTTGCTGGGTCTCGGCCAACTCGCGCTCGACGACCATCTGCGTGGCGATACCCGCGTGGTCCTGCCCCGGTTGCCACAACGTGTCGTGGCCGCGCATCCGGTGCCAGCGCACCAGAATGTCCTGCAACGTGTTGTTGAAGGCGTGCCCCATGTGCAGCGATCCGGTGACGTTCGGAGGCGGGATCATGATCGAGAACGTCTCGGCACCGTCGCGCGCGTTTGCACCGGCGCGAAACGCCCCCGCATCTTCCCAGGCCTTGTAAAGCCGCGCTTCGGCTTCGTTCGCGTCGAATGTCTTTTCCATCTCGTCCCGTCTCGTGTCCCGAATTGGTCGCGCCTCATTTAGCGGTGCCGGCGCGAAAGGGAAAGCACTTGGGCTTTCACCCTGTTCCAAATACCTCGGCGCGCGCTCGATGGCCAAGGTGCGGCGTCGCGCATCGAGGGTTTTCGCGTCAGCGGTCTGGACAGAGCACACTCAACCGCTAGGGTCACGGGGGTAATCAGTGGAGCCAGACCCCTTGGAAAAATTCGGCAAATCCCAGCCCGTTCGCCGATTTGAGGACGAGCGGTTCCTGACCGGCGCGGGGCGCTACATCGCCGACATCGCGGCCGAAGGCACGCTGCACGCGGTGTTCGTGCGCGCGCAGGTGGCGCACGGGACGTTCGCGCCGTTTGATCTGTCGGAGGTGCGCGAAATGCCGGGCGTCGCCCTTGCGCTGGCGGCGCAAGACCTTGAAGCGATGGGATTAACTCACGAACTGAATGCCACGCTGGTCAAGAACCGGGACGGCAGCCGCGGTGCCGCGACATCGCGATTGATCCTGGCCCGGGACCGCGTGCGCTTTGTCGGCGAACCGATGGCAATCATCGTCGCCGACAGCGTTGCCAACGCGCGCGACGCGGCCGATGCGATCTTTGCCGATATCGAGGCGTTGCCCGCCAAGATCGACGTCGCGCCGGGCGGCGAGCCATTGCACGACAGCGCCCCCGACAACGTCGCCTTCGACTGGGGGATGGGCGAAGTGGACTCGACCGCGAAGGCGATCGAGGGTGCAGCGCACGTGGTCAGGACGCGTGTCGAGGACAACCGCATCATCGTCAATTCGATGGAGCCGCGCGGGTGCATCGCCGATTGGGATGGCGCGCGGCTGCACTTTGCCTTTGGCGGGCAAGGGGTGTGGAGCACGAAGGACCAGCTTGCAGCGTGTTTCGGTCTGCCGAGGGACGCCATTCACGTCACCAATCCCGATGTCGGCGGCGGATTTGGCATGAAGGGGATGGATTACCCCGAATATTTCGCCTGCGCCGCGGCGACCAAGGTGCTGGGGCGGCCAGTGCAGTGGATCAGCGAGCGCACGGAGGCGATGCTGTCGGACAACGCCGGGCGCGATCTGGTCTCGGAAACCGAACTGGCCTTCGATGCCGACCACCGGCTGATCGCTTACCGCGTCGATACGCTGTGCAATCTCGGGGCCTACAATTCGCAGTTCGCCCAACCGATCCAGACGACGCTGTTTTCCAAGGTGGCGAGCGGTGTTTACGACGTGCAGCACGTCGCGCTCAGAACGCGCGGCATTTTCACCAACACCACGCAGGTCGATGCCTATCGCGGTGCCGGGCGACCCGAGGCGATCTTTGCGCTGGAGCGGTCTATGGACAATGCGGCGCGGGTGCTGGGCGTCGATCCGTGGGAGTTGCGGCGCAAGAACTTCATTCCCGCCAGCGCCATGCCGTATCAGACCGCGATCTCTGCGGCCTACGACACCGGCGATTTCCACCGGGTTCTGGCGCGCGTCGAGGCCGAATGCGACCGCGAAGGGTTCGCGGCCAGACGCCGGGCATCGGCAGCGAACGGCAAATTGCGCGGGCTGGGACTTTGCTATTACATCGAATCCATTCTCGGCGACCCGGACGAAACCGCCAGGATCGCCTTCAACGACGATGGCACCGTCAGCCTGTTCGTCGGCACCCAATCGAACGGTCAAGGGCACGAAACGGTCTATGCGACCTTCCTGTCGGACCAGACCGGCATCCCGGTCGAGGCGATCCGCATCGTGCAGGGCGACAGCGATCTGGTGAAGGTCGGCGGCGGAACCGGCGGCTCGCGCTCTGTCACGGTTCAGAACACCGCGACGCTGGCGACCATCTCAACGATGCGTAAAGCCTTTGCCGCGTATCTTGGCGACAAGCTGGACAGCAAGGACGTGGACTTCGACGATGAGCGGTTCCGCATCCCCGGCTCGAACGAAACGCCGACGATGATCGAGGTCGCGGCAATGGCGCGCGATGACGGTCGAGAGGACCTGCTTAGCTTTGAAGAACGCATCAAGCTGGATGCGCGCTCGTTCCCCAACGGCGCCCATGTCGCCGAGATCGAGATCGACCCCGACACCGGTGTGGTCAAGGTCGAGCGATATAACGTGACCGACGATTTCGGGAACCTTATCAACCCGATGCTGGCCGAAGGCCAGGTTCACGGGGGGGTTTCGCAAGGCATCGGACAGGCCCTGACGGAGCGGGTCGTCTACGACGCGGAAGGCCAGCTAATCACGGCGAGTTTCATGGACTATGCGATGCCGCGTGCCTACGATTTGCCCATGATCGGTTTCACGACAGAACCAGTGCCGTCGCCCACCAACCCCATGGGCATGAAAGGCTGCGGCGAAGCCGGAACCGTCGGCGCGCTTGCCGCCATCGCCAATGCCGTCGCCGACGCGGTGGCCGAACTGGGAATAGACGAGGTTCAGATGCCATTCACGCCCGAACGGGTCTGGCGGATGCTGCAAACGGCCAATGTTCCAGCTGAATGAACACATAAAGGGCCTGCTCGGCTTTTTCCGGCGCACTTCGCGGTCGGTTCCCCAGCACACGCGCCAGAGTGTCAGCCGTGTCATCATACTGGATGGCACGATGTCGACGCTCGACGAGGGCTGCGAGACCAATGTCGGCCTGATCTACAAATGCCTGGCGGAATCCGCCAAGACCCACCACATCGCGCTTTTATACGAAGCGGGCGTGCAATGGTCGGATTGGTGGGCAACGCTGGACGTGATCGAGGGGCGCGGCATCAACCGCCAGATCCAGCGCGCGTATGGCTGGCTGGCCAGTCACTATCGCCCCGGCGATCGGATATTCCTGATCGGTTATTCGCGCGGAGCCTTTGCCGTGCGTTCGCTCGCCGGTGTGATCGACATGGTCGGTCTCTTGCAGGGCGTTCACGCGACCGAGCGCAACGTCCGCGAAGCCTATCGCCACTATCAGCTTGAAACCGACCCGGCGGTCAGAACCCGATTTGCCGACGCTTATTGTCACCACGATACCCCGATCGAGATGGTCGGCGTGTTCGATACCGTCAAGGCGCTGGGCTTTCGCGCGCCGTTCGTCTGGAAATGGGCCGACGTCAAGCATTCGTTTCACAGCCACGAGCTTGGACCCTCGATCCGCCATGGATTTCATGCACTTGCGCTGAACGAAACGCGCGAGGCGTTCATGCCGGTGCTTTGGGAATGTCCGCCCGGTTTTGACGGTGACGTCGAACAGATGTGGTTTCGCGGCAGCCACGGCGACGTCGGCGGTCAATTGAGCGGCTTTCATGCCGCGCGGCCGTTGTCGAACATTCCGCTGGTCTGGATGCTGGAGAAAATCGAGGGCTGCCAGCTTCCGCTGCCACCGGGCTGGCGGCAACGGTTTCCGACCGATCCGAAAGCGCCGTCGGTCGGCACGTTGCGTGGGTGGGGCAAGTATTTTCTGGCCCGCAAGAAGCGCATCGTCGGGCGCGATGCTTCGGAAGTCATTCACTCCAGCGCGCTTGAGGACTGGCAGGAGACCCGGCCCCGGCTGAAGCAGGTGTCCTGAATTCCGCGTCCGCGACATTTTCCAGTCGTGCGCAGAGGGTCGATGGAGTGATATGGTGGCGTTGAAGGCCAGCGTCGGGCTGTTCCGATTTCGGCGCCTTTGATTAACTCCAGACGAGGGAGACCAGATGCGAAAGTTACAGGTTCAGGGCGTCCACCACATCACGATCATGGGTGCCGATCGTCAGACATCCATCGACTTCTGGGAGGGCGTTCTGGGGATGCCGTTCGTGTTTGAACAACCCAACCTCGACGATCCGAACGAGGGCCATTTGTATTTCGATCCCGGTGACGGTCGCCTGATCACGATCTTCACGAACGAGAACCGGCCGGTCGATGGACGACGCACGCCGACCGATGCGGGCTGCGTGCATCACATCGCTTTTGCGGTCAGCCAGTCGCTCTACTGGCAATCGGTCAAGCGGCTGGACGAGCGCGGAATATCCCATTCCGGCGAAAAGGACCGGGGCTTCATGAACTCGATCTACTTCAAGGATCCGCTAGGACTGCTGATAGAACTGGCGTCGTATCGGTTCGAGCCGCCGGTTGGCGCGACCCACACCGACGTTCTGCTGGAGGCGCACAAGAACCGGGTTGCGGCGGGCGACGACCACATCATGGACGTTCATGTCGCCGACGCGATCGAAACGCTGGCGCACCGCAACCAGAATTCGTTGTCGCAGGATCGCGAACCCAAGAACCCGTATTGATCAGCCAAGCTTCATGATCAGACAGGTGGTCGAGCCGGTGGCGTAAAGCCTGCCATCGGATTCGCCGCGTATCTCGCCGGTGGCGACAGCGGTCGAGCGACCGGCGTGGTCGATCCGCGCGTCGGCCAGAACGACCGTGCCGGGGGCGATGCCGCGCACCAGATTTATCTTGTATTCCAACGTCGTATAGACCGACCCCTGCGGCACGATCGTCAAGACGGCGCAACCGAGCGCGGAATCGAGAATGGTGCCGAACCAGCCGCCGTGCGTCGTGCCCACAGGGTTCAGGTGGTCCTCGGTCGGGGCGCCGCGAAATACGACGCGGCCCTCCTCGACCAGCGAAATGCCGATGTTGGCAGTCCGCGCCATCGACGGCGCGGGCAGGGCGCCCGACAGCAGGCGCTGCGCGAATTCAAGGCCGGACATCGACAGCGCCGTGTCCTTGTCGACCGAACCATAGGTAATGTCGTTCATCCGAGCGAAGCTAGCCGCCAACGCCACCGGCGCAAGCGGTTATTCACAGGCGGCGGATTTGCCTAGGCCACCTTCTCCAGCGCCGCGTCGGGGGCAAGGCCGAGGGCGTGAATGACATCCCGCGTCAGGCCCGGCTTGTTCAGCGTATAGAAATGAAGGTGATCGACGCCGCCTTCCAGAAGCCGGGTGCAAAGCGCGGTGCACACGACGGTGGCAAGCAGATCCTCGCGTCCGTCGCGCTTCGCGATCTCGAAATCCTGATCCAGCTTGTCGGGGATCGGCGCGCCGCACCGGGCAGCGAACCGCTTGACGCCGTCCCAGTTTTCGATCGGCAGGATACCCGGAAGGATCGGCGCGTCGATGCCGGCGGCGACGCAGCGGTCACGGAAGCGGAAGAAGGTATCGGTGTTGAAGAAGAATTGGGTGATCGCGTTGGTCGCGCCAGCGTCGATCTTGCGCTTGAGCCAGTCGATGTCGCTGGTGTCCGATGATGCCTCGGGATGCGGGTCGGGATAGGCACCGACGGTGATCTCGAAGTCGCCGGTTTCGGCAAGGGCGGTGACCAGTTCGACGCTGTCGGTGAACCCGTCGGGATTGGGCGCGAACGCACCGCCACCCTTGGGCGGATCGCCCCGCAACGCCACAATCCGGGAGACACCGGCCTCGCGATACCGCCGCGCGATGTCGAGCGTTTCTTCGCGGGTCGCATCGACGCACGTCAGGTGTGCGGCCACGTCGAGTCCGGTGTGCGCGCCGATGGTGCGGACCGCCTCGTGGGTCAATTCGCGTGTGGTGCCGCCAGCGCCGTAGGTGACGGAAACAAACGACGGGTTCAGATGCGCCAGCGCGTGCACCGTGTCCCAGAGACGGAAAGAACCGTCCAGCGAATGTGGCGGGAAGAACTCGAATGAAATTGTCGGCGCACTCATGGGATATCTCCAATACTTTCGCCACTTGTCTCACGACCGCTTTAGTGAAACAAATTCATAATTCTCATCACCTTTATGAGCCGCACCGCATAATGCACATCGAGTTCCGACACCTCCGCACCATCCGCGCCATCCACGAAGCAGGTGGTCTGGCGCGCGCCGCCGATACGCTCAACATCACGCAATCCGCCCTCAGCCATCAGGTGAAGGGGCTTGAGGAGCAGGCCGGCGTCGAGCTTTTCGTGCGCCGTTCCAAGCCCTTGAAGCTGAGCGCCGCCGGGCATCGGCTGTTGCGGCTGGCGGAAAAGGTGCTGCCCGAGATCGAGTTGCTGGAAGACGATTTCCGAAACCTGAGGTCGGGCAAGTCGGGTCGTCTGCATATCGCCATCGAATGCCACGCCTGCTTTGAATGGCTGTTTCCGGTGCTGGAAGAATTCCGAAAGGCATGGCCCGAGGTTGATGTCGATATCCGACCGGGCCTGGCGTTCGGCGCATTGCCGGCGCTTCAGCGCGAGGAGGTCGACCTGGTGGTGTCGTCCGATCCCGAGGATCTGGACGGCGTCGATTTCAGCGCTTTGTTCGACTATGAGCCGGTCTTTGTCGCCTCGTCCCAGAACCCGCTTGCGCAAAAGGCGTTCGTCGAGGCCGAGGATTTTCGCGAGCAGCTTCTGATCACCTATCCGGTAGACCGCGCCCGCCTCGATATCTTCAGCCAGCTTCTGACGCCCGCCAAGGTCGAACCGCGCGCGGTGCGGCAGGTCGAACTGACTGCGGTGATCCTGCTTCTGGTGGCGTCCAACCGTGGCGTTGCGGTGCTGCCCGACTGGGTCGTGCGCGAGGTGCGCTATCACTCCGACTACGTGACGCGACCGGTCACCGAAACCGGGCTGACACGGCGTCTTTACGCGGCCACGCGCAGCGACGACACGACCAAGCCGTTCATGGCGCACCTGTTGCGGCTGGCGCGTAAAATCCCGGTGCAACTGCAACGCGGCGAATAGCGGTTCAGATCAGGAAACCCAGTGTTTCCAAATATATGCTGGCTAAGTGCCCCCCGATCCCGTCTATGCTCTGACCATTGGTAAGAAGGGTATTGTCATGGGGCGGGGGCCTTCCGACACATCAGAACGCATTCTGTCGGCTGCGCGTCTGCTGGTTCGTCAGAGCGGGCCGGACAGGCTGACGTTCGATGCCATTGCGGCGCGGGTCGGCATCTCGAAACAGGCCGTGATCTACTGGTTCCCGAACAAGGCGCGTCTGGTCGAGGCGCTGGTGCGTCCCGCACTGGAAGCCGAAAGCGCCGCCGGTTGCGTCGCCATCTCGCGCGAGGTCAATTCCAACCGGGCCATTCGCGCCTTTGTCGGCGGGCTTGCCGTGTTTCACACCGCGGATCTGGAACGCTTCCGTCTGATGTATGTGACCCCGCAGATCGGACGGCGGCCGGGGGGGCGCAGCGAAATGCTGACGACGCTGGGCCGGATCCATCCCGCGACGATTGAAATGTACGACGCTCTGGCCGCTGTCATGGTCGCCGAAGGCCGCTATCCCCGGCAGATAGATGCCCGGCGTGCGGCGATTGCGATCCACACAGCACTGCTGGGCCTGATCCTGCGCATGGCGATGGCGGACACGCTGAACGCGCCGTTGCGTCACCGCGAGGATGCGCTGGTGGAAGCGTTGCTGAGCGTGATCGCCCCGGTCGCTGCCTGATCGCGAACGGCTTGCGGTCGCACGCCCTTGGCAAGTCCAGATGCCTGTCCTATACGCGCCGTTCGAAGCAGACGGAGCGAGCGCCATGCAGGGCAGTGCCAATCTCAACATCATGATCAAGGCGGCGCGCAAGGCGGGGCGTGGTCTGGTCAAGGATTTCCGCGAGGTCGAAAACCTTCAGGTAAGCTCCAAGGGGGCGGGCGATTTCGTCAGCCGTGCTGACATCGCCGCCGAAAAGCTGATCCGCGACGAGTTGATGGAAGCGCGTCCGAACTATGGCTGGCTTGGCGAGGAAAGCGAGCCTGTCGAAGGCAAGGATCCGACGCGCCGCTGGATCGTCGATCCGCTGGACGGGACGACCAATTTTCTGCACGGCTTGCCGCATTGGGCGGTTTCGATCGGGCTGGAGCACAAGGGCGAAATCGTGTCCGCCGTCGTGTTCGACCCGGCCAAGGACGAGATGTTCGTCGCTGAAAAAGGGCAGGGCGCGTGGCTGAACGAAAGCCGTCTGCGGGTGTCTGACCGACGCAAGATGATCGAGGCCATATTTGCCACCGGCCTGCCGTTTGGCGGTCGTCGCGATCTGCCGGAATCGCTTCAGGATATGGCGCGGCTGTTGCCGCAGACCGCCGGCGTGCGGCGCTGGGGTGCGGCGGCGCTGGACCTCGCCTACGTCGCGGCTGGCCGGTTCGACGGCTATTGGGAACGCGGGCTTAACGCCTGGGACGTTGCCGCCGGCATCCTTCTGGTGCGCGAAGCGGGCGGTCTGGTCGAGCCGATCGGCAAGAAGCAAACGCTGCTGACGGACGGCGACCTGATTGCCGCGAACGAGCAAATTTTCAACATTTTCGCGGGCGTCATCCGCAACACGTGAAGCCCGCTGCCCGGATTTCGCCATAATTGATCGGCAGAATTGGGCACCATGCACCGGTCGCCTTCCCTCATTCGATTCGTCACTTTGCCGCTCTGGCTCGCAGCCGTCGCCGCGGGCGTCACGCTGGTCTTGCTGTTCCTGCGGCCAGACTCCGCTCCCAACACCACGCTGGAAGATGGGCTTGGCCCGCCGGTGGCCACCCAGACGCTCACTCTCTGAGCTGATTTTCGGGTTTCCGGGCGATTCCGCTTGCTTTTCTGCGACTGCGAAGTAATTAAGTTACGCGAAACGTCGCCACAGAGTTCAAAAGTTGCGGAGAGGGTCAGAGATGTTGGACAACCATCCACGCGGCACCATCGTTATCGAGGACCTCGAAATCGGCATGATGCGGTCGCTGATGAAGGAAGTGACCGATCTGGATATCGAGCTTTTCGCCCAGATCTCGACCGACCGGAACCCCGTTCACCTTGATGACGCCTATGCCTTGGATACGATCTTTGAGGGCCGTATCGCGCACGGGATGCTGACCGCTGGCCTGATTTCTGCCGTTATCGGCGAGCAGCTTCCGGGCCACGGCACGGTGTATCTGGGACAGACCCTGAAATTTCTTGGCCCGGTGCGGCCCGGTGACATGGTGACCGCCGAGGTCGAAGTGACGGCGATCGACCACGCGAAACGGCGTGTGACACTCGACACGCGGTGCCTTGTCGATGGCAAGCCGGTGCTCAAGGGCGCGGCGGTCGTTCTTGCGCCCTCGGCCAAATTCGACTGACGCCGCCGTATCGGCAAGGGTTGCGGGCCGGCAAAGGTCGCGCTACGCCGCTGCCCATGCGCATCCATCGAGATACCGATTACATTGATTCCGCCGACCGGGGCGCGACTGCGGCCATCGGCAATTTCGATGGCGTTCATCTTGGCCACCGCGCGATTCTCGATCTGGCGCGGACCGCCGCCCCCGCACCGCTGGGCGTGGTCACTTTCGAGCCGCATCCACGCGAGTATTTTGCCCCCGATGCCCCGCCTTTCCGGCTGATGAATGCCGAGGCCAAGGCGCATCGCCTTGAAAAGATCGGCGTCGCGCATCTTTATGAACTGGCGTTCAATTCTCGTCTTGCCGAGCTTTCGCCTGATGAATTCGTGCGCGAAATCATCGTCGACCGCTTGGGTCTGATCCACGTCACCGTTGGCGACGATTTCCGGTTCGGGAAAGACCGCGCCGGCGATGCCGAGGCGATGGAGCGGCTTTGCAATTCGCACGATGTCGGTGTCACCATCGCCAAACTGGTGTCGCGCAACGGCGTCGAGCTTTCGTCGACGCGGATCCGCGAGGCGCTGAGCGAGGGCAGGCCGGAAGACGCCGCCGCCATGCTGGGGCATTTGCACCGTATCGAAGGCGAAGTCATCCGGGGCGAGCAGCGCGGGCGCGAATTGGGATATCCGACCGCGAATATGTCGATTGCCAATCTTCACCCGCCCAAACACGGGGTTTATGCCGTGCGCGTCACCGTTCTGGATGGACCGTCGCAGGGTCAATACAAAGGCGTTTCCTCGCTTGGGACACGACCTATGTTCGGGGAGAATATGCCAAACCTCGAAACCTTCATTTTCGATTTCAAGGGCGACCTTTACGGCGCGCATTTGTCGGTGGCTCTGGTCGCGTATCTGCGCCCGGAAGCCAAATTCGGCTCGCTGGACGAGCTTGTTGCGCAGATGGACGACGACAGCGGACGGGCGCGCGCGATCCTTGCCGGGGCGACATGAGCAGCGATCCGATCAACCGCGACGGCCTGCGCGAGCGTTTTTGGGAACGCGTGCCGCTGAAGAACCTCGCGCCTCGGGAATGGGAGGCGCTCTGCGACGGCTGCGGTAAATGTTGCCTGAACAAGCTGGAGGACCCCGACACCCAGGAAATCGCGTTCACCCGCGTCGCCTGCCGGTTGCTCGACGGGGAATCCTGCCGCTGCGGTCAATACGATATCCGCAAGCAGTTCGTCCCGGACTGCGTTGTTCTGACTCCGAATACTATCGCAGACATTGCGTATTGGCTGCCCACGACCTGTGCCTATCGCCTGCTTCACGAAGGCAAACCGCTTTACGATTGGCATCCCCTCATATCGGGAACGCCCGACACCGTGCACGCGGCTGGCGTGTCGGTAAGAGGCTGGACGGTGCCGGAATTCGAGGTGCCCGAGGAAGAATGGGAAGACCACATCATCGAGGAGCCGATCTGAATGTTCTTTGCCTCTGACAACGCCGGGCCGGTTCATCCAAAGGTGA
>JBBKWG010000237.1:0-57820 GCA_037968835.1 Paracoccaceae bacterium
GAGGCTGCGTCGCTGGGTCAGGATCCGGGCGGCGACATCTTCATTCACGGCCAAGGAACGGTTGTCAGCCGCGCCAAACGCGACTGGACGTGGGGTTGCATCGCAGTCACCAACGATGAGATCGAAGATATCTATGCGATGGTGCGCGATGGGACGCCGATCACCATTTACGACTGATCAGGTGCCAAGTATCAGCGTCCACCAGATTTTGCCGCTGGGTTCCTGATACCAGTCAAAACCCATCTGGCGGGCGTTCGCGTCCAGAATGACTTGCCGTGTATCGGGCGTTGCCATCCACGCGCTTAGCGTTTCCAGTTCGGTTTCATAGGTTTCCGAGATATTTTCACCCAAAAGCCGACCGCCATAGCCGACGCGCGCAACGCGGTCCAGCGGGCTCGATCCATCCGAACCAAAGTGCCAGGGACGGTTCTGGACCGACATATCGCGCGAATGCGTGGCCGCAGCGGCGTTCAGTTGCGAAGAAAGCTGCACCGGGGCAGCGCCTGAAGCTCCGCGCAAGGCGTTCACGCTGTCCAGCATCCTGAACTGGACCTCTGACTCGTCGCTCGACGAAATTCGGTAGATCTGGGGCAATGGCTTGCCGTCAGGTCCGAAGCGCGGTTCAGGCGTCGCACACGCCGCCAGAAGAAACGCAAAAACAGCAAGTAGGACTGAACTTCTGAACATTGGCGTCACGTATCCCTTTAAGATTTCGGGAACGCTTACAGGCAACTTGCCGCCGGTTCAAACCGAAGTGTCACAACAATCGGCAATCAAACGCTACTTTGAATTGAAGCCGGGTGTACAGCGCCCTATTATCTTCGCTGATCACGCATAAATGGAGACGATACATGTCGCGCCAAAAACCAACCGGTCTGAACCGCCGCGGCTTCCTTGCCGGAGCGACCGGCGGTGCCGCGCTTCTCGCCGCTCCTGCTGTCGCTCAGGACGTCGTAGAATTCCGAAACGAGATCTCGGGTACTGTCCGCCGAAACGCGTCCAGTTTTCGTTCGCTCGACTGGCAGCCCTATTTTGACAGCCTCAGAAACGGCGCTATCCTTGTTGATACCACATCAAGGGCCTTGCACTATTGGGACGAAAGCGGGTCGATCTATAAGCTCTATCCGACCAGCGTTCCGATTTCCGAGGACCTGACGCGTCGTGGCCGCACCAGTGTCGTGCGCAAGGTCGAAGGACCTGACTGGCGTCCAACTCCCGCGATGAAAAAGCGCAACCCCGAATGGCCGGACTACGTGCCGCCTGGCCCCGACAATCCGCTTGGCACTCACGCGCTTTACCTTTCCTGGACCTATTACCGCATCCACGGCACCCACGACACGCGCAAGATCGGTCGTCGTTCGTCGAACGGTTGCATCGGTCTTTATAATGAGCACATTCAGGAATTGTTCGCCCTGTCCAACAATGGGACACAAGTTCTGCTGATCTGACGCGAACGATTCAGAATTATTGAAAACGGCGCCAGAGTTCACTTTGGCGCCGTTTTTACATTGAATAGAGCCGACCTAGCGTCTGCAAACAGACGCTCAGTCCAGCCAGCCCCGCAGGTTCTCTTCGATAGTTTCGCTCAGCGCGGCGATATGAGCGTCGTCGTCGTTGAGACAAGGGATATAAGTGAAACTCTCGCCGCCAGCGTGCTCGAAGCTCTCCCGGATCTCCTCGTTGATCTCTTCCAGCGTCTCAATACAATCTGCCGAGAATGCGGGAGCGATGACCGCGATTTTCTTCTTCCCGGCCTTGGCCAGCCGCGCGACTTCTTCGACGGTGTAAGGCTTCAACCATTCTTCGGGGCCGAACTTCGACTGGAATGTCGTGACGATCTCGCTGTCTTTCCAGCCCAGCCGTTCTTTCAGTAATCGCGTCGTTTTTTGACACTGACAATGATAGGGATCGCCCTCCAAAAGGTATCGCTGGGGTACGCCATGATACGAGCAAACAAGTATGTCGGGCTTTGTTTTGATGGCTGAATACGAGCGTTCCACCGACTTGGCGAGCGCGTCGATATAGGTAGGACGGTCGAAGTAGGCAGGAACGGTTCGCGCAGATGGCTGCCATTTTTCGTCCATCAGCACGCGAAAGAACTGATCGTTCGCTGTCGCCGTCGTCGCGCCTGCGTACTGAGGATAGAGGGGGAAGAACAGGATTTTGCGGCATCCCGCCTCGACCATCGCCCGCACCTTAAGTCGAGTAGACGGATTTCCGTAGCGCATGCAGTAGTCAACCATCACGTCGTCGCCGAATCGCGTGGCCATTGCCGCGCTGACTTTCACAGTTTGCGCCTTTGTGATCGTCGCAAGCGGGCTTTCTCCCGCATCCATGTTCCAGATCGACTTGTAGGCAGCACCGGACGAAAACGGCCGTTTCGTCAGGATTACCAGTTGCAGAAGTGGCTGCCAGAGCCACGGGCTGTAGTCGATGACGCGGCGGTCCGACAGGAACTCGTTGAGATAGCGCCGCATCGACCAGTAATCGTAACCATCCGGGGTCCCGAGATTGGCCAGCAGAACTCCGACCTTTTCACCCCGGACTGCCGGATGGTCCGCTGGCAGGTGCGTCTCATCAACCTTCGGTGCGTTCATTGCCGTCCTGCCCAATGCCTGAGTTTCGCCCGGACATAACCGGATTCGCCCGAAGGTCAACGCGTGCGCGGCGCGGCATTCTCGCCGGTCGGCGTCTCGTCAACCCCTAGCACATCGGCAAGCCGCGCTTTGGCGGATCCCGGGTGCAGTGGCTTTTGCTGGCTTTCATCGGGTGCCCAGCCGGTCCGGAAAACGAACTCGAATGTCGCGAGTAAGAAGCCGTCGTTGTCTGCGAATGATTTCTTGTAAATGTCCTCAGTCACCTGAAACAGTCTCTTTGGCGGTATCCGCTTGTGGCGACTCGCGAGAGCGTTGGTTTCGCCCATTCCGCGCAGGTCGCCAATCAACGCGTGCAGCGAGCGGTAGCGCACGGTTATACGCCGACTGTCCGCAACCGGAAGCGCAAGACCGGCCCGCTGGATCAATGCCCCCAGATCGCGCATGTCAGCCATCGGAAGAACCCGCGGCGACAGGCCCCCTGTCAGCACCGTCTCGGCTTCGGCCAAAGCTGACCGCAACTCGTGCAACGTCTGACCCCCTGCCATCACCGCAAGAAAAAGGCCGTCCGGCTCCAGCGCGAGCCTTGACTGAGCGATCTGCCCAACCGGATCGTTGGCCCAGTGAAGTGAAAACGCATGCAAAATCAGATCGTGTGCGCCGCGACCCAGATCGAGCTTCTCGCTGTCTAGGATGCGCGGCGCGTGGTTGAGACGCGGGCCGAAGCTGGCATTCAGGGGTCCAATAATTGCAGGCTTGGCAAACGATTTGTTAACTTCTTCCAGTCTTTCCTCGATCTCGTCGGCTATTTCGTCTTGCAGAAACGTGACCGGCGACTTCGACGCGCGGGCGCGGTGCAGCATCAGAGCCGTGCGATCTGTCAGGATAGGTATTTCAGCCATGGTAGTTTGGGAAAGTAGGCACAGATGGGCGTGATGCAAAGGGCGCTCGCGCTGATCTATCCGGATCAATGCCTGCTTTGCAGCGCTCTCGTGGATCAACCTGGTGCGCTGTGCGGATCGTGTTGGCGCGAAACACCGTTCCTGAAGGGGCTTGGATGCGGTCTCTGCGGTGCGGCGCTGCCCGGGCAAGGCGATGGAACGACTGATATGTGCGATGATTGCCTGACATTGCCGCGTCCCTGGACAAAGGGGCGCGCCGCGCTGTCGTATCGGGACGCAGGCCGCAAACTGGTCCTTGCATTAAAACATGCCGATCGCATCGACCTGGCTGGTCCGGCCGCTCGATGGATGGCTCGGGCGGGAAAAGACGTGCTTTCTTCCGATACGCTACTTATTCCGGTGCCGGCCCACTGGACGCGTCTTGTTGCCCGCCGATACAATCAGGCCGCCGAACTTGCGCGTGCGCTGTCCTCTGAGACAGGATGCCGCGTCTGTCCGGATGGCCTCATTCGACTTCGCCGGACCAAGGTGCATGATGGCATGGGAGTGGATGCAAGGTTTGCCAATATGGACGGCGCAATAGTCGCTAACCCACGCCGAAAGGGCATTTTCGCAGGCGCACAGGTCTGCCTGATTGACGATGTCATGACATCCGGCGCAACTCTCGCAGCCGCCGCTTCGGCCTGTAGCGCTTCGGGCGCGGAACAGATTTTTGTCCTCGTGCTGGCGCGGGTAGAAAAGTCGCCCTAGATAAGGGGCAAGCCATCCGAAGGACTGCAACGCATGAAGAATGTGGAAATGTATACGTCGCCGTTTTGTGGCTTTTGCCACGCCGCCAAGAGGTTATTGACCCAGAAGAACATCAGCTTCACTGAAATCGACGTGACGCAGAACCCAGACAAGCGCCGCGAGATGATGCAGCGCGCAAAGGGGCGACACACCGTTCCGCAGATTTTTGTCGGCGAAACGCATGTCGGCGGATGCGACGACCTGTTCGCACTCGAGCGTTCGGGCAAACTCGATCCGCTTCTTGCGGCTTGAACCATGCGCGTTGGACTCATTCAGCTTTGTTCCAGCGACGACCCCGTTGCGAACCTGTCTGAAACCCGCCGGGCCATCAGATCTGCCGCTCGCGGTGCCGCCGAAGTCATCCTGACGCCTGAAGTCACCAACTGCGTGTCCGCAAGTCGCGCCCGTCAGAATGAAGTTCTCAGAACCGAAGCCGAGGACATGACGCTGGCAACGCTTCGCGACGAAGCGAAGACACTTGGGGTGACGATCCTGATCGGCTCGCTGGCGCTGAAGGAGGAGGGGGAAGACAGGTTCGTGAACCGGTCGTTCCTGATCGACCCCGAGGGAAACGTGACTGCGAAATATGACAAAATACACATGTTCGACGTTCAAATCTCTGAAACAGAGACGTATCGCGAGAGTGCGGGTTACAAGCCGGGATCGAAAGCAGTCGTCGCCGAAGCCGCCGGTGAACTGATCGGAATGACCATCTGTTACGATGTGCGCTTTCCGCAGCTTTACCGCGATCTGGCCCATGCCGGAGCAAGGATTCTGACGGTTCCCTCAGCTTTTTCGCCCGAAACCGGCGCAGCCCACTGGCAGACGCTTCTTTGTGCCCGCGCCATCGAAAACGGCTGCTTTGTTCTGGCTCCGGCCCAATCCGGGGCGCACACGGCGTCAGTGGGTCGGCGTCGCAGGAGTTATGGTCACTCGCTTGCCATCGACCCCTGGGGCCGCGTACTTAGCGATGGAGGCGAGGCGGCGGGCGTCACCTTGATTGATCTGGACATGCCGCTTGTTGATGATGTGCGCAGGCGGCTTCCGTCATTGACACATGATCGCACCTACGAAAGGCCCTGATGGCTGATCAAACCGACCCGAACGACCCCTTGGCCATTGCGCTTTTCAGCGAGATATTCATGGCTGACCAATTGGCCCGGTCCCGGCTGGCGAAGGCTTTGCCAAAGGGCATGGAACTCAGCCACTTCTCGGTTCTGAACCTTCTCGCCCGATCGAACAGCGAACGAACTCCGGCGCAGCTTGCAAAGGCGTTTCACGTCACGCGCGGCGCGATGACGAACACGATCAGCAAACTGGAATGGGCGGGACACGTTCACGTCCGTCCCGATTGGGACGATGCCCGTCGCAAATTCATATCCGTGAGTGCCTCGGGTCTCAAAGCCCGAGACGAGGCGTTGGCCGCAATTGCCCCGATCCTTGTCGACGTGGTCGAAGCTATCGGATCGGACAAGGTGCGCGCGGCGCTCCCGGTGCTGCGCGAAGTCCGCAAACGGTTTGAGGATCCTGCGACTAAGGACGAAGTGACGTCGTAACGTAGTTTACGCTCAGATCGCGATCCGAAAGTCGCCAACTCCACATCACCGGATTGAAGACGAAGCCTTTGCGATCAACGGGATCGAGTCCCGCTTTTCTGAGCAGGTCGAAAAGTTCGTCCGGTGAAATGAACTTCGAGAAGTCGTGGGTTCCTTTCGGAAGCCACCGCATCACGTATTCAGCCCCGAGAATCGCGATCGCAAAGCTTTTGGGGTTCCGGTTGATCGTCGAACAGACCATTAGTCCGCCCGGTTTCAGCAGATCATGGCATGCGGTCAAATACGCCAGCGGATCGGACACGTGCTCTACGACTTCCATATTCAGCACGGCATCGAATGTTTCGCCCTTCACCGCCAGTGCCTCTGCGGTGGTGTGTCGGTAGTCTATATCCAGCCCCTGCGCTTCGGCGTGTACCTGCGCCACAGGGATGTTTCGCTCTGCGGCATCAGCGCCGACGACCTTGGCACCAAGTCGCGCCATCGGTTCTGACAGCAGCCCGCCGCCACAGCCAATGTCCAAGATCCGAAGTCCCTCAAACGGCAGCCGCCCGCTCAAATTACGCCCGAACTCGGCTGCAAGCTGGCTGGTGATATAATCCAGACGGCAGGGATTCAGCATGTGCAGCGGTTTGAACTTGCCGTTCGGATCCCACCATTCGGCGGCCATCGCCTGGAACTTCTCGATCTCTCCGGCGTCGATTGTCGTTCTCTGCTGCATGTCGCGCTCCGGGCTGTTCGCTCTGAGTTGATTTCCGCCATGGATCGACGGGTAATCACGATATATAGGACGGATATGGACCGTCCCGCCGACAAAAGAACTGCGTCACAGTTTCTCTATCCGTCGATCGATCCGTTCGATCAGCGGATGCTGGATGTCGGCGACGGCCATCGGATCTATGTCGAACAATGCGGAAACCCGGAAGGAGTTCCCGTTGTCGTGCTGCACGGCGGCCCCGGTGGTGGCTGCTCACCGGCGATGCGGCGCTATTTCGACCCTTCGCACTATCGCATCATTCTGTTCGACCAGCGTGGCTGCGGCCGCTCGCGCCCCCATGCCAGCGTCAAGGAAAACACCACGTGGCATCTGGTTCGCGACATCGAGTTGATTCGGCAGACACTCGGGATTGATCGCTGGCTGGTTTTTGGCGGAAGCTGGGGTGCGACACTCGGCCTAGTCTACGCCATTACGCATCCCGATCGAATCCTTCATCTCATCTTGCGTGGCGTCTTTCTGATGACAAAGGCCGAACTTCGCTGGTTTTACGGCGGCGGCGCCGGGTCGTTCTGGCCCGACATCTGGTCGCGCTTCACGGCGATGATACCGGACGACGAACAGAACGATCTGGTGGGGGCCTATCACAAGCGCCTCTTCTCGGGCGATCTGCCGCAGGAGACGCGATTCGCGCGGGCGTGGGCGGGGTGGGAAAATACCCTCGCATCCATCAGCAACGACGGACCCGGGGGCGAAAGCCCTGCTGAGTATGCTCGCGCGTTCGCTCGACTTGAGAACCACTACTTCATGCACAACGGCTTTCTCGAGGAGGATGGCTGGATCGAAAAGCACATCGACGCTCTCGCCAATGTCCCGGGTGTGATCGTGCAGGGGCGGTATGACATGATTTGCCCCCCTGCCGCTGCGCATCGAATCAACGCAGCGTGGCCGAGGTCGCGACTTGTGATCGTTCCTCGCGCGGGCCACGCTCTGAGCGAGCCTGGGATCAGTGCAGAGCTGGTTCGGGCAACGGATTCGCTACGCCGAAACCTCTAGAATCGCATTTCCGTGCGCCTACTGCCAGTCGTTGTCACGACAAGATCTGGCGAGTTGTCGCTTAGTGGTCCGCTACTGGTTGAGTGCCTTAAAGTGTTTCGATAGTAATTTCCAAACGAGTGCCAGTCCCCCGCCTCTCTTTGGCCGCATTCTTTGCCAAGTTTGTGGACCGTGGGGGCGGGATTGAAGGACCTGGGGATGAGATCGACTTTGTCTGCTGTTTGCGTCGGCGTGGCGCTGACCGTTGCTGCCACCTCTGCTGCCGACGCGTGTAGCCGGTCAGTTTCCGCCAAGGCCGCCCAAACCGCGGTTCCATCCGGCAAGATCGACCAGAATCTTCTGGAAGCAGCGATCCGCGAAGAGGTAAACTTTCACCGCTGCCGCGCCGGACTTCGCGCTGTTGGTGATGCTGGCAACGGATTGGCCAAGCAGGCCCACAAGCACAGCAGTTGGATGGCGCGCACTCAACAATTGACGCACCGGAGCACAGTCGCCGGCAGCGCGACGTTGAAGCAGCGAATCAAGAACGCTGGTATCCGGATCAAGGCCGGATCGGAAAACATCGGAATGGTACATCGGTATCAGGTCGACAATCGCCGCTTCAAGATTGTCAACTCAAACGCCTGCCAGTTCTCGACTTACAGCGGACAGCCACTTCCCGCGCATTCGTATGCTTCGCTCGCACGCCATGTCGTCGATCTCTGGATGCAGTCGCCCGGGCATCGCAAGAACATCCTGGACGGCAGAGTTTCCAAGATGGCAACCGCGGTCGCATTCGACCCCAAGGCAAAGTATTGCGGCCAGTTCTGGGTGACGCAGAACTTCGTCGGCTGACTTTCGGGGAACGGACGCTTTCCACTTGCGGAATCGACCGGCCCCGCCTATATCCCCCTCAACAGCGGCGCATCGGCCTCCACCCCCGACGCTCCACCGGAAATTTTCACGGGCCGCGCGCCCGTTTTTTTGTGTCTGAAAGCTATGTCTGACCTAATTGCCAAAGCCATCATGGACCGGCGGATTGCCGAGATCATCACGCCCGTCATCGAAGGTATGGGGTTTGAGTTGGTGCGCGTGCGCTTGATGGGCGGCTTATACAAAACGCTTCAGATCATGGCGGAACGTCCGACCGGCGGAATCGAAGTCGACGAATGCGCGAAGATCTCGACGGCGGTCAGCGCCACGCTCGATGTCGAGGATGTAATCGAAGAGGCATATACGCTTGAAGTCTCCAGCCCCGGCATCGACCGGCCGCTGACCCGGCTCAAGGATTTCGCTGCATGGGAAGGCTATGAAGCGAAACTAGAGACGACCGAGATGATCGAAGGACGTCGCCGTTTCAAAGGCCAGCTTTCTGGAACAGCTGACAACGAAGTCCTGATCGACATCGAAGAGGGTACGATCGGGCTGCAATTCGACTGGCTGAGCGACGCGAAGCTGGTTCTCACAGACGAACTAATCCGGGACGTGCTGCGCGCGCGCAAAGATGCCGGCGAAGTGGACGAAAAACAATTCGACGAAATACAGACCATCATGGATGGCGACGAGGAGACCTGAGACATGGCGATCACATCCGCAAACCAGCTTGAACTTCTGCAAACGGCCGAGGCGGTCGCGCGCGAAAAAATGATCGACCCCGGACTGGTGGTCGAGGCGATGGAAGAAAGTCTCGCCCGCGCCGCCAAGTCGCGGTACGGCAGCGAGATGGACATCCGCGTGTCCATCGACCGCAAAACCGGCAAAGCGACGTTCACTCGGGTGCGCACAGTGGTCGAGGACGAAGAGCTTGAGAATTATCAATCAGAGCTGACAGTCGCGCAGGCCAAACAGTACCGGGAAGATCCCCAGGTTGGCGATACCATCGTCGAAGAAGTGCCGCCGGTCGAAATGGGTCGGATCGCGGCGCAGTCGGCCAAGCAGGTGATCCTGCAGAAGGTTCGCGAGGCCGAACGCGATCGTCAGTACGAGGAATTCAAGGACCGCGCCGGAACGATCATCAACGGCCAGGTGAAGCGCGAAGAATACGGCAACGTCATCGTCGATATCGGCCGTGGGGAAGGTGTCCTGCGGCGCAACGAAAAGATCGGTCGCGAAAGTTATCGCCCGAACGACCGGATCCGCTGTTACATCAAGGACGTCCGTCGCGAAGCGCGCGGTCCGCAGATCTTCCTGTCGCGTACAGCGCCGGAATTCATGGCGGAACTTTTCAAGATGGAAGTCCCGGAAATCTACGATGGCATCATCGAGATCAAGGCAGTCGCTCGTGACCCCGGTTCGCGCGCCAAGATCGCTGTCATTTCCTATGATAGCTCGATCGATCCGGTCGGCGCCTGCGTTGGTATGCGCGGCAGCCGCGTGCAGGCGGTCGTGAACGAGCTTCAAGGCGAGAAGATCGACATTATCCCGTGGAACGAAGACGCGCCGACGTTCCTTGTGAACGCGCTTCAGCCGGCCGAAGTCTCGAAGGTCGTTCTGGACGAGGACGCAGGCAAGATCGAGGTCGTGGTGCCCGAAGAACAGCTTTCACTCGCCATCGGTCGCCGTGGTCAAAACGTGCGTTTGGCCAGTCAGTTGACCGGTCTCGATATCGACATCATGACCGAGGAAGAAGAAAGCGCGCGGCGTCAGGCGGAATTCGAACTGCGCACCAAGCTGTTCATGGACACACTCGATCTGGACGAATTCTTCGCGCAGCTTCTGGTTTCGGAAGGCTTCACCAACCTCGAAGAAGTCGCTTATGTCGAGGCCGACGAGCTTCTGGTCATCGACGGTGTTGATGCAGATACCGCCGGAGAACTCCAGGCGCGTGCCCGCGATCACCTTGAAGAACAGAGCCGCAAGGCGCTGGAACGTGCCCGTGAACTTGGCGCTGAAGACAGCCTTATCGGATTTGAGGGCCTCACTCCCCAAATGGTAGTGGCGCTGGCCGAAGACGATGTGAAGACGCTTGAAGACTTTGCAACCTGCGCCGACTGGGAACTGGCCGGTGGCTGGACGACGGTCGATGGCGAGCGCGTCAAGGACGACGGCGTTCTGGAAAAATTCGACGTCTCGCTCGAGGAAGCGCAGACAATGGTGATGACTGCACGTATCCAGCTTGGCTGGGTCGATCCTGCCGACCTCGTCTCGAAGGTAGCCGAAGAAAGCGACGTCGAAGAGGAGGCCGGGGCCTGATCGCAGGTCTCGGGCGCACGTCATGTCACGCGGTGGCAAGGACAAGGATCGCAGCGAGCCAGAGCGCCGTTGCATCGCAACCGGAGAGGTCCAGCCGAAGCGTGGGCTGATTCGGTTCGCTGTCTCGCCCGATGGCGTGATTGTGCCCGATATCCTGGAAAAACTTCCGGGACACGGTATCTGGGTTTCGGCAGAACGCGATGCACTGGAATTAGCTGTGAAGAAGGGCCTTTTCGCGCGCGCCGCGAAACAGGCGGTCAGTGTCTCCGAAACGCTGATTGCGGACGTCGAGTCGCTGTTAGTGCGTCGAGTGACGGATGGCATATCGCTGGCTCGAAAGGCTGGCCGGGCGGTGGCTGGATACGAAAAGGTCAAGGACTGGCTTGGCAAAGAGGATGTGCGCATTCTTTTGCAAGCCTCGGACGGGTCCGAACGCGGCAAGTCGAAGCTGCATGCGCCCGGTGGCCGGGGCAGTTTTTTCGAGGTTCTGACGGCGTCAGAATTGGGTTTGTCCTTTGGACGCGAACGTGTGATACATGCCGCGCTCGGTTTTGGCGGACTCACTGAACGGATCAGAGAGGACGCCATCAAGCTATCTGGCGTTCGCATAAATGACGGTGGTGATGCCACCGGAAAGGTAAAGAAGACCACATGAGCGAGAATGACGGCAAAAAGACTCTCGGACTGCGCGGCAGCCGGCCCGGTCAGGTGAAGCAAAGCTTCAGTCACGGCCGGACCAAGAATGTCGTCGTCGAGACCAAGCGCAAACGCGTTGTCGTGCCCAAGCCCGGAGCTGCAAAATCCACCGGTGGCGCGGCTGCGTCGCCTGCCACAGATCCAGCAAAACGTCCCGCCGGTATCACCGACGCCGAACTTGATCGCCGGATGAAGGCGCTAGCCGCTGCCAAGGCCCGCGAAAGCGATGAAGCCGAAGCGCGGGAAGCCGACGAAAAGGCTCGCGCTGAAGACCGCGAGCGCCGGCGTGCGGAACAGGAAGAGAAAGATCGCGAAGAGCGCGAGCGCGAAGAGAAAGCGCGACTGAAGGCGGAAGAAGACGAGCAGCGCATGCGCGAGGCCGAAGCGGCCAAAGTGCAAGCCGCGGCGCCCGCCGAGCCCGTCGAGGATGCGCCACGCGGAGCCAAGACCGCGCCGCCGCCACGCAAGGATCGCGTGCCAGAGCGTGACGAACGCCAAGTTCGTGGCAAGGGTCCGCGCGACGATTCGCGTAGGTCGGGCAAACTAACGCTGAACCAGGCGCTGGCTGGTGGCGAAGGTGGCCGTCAGAAATCTATGGCCGCGATGAAGCGAAAGCAGGAACGCGCGCGTCAAAAAGCCATGGGTGGCAATGTTGAGCGCGAAAAGGTCGTGCGCGATGTTCAGTTGCCCGAGGCGATTGTCGTCAGCGAACTGGCTAACCGCATGGCGGAACGGGTGTCCGATGTCGTCAAATCATTGATGAACAGCGGCATCATGGCGACGCAGAACCAGTCGATCGACGCCGATACGGCTGAACTGCTTATCGAGGAATTCGGTCACCGCGTCGTGCGGGTGTCCGACAAGGATGTGGAAGACGTCATCGATACAGTAGAAGACAAGGATTCCGACCTTCAGGATCGCCCGCCGGTCATCACCGTCATGGGTCACGTCGACCACGGCAAAACGTCGCTTCTTGACGCCAATCGCAATGCTAAGGGCGTGGCCGGCGAGGCTGGCGGCATCACGCAGCATATCGGTGCCTATCAGGTTGAACAGAACGGTCAGAAAATGACGTTCCTCGACACGCCTGGCCACGCTGCCTTTACATCAATGCGGGCGCGCGGCGCTCAGGTCACGGATATCGTGATCCTCGTCGTCGCTGCCGATGATGCGGTCATGCCGCAGACCGTAGAGGCGATCAATCACGCCAAGGCCGCCGGCGTTCCGATGATCGTGGCGATCAACAAGATCGACCGTCCCTCGGCGAATCCCGACAAGGTTCGTACTGATCTTTTGCAGCACGAAGTCGTTGTCGAGAAGATGTCGGGCGAAGTGCAGGACGTCGAAGTCTCGGCGATCAATGGGACTGGTCTGGACCAACTTCTGGAAGCCATCACGCTTCAGGCTGAGATCCTTGAACTCAAGGCCAATCCGAAGCGCGCAGCATTGGGCGCGGTGATCGAAGCACAGCTTGATGTTGGTCGCGGACCGGTTGCAACCGTGCTCATACAGAACGGCACCTTGCGTCAGGGCGATATCTTCGTTGTTGGCGAGCAGTGGGGCAAAGTCCGCGCCATGGAGAACGACAAGGGCGAGCGGGTCAAAGAAGCTGGTCCATCTGTCCCGGTTGAGGTGCTTGGTCTTAACGGCACTCCGGAAGCGGGCGACGTGCTGAACGTAGTCGAAACCGAGGCTCAGGCTCGCGAAATCGCGACCTATCGCGCCAATGTCACTAAGGAAAAGCGGGCCGCTGCCGGTGCTGCTACAACGCTCGAACAGCTGATGGCCAAGGCCAAGGATGACGAGAACGTCACCGAGATGCCGATTGTCGTGAAGGCTGACGTACAGGGTTCTGCTGAGGCCATCGTCCAGGCGATGGAGAAGATCGGAAACGACGAAGTTCGGGTCCGCGTCCTGCACTCGGGTGTCGGTGCGATCACCGAATCCGATATAGGGCTTGCCGAAGCCAGCAACGCACCGGTGTTCGGGTTCAACGTCCGGGCCAATGCAACGGCACGCAACACGGCCAACCAGAAGGGCATCGAAATCCGCTATTACAGTGTGATTTACGATCTTGTGGATGACGTGAAGGCGGCGGCTTCCGGGCTTCTATCGGCAGAAGTGCGCGAGAAGTTCATCGGTTATGCGAAGATCAAAGAGGTCTTCAAGGTCTCCAACGTCGGCAAGGTCGCCGGGTGTCTGGTCACCGAAGGAATCGCGCGCAGGTCCGCGGGCGTTCGGCTGCTGCGCGACGACGTGGTAATACACGAAGGCACACTGAAAACGCTCAAGCGCTTCAAGGACGAAGTTCCAGAAGTTCAGTCCGGTCAAGAATGCGGTATGGCGTTCGAGAATTATGAAGATGTTCGCCCCGGCGACGTCATCGAAATATTCGAGCGTGAAGAGGTCGAACGCAACCTTTGAGCCGAGTGAATAATTGAAAAAGCCGCGCAGATAGCGCGGCTTTTTTCATTTCAGGCCCGGGAAAAGCCGGATTCGGAACAATGCGACTGCGGTCCACAAATAAGAAGGCGGCCCACCCCGAAGGAAAGACCGCCTGCCATGTCATGAGTGGTGGCCGAGGGATATTGAATCAGACTGGAAAGCCCTGAAAAATTCGCGTTCCAACTCGTACCGCGATACGACCATCTGCAAGCGCCTGAACGAAAACGCCCTGCACCGAAACGCAGCTTCCCAGCAGTATTGTTTTCAGCATTTTGCCGAACTCCCCCTCGTCGGCTGAGCCGATCCTACACGATTCTGAGATCGAAGGTGCAAGAAAATCATTCACTCGATTTATGCTCGGTGAACTCCCGCCAATTTGCCTAAAGCCAATCACGCAAGACGGGGATCAAAGGCACGTCGGCGGGCGGCATGGGATAGTTGCGCAAATCCTTTGCGCGAACCCACTTCATCGCCTGACCCTCCTTGCCGATGGGCGTTCCCTCCCACTTGCGGCAGGCAAACAGAGGCATAAGCAGGTGGAAATCTTCGTAAGTGTGGCTGGCAAACGTCAATGGTGCCAAGCAGGACTGCCAGGTCTCGATCCCTAATTCTTCGTGCAGTTCACGGATCAATGCGGCCTCCGGACTTTCGCCGAGTTCGACCTTGCCGCCGGGAAATTCCCACAAGCCCGCCATCGGCTTGCCCTCGGGACGCTGCGCCAACAATATTCTGCTGTCCCGGTCGATCAAAGCGACCGCCGACACTAGCACCACTTTCAAGAACGGTAGTCCGCGTTAATGGCGATGTATTGAGCTGTCAGATCGCATGTCCAAGCGGTGAATGACCCCTCGCCAAGTCCCAGACCGACGCGGATCATCACGTGTTTCTCTTTCATGTGCGCCGCCGCTTCGGCCTCGACATAGTCCGGCGAAACACGTCCGTCGCGCGCCACCGCTGTATCCCCGAAATGGATCGACAGTTTGTCGCGGTCCGCTTCGGCCCCCGACTTGCCCACGGCCATGACGACCCGGCCCCAGTTCGGATCTTCTCCGGCGATCGCGGTCTTGACCAGCGGGGAATTTGCTATCGACATCGCAACCAGTTTCGCGTCGCTGTCCGAGGCCGCTCCGGTCACCTCGATCTCGACGAATTTGGTCGCGCCCTCGCCATCGCGAACCACCTGATGCGCAAGGTCCAGCATGACCGACTGCAATGCTTGCCTGAATTCCGGTCGGCGAGTTGCGTCCGCGCCTGATCGCCCTGTCGCCGCCAACAACACCGTGTCCGATGTCGACGTGTCGCTGTCCACGCTAATGGCATTGAAAGTGCTTTGGTTTATCTCGGTCAGCATCGTCTGCAATTCGCTGCGTTCGATAACCGCATCCGTGAAGAGGTAGACCAGCATTGTCGCCATGTCGGGCGCGATCATGCCAGAGCCCTTTGCGATCCCGGCAATTTTCACCGGTTGCCCGTCGATATCGAATGATCGTGATGAGCCCTTGGGGAATGTATCGGTCGTCATGATCGCGCGGGCGGCGCCTTCGATCCCGCCGGGATCCAGCGACCCGGCGAGCTTGTCCAGAACTGCCGTGATGCGTTCGTGTTTGAGCGGTTCACCGATCACGCCGGTTGACGATGTGAAAACGCGGTCGACGGGAATACCAAGCACCGCGGCAACTCCCGCAGTCACCGCCTCGACCGCATCAACGCCGTCCTGGCCGGTAAAAGCGTTGGCGTTCCCGGCATTCACCAATATCGCCGCGCCATCATCGCTTCCACCCTTGATCTTGGCCTGGCAATCCAACACCGGAGCGGAACGGGTTTTGGAACGGGTGAAAACGCCTGCAACGACCGTTCCAGGGTCCAGCGCCACCATCATTACGTCAACCCGGCCTGCATAACGGACTCCGGCCTCGACCGCGGCGAAGCGAACGCCCTCGATGACCGGAAGTTCGGGAAATCCGCCCTTGGGAGCGAGTGGCGAAACCGGCAGCGACTTTGCCATCAATGCTTACTCCTGAAGAAGCGAAAGATCGTCCAGCAGGGCTGGATCGACTTCGTCAGCCGTGCTGCGCGCCACGTTTGCGCCTTTGGTCAATTCGGTGATGTACGCCTCGATGGCCTCGCGCTGAACCTGATCGGTCAACTCCGCGCGAACTTCCTCAAGCGCGGGCGCTTCCTTCACTCGTGTCTCGTTCAAGCGGATCACATGCCAACCGAATTGAGTCTGGACGGGGGCGGAAATCGTTTCAGGCTCCATCGCTACGACGGCCTGTTCGAATTCGGGAACCATGGCGCCGACGCCGAACCAGCCTAACTGTCCGCCATTTGGCCCAGACGGCCCTGTTGATTTCTCCGTGGCCAGTTCGCCGAAATCGGCACCACCTTCCAACGCGGTCACCAATGCCTGCGCTTCTTCCTCGGTCTCCACGAGGATGTGCGAAGCATTATACTCCGTCTCAGTATCGGCGCCGCCAAACTCGGCCTCATACGCCGCTTGCAACGCATCCTCACTTGTCGCTTCCGCTGCGAAAGTCTGAATCACCTCCGCCGCCTTCAAGGCACGCGCCTCGTTATCGAGCGTCAGTTTGCCACCCTTTGAGAGTGCATCCAGAGTCTCGCCCAGAAGGGTCTGCTGCACCAACTGATCGAGGATTCCGTCAAACAACACGTTAGGGGGAAGCTGCTGATACTGGGTCGGCAGGCGCTGCTTCAGCACAATCATGTGTCCCAATGTGATTTCTGTCCCGTTCACTGTGGCGACGATTGTGTCGGCATTGGTGTGGCCTTCGGCCGATACCGCCACGGGTAGTGTCAGAAACAGCGCGGTTGCGGCGGAAAAAGTCAGTCGTGACAACATAACGGGTCCTCTCTGGGTGTCGCACGGGTAGGCGACGTTGACAGTCTGAAACCGGCCCCTTACATCGCCTTGCAACGGTGAGGCGGCATTTGCCTTGCCCTTCTATGGCGGGCCAGAGGCACGGGCAAGCGTATCCCCTCACACAACCTCGTCAGATCAGCGCGTAAGGGCAGTACAATATGCTTGGAATCGGAACGATTACTAAAAAGGTGTTCGGCACCGCCAATGACCGGAGGGTCAAGGCGCTCCAACCTACGATCGACCAGATTAATGCGTTGGAACCGGAATTTTCGGCGCTTTCGGATCAGGAATTAATCGCCAGGACCGAAACATTCAAAGACCGCGTCGCCAAGGGCGAGGTGCTGGAAGACATTCTGCCCGAGGCATTCGCCAATTGCCGTGAAGCCGCAAAGCGGGCCCTGGGCCTGCGTGCCTTCGACGTGCAGCTAGTCGGCGGGATCTTCATGCATCAGGGCAACATCGCTGAGATGAAGACGGGTGAGGGCAAGACGCTTGTTGCGACATTCCCGGCCTATCTGAATGCGCTCACGGGTAAAGGCGTCCACATCGTCACCGTGAACGATTACCTCGTTCGCCGCGATGCGGACTGGATGGGCAAGGTTTTCGCGGCGCTGGGCATGACGACCGGCGCGGTTTACCCGCAGCAGCCCGATGACGAAAAGCAGGCGGCGTACGGCGCGGACATCACCTATGCGACTAACAACGAACTTGGGTTCGACTATCTGCGCGACAACATGAAGTCGAACCTGATCGACATGCACCAGCGCGACCACTATTTCGCGATCGTCGACGAGGTCGACTCGATCCTGATTGACGAAGCGCGCACGCCGCTGATCATCTCCGGTCCGGCACAAGACCGCTCCGAGCTTTATGTCACCATCGACAAACTGATCCCGGAATTGTCCGAGCAGCACTTCTCGCTGGATGAAAAGACCCGAAACGTCACCTACACCGACGAAGGCAACGAATTTCTCGAACAGCGCCTGCACGAAGCAGGCCTTCTGCCCGAGGATCAGACCCTTTACGATCCAGAATCCACCACCATCGTCCACCACGTGAACCAGGGCCTGCGCGCTCACAAGCTGTTCACCAAGGACAAGGACTATATTGTCCGCGATAATCAGGTTGTGCTGATCGACGAATTTACCGGCCGCATGATGCAGGGCCGCCGTCTGTCGGACGGATTGCATCAGGCGATCGAGGCCAAAGAAGGCGCGGCGATCCAGCCTGAAAACGTGACGCTCGCGTCGGTGACATTCCAGAACTACTTCCGCCTCTACGACAAACTCGCCGGGATGACGGGCACGGCGTCGACCGAAGCAGATGAATTTGCCGAAATCTACAGTCTTGGCGTCGTCGAAATCCCGACCAACAAGCCGGTTGCGAGAGTCGACGAAGACGACCAAATCTATCGCACCGCACAGGAAAAATACGACGGCATTGTCAAGGAAATCCGCAAGGCCAACGAGGCGGGACAACCCGTACTTGTCGGCACCACCTCGATTGAACGTTCAGAGTTCTTGTCCGGCCTACTGCAGAAAGAAGGCATTGAACACAACGTCCTGAACGCGCGCCAGCACGAGAAAGAAGCCCAGATCGTCGCCGATGCGGGCCGACCAACCGCGGTTACCATCGCGACCAACATGGCCGGTCGCGGCACCGACATTCAACTTGGTGGCAATGTTGAGTTGAAGGTGCTTGAGGCGCTCGATGCCGATCCCGATGCCCATCCCGACGAAATTCGCACTCGCATCGAAGGCGAACACGCCGACGACAAACAAAAAGTCATCGCTGCGGGTGGCCTTTATGTTCTGGCCACCGAACGTCACGAAAGCCGCCGTATCGACAACCAGTTGCGCGGGCGCTCGGGTCGTCAGGGCGACCCCGGACGTTCCTCGTTCTTCCTTTCGCTTGAAGACGATTTGATGCGCATCTTCGGGTCTGAACGACTGGACAAGGTTCTGTCGACGCTTGGCATGGCCGAGGGCGAGGCGATCAAGCACCCGTGGGTTAACAAGTCGCTGGAACGCGCTCAGGCCAAGGTCGAAGGGCGCAACTTCGATATCCGGAAGCAGCTTCTGAAATTCGACGATGTGATGAACGACCAGCGAAAGGTCATATTCGGCCAGCGTCGCGAGATCATGGAGGCGCAGGACCTCGAGGAAATCGTGCAGGACATGCGCCACCAGGTCATCGACGATCTGGTCGATCAACACATGCCTCCGAAATCCTATGCCGATCAGTGGGATACAGTAGGGCTGAAGGCCGAACTTGTGGACAAGGTCGGGATCACCGTTCCGGTCGTGGAATGGGCCGACGAAGAAGGCGTTGACGACGAAGAAATCCGCGAGCGGCTCTATCAGGCGTCAGACGACTTCATGGCGGGTAAAACCGAAGCCTTTGGCAAAGAACAGATGCGGTCCATCGAAAAGCAACTTTTGCTGCAAACGATGGACGCGAAGTGGCGCGAACACCTTCTAACGCTCGAACACCTGCGCTCGGTCGTCGGGTTCCGCAGTTATGCGCAGCGAGACCCTCTGAATGAATACAAGACCGAGGCATTCCAGTTGTTCGAGGGTCTGCTTGACGGATTGCGGGGCGAAGTCACCCAGAAACTTGCCCAGATCCGTCCGCTGACCGAGGAAGAGCAGCAGGCGATGTTGCAACAGATGATGGCGCGGCAGCAGCCTGCCCAGCCCCAGGTGGCCGAGGTGTCGAAACCACCGGCACCGACGGCACAGGCAATCGAAGCGGGATTTGTCGAGGACAATCCGACAACCTGGGGCAATCCCGGCCGCAACGATGCCTGCCCGTGCGGATCGGGTAAGAAATTCAAACACTGCCATGGCGCGCTTTGAGGAGCTGTGGCGGAAACAACTCGATTTGCTGAATAATCTCGACTGATCCGGTCCCGCCCGGGCGACGGTATCCGAAACCCGATAACCTGCCTCATGTTCAGCCGACGCCACAAGATCGGCCAAATCGTCGTGTACCTCACCCGGCGACGATAACGGAGGCTGTATGGGACTTTTCGCTTCGATTGATCGGCGCCGCGCCGCCACGGCTGCCGTTGCTTTACTCATCGCATTGGGCGCCGGGCATTTCATGCAGGCAACGGTCGCGGGCGAAGAGGGCGTTGCAACACTGGGCGATGATCCTGAAGCAGCCCCGATCCTGAAATCCGGGACCAATCCCAGAAAGCTGCCCGTCCCACCTGCGGCGACTTTGACCCCCATCCGCCTGCAACCTAAGGCCTTGCCTGAGCGCGTGACGATCGATCCACGCCCGAACCCATACGTTCCGGAAGACGCCGCATTCAGCCCCTACGGATTGCCATGTGCGCCGAAAATGACGGTCGATCTTGCGGGAGCGGCCATGCTAGACGTCACGATATCCTCGCCGTGCCGGCCCGACACAAAGCTGACGGTCGAGTACGCGGACATTCTGCTTGACGGCACAACCAATGATTTCGGCCTCTTTACGTCCAGCATCCCTGCCATGGATTCCAGTTTCACCGTTAGTGCGACCCTTGAAGAAGGAATACACCTCCGAACCGATGTGGAGGTGTCGGATGCGTCTGATTTCGCACGCGTCGCGCTGATCTGGGAGGGGCCACGGGTCCTGTCTTTACATGCATTGGAATTCGGGGCGGACTACGGCGATGTCGGTCACATCTGGTCCGGTGCGCCCAAATCGCCGGACCGCGCTATCCGTGGCACCGGTGGATTCTTGACGGAGTTTGTGGGCGAACAAAGCTCGGCGGAAATCTACAGCTTTCCAATCGGCCATTCTCCGGCCTCGGGTGTGGTTCGCCTGTCGGTGGAAGCTGTGGTTACGTCAGAGAACTGCGGAAGGGAAATTCACGCGATGGCACTGCAAACCGGACCGCTCGGTGGCACCGTTACGCGGGAGGTCGCCCTGTCGATGCCGGACTGCGAGTCGATCGGCGAAATCATGCAGTTGAAAAATCTTTTTCAGGATATGAGACTGGCGCGACAGTGATCCCGATAGAACGGCCTGGTCAACGCTGATGATCCTTCGACTTGCCCTTGCCGTATTCATACTCATTCACGCCGAAGTGGCCGTGGCAGGCGACGATAGTATCCGACTGACGACGCTTGACCGTGCCATGACTCTGGAAGGGCGACTAATGTCGTTCGACGGCGAATTTTTCCGCATTGAAACTGCCTATGGCGCTCTCACGCTCGATGGTGGCAACGTCACCTGCGATGGTTCGGGCTGTCCCGATCCCTCCGAACTTGTCGCCGAGGCGCGGATCTCGGGACCGTCCGACATGATCAATCGCCTGATGCCACCGCTGCTTGACGCTTTTGCTCAGCGCGAGGGTTACACGCTTTCCAGCACATACATTTCGGATGACAGCCTTCAATGGACACTGACGGATTCCGAAACCGGTCATGTCGTGGCGCGAATCGACGCCAACGTTGAAACGTCGCGCGAGGCGCTGGCACGACTTGCATCGCGGGAAACCGACATAGCGCTGGGACGCGACGAACCCGATCAGAACCTGCGTGGTGACGTGATTGCACTTGACGCGCTTGTTCCGGTCGTTGCCGCGGCAAACCCGATCACGACGCTCACACTCAATCAGCTTCAGCGACTTCTTAGCGGGCGTATCAAATCGTGGGACACCATCGGCGGTCCGGATGTTCCCGTCGTGCTGCATCTGCCTGCAAACGACGGGGCGCGCGCATTGCTTGAATCGCGAGTGACGGGTCAAAGGATTCGCTTCGCGGAGGGCACGATGCACGACGACTCAGATACATTGGCCGACGCTGTTGCATCGGACCCGGCGGCATTGGGACTGTCGCAATTGTCACTTATCGGGAATGCCGTGCCGATTGTCGTTGGCGGTCGCTGCGGTCTGGCGACCCCTGCCACGCGTGCCAGCGTCAAGGCCGAGGATTATCCGCTGACGCAACCGCTGTTCCTGAACCGGGTCGGCGCGCGTCAGCCCCGACTGATCCGCGATTTCATAGCCTTTGCGCGTTCGCACGAAGCTCAACAGGTCATTCAGGCTGCCGGGTTCATAGATCAGGCGATCAGCCAGTTGCCATTCGACCAGCAAGGCGGGCGGATCGCGAATGCCGTTCTGAACGCATCAGACGACGCGGCGGCGATTGCCGAAGTGCAGCGCATGATCGAGGGTCTCAGAGGCGGCGCGCGTTTGTCGCTTACCTTCCGTTTTCAGGATGGCTCTAGCGATCTGGATACGCAGTCCGCATCCAACATTCGACGGCTCGCCGATGCTGTCGGGCGAGGTGATTTCGACGCGGGCGAATTGGTTTTTGTCGGGTTCAGCGACGGATTGGGAGAAGCCGACGCAAACCAGCGGCTTTCAACACGTCGTGCTGAAAGTGTGCGCGATGCTGTTGCGAGGCTTCTGGACGCGGAACCGGTGACCCTTTCGGTCGATGGCTTCGGGGAAGCGTTGCCGATGGCGTGTGACGACACGCCGTGGGGCCGACAGGTCAACCGACGGGTCGAGGTCTGGCTTCGCTAGCATGCGCTAAAGTAAACCGGCGGATCGAAACGACACTTCCGCCGATTTGCCGATCACAAGATGGTCGTGCAGCGTGATCGACAGCGCCCGCGCCGCTTCCGAAATCTGTCGCGTCATTAACAGATCGGACTCCGACGGCGTCGGATCGCCGGACGGGTGGTTATGCACAAGGATCAGCGCCGAGGCATTCAGTTCCAACGCCCGCTTCATGACCTCGCGCGGATAAACCGGAACATGATCCACAGTGCCCTTGGCCTGCGCCTCGTCAGCGATCAACACATTCTTGCGGTCGAGGTAGAGCACGTGAAACTGCTCAGTCTCGCGATGCGCCAGCGTGGTTCGGCAATAGTTCAGCAAGGCGTCCCACGACGATAGCAGCGGGCGATTGATCATTCGGGCCCGCGCCAGTCGATGCGCCGCCGCTTCGACGATTTTCAACTCGGCCGCGACCGCAGCGCCGACGCCGCGCACCTGGGTCAAGTTATCGACAGACGCCGACAGAACCCGGTTGAAATCCCCGAACGTTTTCAACAGGCGATCCGCCACCGGTTTCACGTCGCATTGCGGCAGCGCGCGGAACAAAACCAACTCCAGAAGCTCAAAATCCGGCATCGCGTCGGCGCCACCTGCCACAAAGCGTTCGCGCAACAAGGTCCGGTGACGCGCGATATATGGCGGAACATTGCCGCGCGCGCCGGTGACGATAAGCTCCTGCCCTTCAAACAGCGACAGGTCGTCGATATGCAATGGTTCGGACATTGGCCGATGCTGGTCCTAGACAATGAATTCCGGGTTAAAACCGGCGGTTCAAACCGGCAATTGACGCGCCTCGCGCACCAGTGACAGAGAATATACGATCAAAGCCAGCCAGATCAGCGGAAACGCGATCATCCGGGCCGTGCCAAAAGGCTCGTCAAAGACGAAAACCGCAATCACGAAGATCATGGTCGGCGCGATGTATTGCAGGATGCCGATGGTCGAAAGACGCAGCAACTTCGCACCGTTGGCATAAAGCATCAACGGCACTGCCGTGACTGCGCCGCAGCCCACCAAAAGCCATGTGTCGCTTGTTGAGTCTTGCAGGAAGTGCGCTTCTCCGATTGCAAAGGTATAGACAATGAATGCCAGCGCTGGCGGTGTCAGCAACAGGACCTCCAGCAGGAATCCCTGATTGGGTCCGACCGGCAGCGATTTCTTGAAATACGCGTAAAAGCCCCAAGTTAGTGTCAATGCAACAGCCACCATGGGAATGCGCCCAGCGTCAAGCGTCAGGACGACGACTGCCGCGAGCGCAAGCAAAATGGCGATCCATTTGGCTGGATTAAGTCGTTCCCCCAGAAGCATCGAGGCCAGAAAGATGCTGAACAGAGGGTTGATGTAATAGCCAAGTGCGGCGTCCAGTGCATGATCTGAAATGATCGCCCAGATGTAGATGCCCCAATTTAGCGAGACCAATCCAGCGGTCACTGCGGCCATAGCCAAGGTCGACGGCGAGCGAAGCGCGACTTTCAGGTCATCCGTGCGCCCGAGCGCCCACAAGACTGCCGCCGCGATCGGTACAGACCAGACAACCCGATGCGCCAGTACTTCGAGCGGCGAAATGTGGGACATCGCTTTCATGTAGAGCGGCAGAAACCCCCACAGACCATAGGCGGCCAGCGCGAATCCAAAGCCGCGGGGACTGTCGACATTCGATTTGATCGCCACCGCGCCACCTTGGAGTTTCCGAGCCCCCGATGACCTAACTGCATGAGAGCGACGGCACAATCCTGTGGCCGACTATCGCAAAGCGCCCTGCGCCTTCAGGTCGTCAAATTTCGTTTGATCGAACCACCAATAATCATCGCCGCGGGCATAAGCCGGCTTCTTGTCGGGCTTCCCGAACACGTCCCAGTAGGCGATCCAGTGCGCACCCTTGAACCAGTTCGGCACCCAGATGTGCTTCGACCTCAACACCCGGTCCAGAGCTCGGACACGGGCGTCAAGCTGTTCGCGGCTGTCGGCGCGTATGGCCTGGTCGATCATGTCATCGACCACCGGGTCGGCCAGACCGGACAAGTTGAAGCTTCCCGGCTCGTCCAGGCTTTGCGACCCGAAGATCGAACGCAGTTCCACAGATGGCGACAGCGGCAGCACAAGACGCGTGACTGTCATATCGTAGTCGAAATCCTCCTGCCGTTGTTCCATCTCGGCGGGATCGACGGTTTCATAGGTCGCAGCAATTCCGATTGATTTCAGGTTCTCGATAAACGGCAGGATAATCCGGTCGAAAGCCGGGCTGTCGGAGACGAATTCAATGGACAGCCGCTCGTTCTTCGCATTCCGCATGATGCCATCGCTGCCAGTCGTCCAGCCTGCTTCGCTCAGAAGAGACAACGCCTGGCGTTGGGCACGTCGATCAGTTTTCGTCGTCGTACTCACATAGGGCGTCACTGCGGGTTCGGTGAATACTTCAGGTGGCAAGCGGTCGCGATAAGTCTCTAAGAAGGCCAATTCGTCACCATCTGGCACGCCCTCGGCCTGCATCGGCGTGTTCTCCCAGAAACTGTCGGTGCGATTGTAGGCACCGTAAAACAGAGTCTCGTTCGACCATTCGAAGTTGAACATCAGGCCAATCGCCTCGCGCACGCGTTGGTCCTGCAGCTTTTCGCGGCGCATGTTCAGCCAGAACCCTTGCGCACCTGACGAGCGCTGATCCTCGAGCACCTCGCGCTTGACCCATCCGCTGGTGATGGCGGGGAATTCGTACCCGGTTGCCCAGATCAACGAAGAAAACTCCTCGTGAAACAGATACTCGCCGGATTTCAGGGCCTCGAACGCAGCGGTATTATCCAGGAAATACTCGTAAACAACGCAGTCGAAATTGTTCATTCCGACACTGACGGGCAGATCCACGCCCCAATAATCGGGATTTCTGCAATAGGTGATCGAGCGTTTGGTGTCGACGTCCCGGACCAAGAACGGACCCGAACCGACAGGCGGCTCCAGGGTCGATTCGTTGAATGTCACGGTCTCGTAGTAATGTTTTGGCAGGATCTCCAACGATCCGACTTCTGCGGGAAGGTCCCGGGTCGAGGCGCCCTCGGCAAACGTCACCTTCACACGGTGGGGTCCCAGCGCCTCTGCGCCCTCGACATCGCTCAGCGCCAACCGATAAAGCGGCGAGCCGTCGGCCTTCAGCGTGTCGATTGTAAAGACGACGTCTTCGGCAGTGACTGGTTCGCCGTCGGAAAATCGCGCTTCGGGTCGAAGATTGAAG
Source organism: Paracoccaceae bacterium (assembly GCA_037968835.1). Classification (GTDB taxonomy): domain Bacteria; phylum Pseudomonadota; class Alphaproteobacteria; order Rhodobacterales; family Rhodobacteraceae; genus JBBKWG01. The sequence goes on from JBBKWG010000237.1 coordinate 25,586, forward strand.
ATCACCCAGCTTCGGTCGTCGGGATATTCCAGCGTTTCGGCGAGCAGGCCGTAAGACGCATCGGGTTCGTCATAGGCGCGCACCAGAAGCGAGTCGAAAAGCCGGCCCAATCCCTGCGCTGCCTCGCCCTTGAGGATGAACGGATTGAGACTATCGAATGTGCGTGACGCTCCAGTCCCCTGAAAACTGATCGTGCCGCCCTTCGGTGCGTCGGGGTTCACGTAATCGAAATGGGGGAAGTCCGGCGGATACTTCAGTTCGCCGAAAGTCGAAATGCCGTGGCTGACCGTGATCTTTTCGTGACTTTCGGCCCATGCGGGTGTGGTTGAAATGACCAGTGACAGCAAAACTCCGACTGCCCGCGAAACCGTCTGAAAGTGCCAATTGCCCACGCGCGCTCCTGTCGTTTGATCGATGTTCGCGCCATCATACCGCAAGGGTGCGACGTGGGAAGGGGATCGCTACGTGGGAGCAACGGTTTCGGAATTCAGCTTTTCATGCTGTCCCAGAAGCTTTTTACCTTCTTGAAGAAACCCGAGCTTTCGGGATTGTTCTCTTCAGATAGCTTTTCGAACTCGTGCAGCAGTTCTTTTTGCTTGCCAGTCAGATTGACCGGCGTTTCTACCGCCAATTCGATCATCATGTCGCCCGCATTTCCGCCGCGGATCGCTGGCATCCCTTTGCCGCGCAGCCGCATCTGGCGGCCGGATTGGCTGCCCGCCGGAACCTTCACGCGGCTCCGCCCGCCGTCGATAGTCGGCACTTCGATATCGCCACCCATCGCGGCCGCAGTCATCGACACCGGTACGCGGCAATAAAGGCTAGTTCCATCGCGCTGGAAAAGCGCGTGTTCGGCCACCTCGATAAAGATGTAAAGGTCGCCAGACGGTCCGCCCCGCAATCCTGCCTCACCTTCGCTGGCCAGACGGATGCGTGTCCCGGTCTCGACCCCGGACGGGATGTTTACCGATAGCGAACGATCCTTCTCGACACGCCCGGCGCCGCCGCACTTGGTGCAGGGATTCTTGATGATCTGCCCCATGCCCGAACATGTCGGACAGGTGCGTTCAACGGTGAAGAAGCCTTGTTGGGCACGCACCTTGCCCATACCTTCACAGGTCGGGCAGGTCTGCGGCTCGGCCCCGGCTTCGGAACCGGACCCATGACACACTTCACAGGTGACTGCGGTCGGCACTTGAATTGTGCGTTGCATGCCGCGAAATGCATCTTCGAGAGTGATGCGAAGATTGTAGCGAAGGTCAGAGCCGCGAACGGCCCGGCGTCCGCCACTGGCGCGTCCGCGTCCACCCATCATGTCGCCAAAGAGATCGTCGAATACATCTGAGAAGGCCGACGCGAAGTCACCTCCACCGTATTGCGCCCCGCGCTGCCCGCCACCAGCACCGACACCGCCCTCGAACGCCGCGTGCCCGAAACGGTCGTAAGCGGCTTTCTTGTTGGCGTCTTTCAGCACTTCGTAGGCTTCGTTCGCTTCTTTGAACTGAGCCTCGGCATTCGGGTTGTGTGAATTGCGGTCAGGGTGAAGGTCCTTCGCCTTTTGGCGATAGGCCTTCTTGATCTCGTCAGGAGCCGCCCCCTTGGAGACGCCCAGAACTTCGTAATAGTCCCGCTTTGACATCAGAAATCGTTCCTTTGGAACGCAAGGGCCGGCCTGATCCGTTCAGGCCGGCCACAGTTTGCGTTCAGACGCACTTATGAGGCGCGCTTATCGTCGTCCAGGTCTTCGAAGTCGGCATCGACAATATCGTCGTCGACACTGCGGGGCTCGTCGGATGGCTCGGCTTCGCCGGCTTTTTCCTGCTGCGCCTTGTAGATCGCTTCACCCAGCTTCATCGCCGCTTCGGTCACATTCTGGATACCGCTGCGGATTTTGCCCGCGTCTGCAGTTTCCATCTGCTCCTTCAGGTTGGCGATCGCCAATTCGATAGCCTCGACAGTTGTCGGATCGACCTTGTCGCTGTGCTCTTCCACCGACTTTTCGGTCGAGTGGATCAGGCTTTCAGCCGCGTTCTTGGCTTCTACCAGCTCTTTGCGTGTCTTGTCGGCTTCGGCATTGGCCTCGGCGTCCTTGACCATCTTTTCGATCTCGTCATCGGACAGACCGCCCGACGCCTGGATGGTGATGTTCTGCTCTTTGCCGGTGCCTTTGTCCTTGGCGCTGACGGAGACGATACCGTTCGCGTCAATGTCGAAGGTCACCTCGATCTGGGGCATGCCGCGCGGAGATGGCGGGATGTCCTCAAGGTTGAACTGGCCGAGCATCTTGTTGTCCGACGCCATTTCCCGCTCGCCCTGGAACACGCGGATGGTAACCGCGTTCTGATTGTCCTCGGCCGTCGAGAAGATTTGCGACTTCTTGGTCGGGATCGTCGTGTTGCGGTCGATCAGGCGGGTGAACACACCACCGAGCGTTTCGATACCCAACGACAGCGGCGTGACGTCAAGCAGAACGACATCCTTGACGTCGCCTTGCAGAACGCCGGCCTGGATAGCAGCGCCAAGCGCCACGACTTCATCCGGGTTAACGCCCTTGTGAGGCTCTTTTCCGAAGAACTTGGTCACCTCTTCAACGACCTTCGGCATCCGGGTCATACCCCCGACCAGAACTACCTCGTCGATATCGCCAGTCGACAGACCAGCGTCCTTGAGTGCCGCCTGACAGGGTTTGATCGAATTCTTGATCAAATCGCCGACCAGCGATTCCAGCTTCGCGCGGGTCAGTTTCATGACCATGTGAAGCGGCGTGCCGGTGTCCTTGTTCATCGAGATGAACGGCTGGTTGATTTCGGTCTGGGTCGAAGATGACAGCTCGATCTTCGCTTTCTCGGCAGCCTCCTTCAGACGCTGCAGAGCCATCTTGTCCGGGGTCAGATCGACGCCGTGTTCCTTTTTGAACTCGTCGGCGAGGTAATTGACGATGCGCATGTCGAAGTCTTCACCGCCAAGGAACGTGTCGCCGTTGGTGGATTTTACCTCAAACAGGCCGTCGTCGATTTCCAGGATGGTGATGTCGAATGTACCGCCACCAAGGTCGTAAACAGCAATCGTCTTGGTCTCTTTCTTGTCGAGTCCGTAAGCCAATGCAGCCGCCGTCGGCTCGTTGATGATCCGAAGGACCTCAAGTCCGGCGATCTTGCCGGCGTCTTTGGTGGCCTGGCGCTGGGCGTCGTTGAAATAAGCCGGAACGGTGATGACCGCCTGATCCACCTTCTCACCAAGGTACGACTCGGCCGTTTCCTTCATTTTCTGAAGAATGAACGCGGAGACCTGGCTGGGCGAATATTTCTCGCCGGCTGCTTCCACCCACGCATCGCCGTTGCCGCCATCGACGATATTGTAGGGAACGATCTTCTTGTCCTTAGTCACTTCGGCGTCGGTGACGCGGCGACCGATCAGGCGTTTTACGGCGAAGATCGTGTTTTCGGGGTTGGTGACTGCCTGCCGTTTGGCGGGCTGACCGACCAGACGTTCGTTGTCGGTGAAGGCGACGATCGACGGGGTCGTGCGAGCTCCTTCAGCGTTCTCGATGACGCGAGGTTGCGACCCGTCCATGATTGCGACGCAACTGTTCGTCGTTCCGAGGTCGATACCGATGACTTTACCCATGCTCAATTCCTCTCGTTAGGCGATATGGGGGACCTTGGCCCGTTATGGCACCGTGGTCCCATCCCAGAGTATGCGACGCCCCTGTAGGCGGTCGCGGCTTCGGGGGGTATATAAGGACCGTACCAAGGCCCTGCAAGCTCCGTGGTTGGGGTAAGAGCGCCAAAAATTTGTGGAAAACTCTCCATGCCCGATCTCTTCAGCGACGCGACGCCCGCCGCAATTGATTTGAAGGGTGCCGCGGTGTGGCAAGGACTGCTGGACAGAGCGAGTCAGGAACACATCGTTGCGGACCTGAGGCGTGTTGCCGAAGCGGCACCTTTTCAGCGTTACGAAACCAGTCGGGGTCGCAAGCTGAGCGTGCGTATGACCTCGGCAGGCGCGCTTGGCTGGATAAGTGACCGGCGCGGCTATCGTTACGTCGCGCAGCAGCCTGGCGGTTCGGAGTGGCCGCCGATCCCCGCCAGCTTGTTATCGGTCTGGGCCCGACTTGTGCCCGAAGTCCGTGGACCGGAAAGCTGTCTGGTCAACTACTACGGGGATGGTGCGCGCATGGGTCTGCACCAGGACAAAGACGAAAGTGATTTTTCCTGCCCGGTGGTTTCGATCTCGCTCGGCGATGAGGGGTTGTTCCGTATTGGCGGACCCGAACGAAGCGACCCGACGAAAAGCATCTGGCTTCGATCAGGTGATGTTGTCGTGCTTTCCGGGGGATCACGTCTCGCGCATCACGGCGTCGATCGAATTCGGTTCCGGTCATCCGACCTTCTGCCGGACGGCGGACGAATCAACGTCACCTTGCGGGTGGTGGGCTGAGTGAGCAGCAGCCAGTATAGAGTCCCGACATTTGCTGATTACCGGCTGAGCCGTCGCTGGATATGAGCATGTCCGCTTCGACTCCATAGCTGCGGTCCGACATGCCATCGCTACAGGCGCCGAGCCTGATCATCAAAGTCACGTCAAATTCTTGGACATCTTCGCCGCGCAGCGTGCCGCGGTAAACAAATCGATCCCGGCGGGAAAGCGAAGCGAACCGTTCGGAGATAAGGCCATCAGATGACGGCGCTTCCGGCATCGAGAGATCGAGTGCCGCGTCTTCGACTTGAAGGGACCAGAAAGGTTCGGTTCCCAGGCACTGTCGGATCGCGGGAAACTGGCCCAGCCATTGCCCGGGATGGCGCGTCATGAAGGCGAGCGATACCCAACCGGGCGTTTCGCCGGTATTCACGAGTCCCCAGGTTTCCCGTTCGTTTGGACGCACAACCTCGACCGATTTCGCGCTGGCCGACAGGCTTCCGATGATTTCCGCGTTTGCATCAGGCGCAGCACGGATGTTCAGGACGTCTCCTGTGTCCACTCCGCTGACATCATAGAGTGCGGGATAACCATCCTGCGTGGCAAAGGCCGACGCTGCGAGGCAAATCAATAGCAGCGCCAACCGAATCACCTTCCTGCGGTCCAACTGAGCGAGACGTGGCGACGCGTGAAACTTTCGGCAAGGAGACCAAGCATCAAGATCACGAACGACATGATTATCGGGTAGGCGAGGTTGCTGTTGTGTGGATTGTAATTGATGAAGACGTAGCCGCGTCCCTGATCAATGATGTGAAACAACGGGTTCCAGGAAAACATTGCAACCATCGCTGCGGTGAGTTGGTTCGCCACGAACATCTTACCGGACGCGAACATGTTTACCCGCATATACAGTTGCTGGACGATCCCGGTCGTCCCGGGCAGCCACGGCTTCATTGCCAGGAAAACCGTTCCGACTGCGACTCCCGAAAACCATGCCAGAAGCAACATACAGGCGGCACCAAAGGGCTGGCTGATTGAGATGGGAGTCCAAATCAGGTGGTAGCCGAAGAGTATCACCATCATCGAAACCGACTGGGTGTAGAGCGCGCTTATTGCCGCCGACCAGATCGAAACCATCGTATTCATCGGAGCATGCTGCATCATCGGTGACGTTGGCCCATCCGATCCGTAGATAGCCCCGGCGGATTTGACGTGGGTCATGAATACGAAGATGCCTGACATCACATACAGCAAGAAATCGCCGCGAATGGCCAGGCCACGCAGACCTAGTATGTCGAACAGAAAGTAGAAAACCACGACCATCAACATGGTCTGGAGCATATTGGTCACGATCGCGAGTGTCGCATCGCGGTGGCCGCGCCGGACGGATCTGACCGCATTATGGAAAATGAGGTCTACAATTCTGAAGGCCGCTCTGCCCATCGAATCTTTGCGTTGCGCGTGAAACATCCGGAAATTTGCCTGTCGATCGGTCGTTGCGTTGGTTGCGGCATGGCTTGTCGTCGCCACTGGCAGATACCATAAGCCGAGTGGGCGCGCATGCAAAGTAGAAGGCGATCACGATATGGCGGATTTTGACCGGTCAGGACTTGTTGCAACGATTCGGCGCCTCGCCATTGAGGCGGGCGGAGCGATCATGAACATTTACGACTCCGGCGAACTAGACGTACGGGCCAAGTCCGATGAAAGCCCGGTGACTGCGGCAGACGAAGCTGCCGATCGCCTTATTTCGGCAGGGCTGAGAGCCGCGTATCCCGACCTCGCTCTGGTGACCGAGGAGCAAGCGGAGAGCCACGCATCGAATGCCAAAACATTTCTGATCGTGGACCCGCTGGATGGAACAAAGGAATTCGTGAAGCGGCGCGGCGACTTCACCGTTAATATCGCTTTGGTCGAAGACGGCGCGCCGGTTCTGGGCGTGGTCTACGCTCCCGCCAAAGGTCGGCTGTTCTATACTCAAGCTGACGGCACGTCGGTCGAGGAAAGTGGCGATCATTCGCCATCTGCCGCCGGGCCAGTCGTTCCGCTCAAGGTCCGGTCACCCGATAATTCGGGACTATTGGTTGTGGCTTCCAAATCCCATCGCGATGCAGCAACCGACGCCTACATCGACAGATACGATGTCGCGGATTCCGTCAGTGCTGGCTCATCCCTGAAATTCTGCCTCGTGGCTGCGGGAGAGGCGGATTTCTACCCGCGACTTGGACCGACGATGGAATGGGACACGGCGGCAGGGCATGCGGTTCTGGCCGGGGCAGGGGGATGCGTCGTTTGTCGCGATACTCTGGAACCGCTGAAGTATGGAAAAAGCGGATTTCGCAATCCGCACTTCCTTGCATACGCGCCCGGTGTTGACCTGATTCAGGAATGAACGCCAACCCACCGCTGCGGATTAGTGTCGTTGTCGCAAGCAATGAGCGACCGAAATCGCTGGCGCGGTGCCTTACGGGATTACGGCAGCTAGACTATCCGGAATTCGAGATCCTCGTCGTTGCAGATGGTGCCAGCCTCTCGCAACTCGCGGATCACCCCGCGCTTGGATTTTGCAGGACCATACAGTTTGACAAACAAAACCTTTCATCGGCGCGCAACGCAGGTATCGCCGGGGCAGGCGGCGACGCGATTGCTTTCGTCGACGACGATTCAGTTCCCGAGCCGATGTGGCTTGCCTGGCACGCAGCTGCGCTGGCCGAAAGCCGGGCGGCGGCGTCGGTTGGTTTCGTTCGCGGACGGAACGGGATTTCGTTCCAGTCTCGGGCCGCCAGCGTCGACCATGAAGCCGAAACACATGAGGTCGCGCTCATTGGCGCCCATGCGCAGATTCCGAAACTTGGTCGACGTGCATTGAAACTCATTGGCACGAACTGCGTTGTCTTTCGTGACGCATTGATTGACGTCAATGGATTCGATCCCGCGTTTCGCTATTTCCTCGAGGATGCAGACCTTTCAATGCGCATGATGGCTTCGGAATACAGATCAGTTGTGGCGCCTTTGGCAGAGGTGCACCACTCATTTGCGGCGTCAGCGCGCCGGACGTCACTGAGGATGCCTCGCCGTCTGTTTGAAATCGGTCGCAGCACGGCGCTATTCTTGCGGCGCCATCCGGGCGGAGATCTTGAGGAACTGCGCGCTCGTCTGAGGGCGCGCGAACGTGGACGCTTGCTCCGTCACCTCGTCATCGGAACCTGTGAACCAAGAGATGTCGGCGCACTGTTGCGCGATCTCGATGCAGGTTGGGACGAAGGAATGGCGCTGGAATTGCCTGAACTGACGCCCTTAACCAATACGGGCGCGTTCCGCAAAGTTCCGCCGCTTTCGCCCGGTCACACGGTGCTGAAAGCACGACTGTTGGGTCGCTCTGGCGCGAAATCGAACGCGTCCGGGCAGGTTTCAAAGGGCAAAAGAGCCAGTGTTTTCAGTTTCTCGCTCACCCCTGTCCGGCATCACCTGATGTTCACAAACGATGGCTACTGGCTTCAGACTGGCGGACAATTCGGGCGCTCTGAGCGCGTTTCAAGCGTATTTCGTTGGTGCAGATTTGCCAATCGCTGTGAAGAAGAAATCAGGCGAGTTGCAAAACAAAGGGGTATCGAAGAAACTACGCGCGAACCGAAGCGCGCGGGGCAAATCGATACCGCTTCGGAAACAACAATCCAGAGGTCTGTCAGCCTGAGCAGGCTGCCCGGGATCTCAAGAAAAGGACATCGTTAAAGTGGGACAGTTGAAGCGTAAGGTCACAAAGGCAATATTTCCCGTAGCAGGACTCGGAACGCGGTTTTTGCCGGCCACGAAGTCAGTTCCCAAAGAAATCATGACGCTGGTCGATCGCCCATTGATCCAATACGCGATTGATGAAGCCCGCGCCGCCGGAATCAAGGAATTCATCTTCGTCACGTCTCGGGGAAAATCTGCGCTTGAGGATTATTTCGATCACGCGCCGGAGCTTGAAAACGCTCTGCGCAAGGCGGACAAGCGCGAGCTGCTGGATGTGTTGAAGTCCACCAACATGGAAAGTGGCGCGATCGCCTATATCCGCCAGCACAAGGCAATGGGTCTGGGTCATGCGGTGTGGTGCGCGCGCCGGCTGATTGCGAACGAACCTTTTGCCGTCATCCTGCCCGACGACGTGATCGCCGCGGAAACGCCCTGTCTTCAGCAGATGGTCGAGGCCTACGCAGACACCGGCGGTTCGATGGTCGCGGCGATGGAAGTTCCCAAAGACAAAGCCTCGGCGTATGGAATTCTCGACGTCGAATCCGAGCAAGACGCGCTCGTCACCGTCAAGGGAATGGTCGAGAAACCGGAGACGGGTTCGGCGCCATCGAATCTGGCGGTCATTGGCCGATACATTCTGACACCGGACGTCCTGAGTTCTCTGAACAAGGCAAAAAGCGGCGCTGGTGGTGAGATTCAACTGACCGACGCCATCGCAAACGAGATCACCGAGGGGCGTGAGGTCTTTGGATACCGGTTCAACGGTCAACGGTTCGACTGTGGTTCGAAGGCAGGCTTCCTGCAGGCGACCGTCAGCTTTGCGCTCGCGCGTGAGGAGTTACAGGACGAATTTGCCAATTACCTCCGCGAATTGATGCCGATGGTACGCGCGGCCGAGTAACTCCAACCCGAACGACACATACCGAGTCCAAACTTGGCAACTCCAGTCCTAGACCTTAGCAGATCGTTTTCACGGCTGGCGCGCGGTGTCGCGACCGGTATTGATCGTGTTGAACGTGCCTATCTTGGCGAGGTCATCCGGCGCGAGGGTTGGGGCCTCATCCGGACACCCCGTGGGTTTCTGATGTTCGAACCGGATCGCTTGTCGCGTTTGCCGGGATACCTCGACAATCCAACCGGAGACGCGGCCGATCAGGCATCGACGATACGCGCAATCGCGTCGTCGCGGGCTTCCACCCTGTCGATCCGCAAGATCATGTGGCGAATGCCGAACGGACTTGCCTACATCAATGTAGGGCACACCAACCTTAATCCGCAGACGTTTCGCGCCATGATGGAGATGCCGGACAACCGCAAGATCGTCATGATTCACGACACGATCCCCCTCGATCATCCCGAGTACCAGACCGAAGCCAGTCGCGCAAAGTTCGTTGACCGACTGACGACGGTGATAAATTTTGCCAACCATATCATCGTGCCGTCAGATCAAACCCGCGAGAATGTCGAGCGGCGCATGGTTGGAACTGGGCACAGGGTGCCGATCACCGTGTCGCCGCTTGGTGTCGACATTGGCGGCGCGCCGGTGAACGTGAAGCGCTCGGAGAAACCCTATTTCGTTATATTAGGCACGATCGAACCCAGAAAGAACCACAAGCTTCTTCTCGATATCTGGGACCGGATGCACCTTAAAATGGACGAATCCCGGATTCCGGAACTGCGGATCATCGGGTCGCGCGGCTGGAAGAACGAAGAAGTTTTCGACCGGCTGGATCATTCGCCGATCATGGGCAAAACCGTTTTTGAGCTTGGACCTTTGCCGGACAAGGAGATGAAAGAACATCTGGCGGGCGCGACAGCGCTTTTGTTCCCATCGCTCGCCGAGGGATTCGGATTGCCGCCGTTCGAAGCGACGGCGCTTGGCGTACCCTCGATTTCGGCTCCGTTGCGTCCCGTCGAACTGCATCTGGGCGATATGCCCGTTTACGCAGATACCGACGACATGTATCAATGGTTCAGAGCCATCAGAGAGTTGGCCAGCGAAGACCTGGCAGAGCAAACCCGGCGACATGCGGCCTTGAAGGCGTTCACGCTTCCGACCTGGGAAAAGCATTTCGACCGGGTCTTCAATATAATCTGACCGCAGCGCTGCCCGGGCGACGTGGTCACGGGCGGACAGGTGAGCGTGGGCGCACTGGCGGCATACAGGTTGCGGATCGAGCGAAGGCGCTGGCAATTGCGGGCGATCAGGAAGCGGCGAGAGTTGACCTGCGTCACCAATCGCGCGGCGATGATCCGACCTCAGGCAATTCTGGCATTCTCGACGATCCGAAACGAACGCCCGCGCTTGCGGTATTTTCTGAAGTATTACCGTGACCTTGGCGTCGATCATTTCTTCTTTGTCGACAACGGTTCGACCGATGGAAGCGGCCAATTCCTTGCAGCAGAGCCCGACGTTTCGCTTTGGTCAACCCAGGCCAGTTACCGCGAAAGCCGCTTCGGCACCGACTGGATGAACTGGTTGAAAACCAAGTATGCGCATGGTCACTGGACCCTGACGCTCGATCCGGACGAATTCCTGGTCTATCCGTTCTGCGATAGCAGGCCAGTTCAGGCCCTGTGCGATTGGCTGGATCAGTCGGGACTTCGATCGTTCGGAACGCTTCTTCTCGATATGTATCCAAAAGGGTCACTCAGCGCGCTACGCTATTCGGAGGGGCAGAACCCGTTCGAACTGGCACCTTGGTTTGACCCGGGGAATTACGTCATCTCGATGAATTCCAAGTATAGAAATCTCTGGATTCAGGGCGGTCCACGCGCGCGGGTCTATTTCGAGGACGATCCCGAACAGGCACCGTCCCTTAATAAAATCCCATTGGTGAAGTGGGACAGAAAATATACGTTCGTCACCTCGACCCACATGCTGCTGCCGCGCGGGTTGAACCAGGTCTATGACGAAGCCGGGGGCGAGAAAGCGTCGGGTTGCCTTCTCCACGCCAAGTTTCTGGACAGCCTTGTCGAAAAAGCCGCAGAGGAAGTCGAGCGTCGCGAACATTTTGCGCGCGGACGCGAATACGACGCCTACCACGTAAAGGGCCAGGGCGAGAGCGGCCTGTGGTCGGAGTGGTCAGAGCGCTACATCAACTGGCGGCAACTTGAAATGCTGGGCCTGATGTCGAAAGGCAATTGGGCATGAGCGTCGGTTTCGTCATGCTTGCTCATGCCGCACTCGATCGGGCCGCCGAAGTTGCGATTCATCTCGCGGAGCGGGATTGCCCCGTGATCGTCCACGTCGATCGGCGCGTCGAAAAAGCGCCATTTCGGGACTTCCTGCGACGCGTTGCAGGCTCTCGCAACATCCTCATTGCCCATCGGGTGCGCTGTGATTGGGGCACGTGGTCGCTGGTCGAGGCAAGTCGTTCCTCGGCTGCGCAATTGCTGAAGTCGTATCCCGCGCTGGGCCACGTCTTCCTGATTTCCGGCTCTTGTCTTCCGATCAAACCGGTCGAGGAACTGAAGTCGCTCCTCGCTCGCAACCCCGACACGGATTTTATCGAGAGTGTCACCATCGAGGATGTTCCGTGGACCAAGGACGGCCTGTGCGAAGAGCGGTTTTCACTTTCGTTTCCCTTCGCGTGGAAGCGTCACAAGCGGCTGTTTGACGTCTGGGTCGACATTCAGCGCCGTCTGGGTCTGAAGCGCAAGATTCCTCTGGATATGCAGCCGCACATGGGTTCGCAGTGGTGGTGTCTGACGCGAAAGACACTGGAATTAATTCTGTGCAACCCCGAGCGGAATCGCCTGGATCGCTATTTTCGTCGGGTCTGGATCCCCGACGAAAGTTATTATCAGACACTTGTCAGACATCATGGATGCAAGGTCGAAAGCAGATCCCTGACACTTTCGCGGTTCGACTTTCAGGGCAAGCCGCATGTTTTCTACGACGATCACCTGCTGCTGCTGCGCCAAAGCTCTGCTTTCTTTGCACGCAAGATCTGGCCCGGCGCACGGCGGCTTTATCTCACGCTTCTGCACGCCGATGCGCAAGCGGGGGCTGGTTCAAATCGACCGGCAGCGTACCACGCAGACCGCACATTCGCCGAGGCAGTCCACCGTCGAACGCGCGGGCGCTCCGGACTTCTCATGGCCAGCAGGTTTCCGCGCGATGGATTTGAGAATGGCCTGACCGCCGCGCCATATGCAGTATTTCACGGGTTTAGTGACGTTTTCGAGGACTTTCCCGCGTGGCTTTCGGGCGTTGTCGGAACCCGCACGCATGGCCATCTTTTTGCAGCGGACGGGGCCGAGTTCGTCGGGGGTCAGCAACATTACGCGGGGGTCTTGTCAAACGCTCCGGCCTTGCGCGACTACAATCCCGAAGCCTTCCTCGGCAACCTGATCTGGAATACCCGCGGCGAGCATCAATCGTTTCTGTTTTCACCTCGCGACTCGCAAAGTATCAGCCCGTTTCTGGCCCGTGATCCCAATGCGATGATTTCTGTCATCAGCGGCGCTTGGACGTTGCCATTGCTGCGTTCCGGCCGGTCGGTTGCTGAACTGAGAGAAAAGGCCGCCCAATTGCAGCGCATCGAAGCCGCCCATCTGGATCGGTTGCGAGAGCGCAGGACCAGAGCACAGGTCCGCATCTGGACTCTGGCCGAATTCCTGGACCGCCCCGCCGCGCCATTGCAGACAATACTCGACGACCTCTCCGGCCCCGACGCACCGCATTTGACCGAGATGCCGCGTCTTGCGCCGATGAACGGTCTGGGAGAGTTCATTCAGGGACTTCGCAACGCCGGAATGTTCCCGCATCTGGCCGGGAATGTTGCCATCACGGATATGAAAACAGTGAAACGGCGCGCACCGGTTGGAATTCAGTTGCGGGAGTATAACTGACATGCCCGAGCGGCGCTTCGACTACTTCGCGGTCCTTGCCGGGATGCGAACCGGCTCGAACCTGTTGGAAGAATCGCTGAATGCGATGCCGGGGGTCGTGTCTTACGGAGAGGTGTTCAACCCTCATTTCTTCGGCAGGCCGGATGTTCAATCCATGTTTGGCCTGTCGATGGCCGCACGCGAATCTGACCCGGTCCGCGTGATAGGGGCAATGCGCGCGTCGACTGACAAAATGCCGGGATTTCGACTGTTCTACGATCACGATCCCCGCGCGATTGATCAGGTGCTGAACGATGATCGCGCGGCGAAGATCGTGCTTAGCCGGCGACCGGTCGATAGTTACGTCTCGCTGAAGATCGCCCGTAAGACCGGGCAGTGGTGGCTTGGCGACATGACGTCCGCACGCGCCGCCAAGGTGCCATTCGATGCCGCGGAGTATGTCGAATTCCTGAACACGCTTTCGGCGTTTCAGACGCATATATCCCACCGACTTCAGGTGACTGGTCAGACAGCGTTCAACATAATCTACGAAGACCTGGCCGATCTGGACGTTTTGGCCGGACTTGGGATTTTTCTCGGATCGGGCGGTCCGCCGGACCCCGAGAAGGTGCGCGCGAAGGTGCAGAATCCAACACGCGTTTCCGAGCGGCTGACCAACGCGCGGCAGGCGGAAGACGCATTGCGCGACATTTCGACCCCCGACATCGGTCACATGCCGCATCACGAGCCGGGACGCGGACCGGGGCTGAAATACTTCCGGGCCTGTCGCGCCGCGCCACTTCTTTACATGCCGATCCGGGGTGCGGGAAACGATCCGGTTCCTGACTGGCTGAAATCTATTGATCCAACCGGCGAACTTGAAACGGGCATGACTCAGCGCGATTTGCGCCGATGGAAACGCGCGCATCCGGGACATCGTTCATTCACGGTGGTCAGGCATCCGCTTGCACGCGCCCATGACAGCTTTTGCCGATACCTGTTGCCTCCTGATATCGAAAACTACGCCGATGTGCGTGCGTCCCTGATCGAGAATTATGGCGTTCCCATACCAAGCGACGGCATCGACGACGCTTACGATCTTTCATCGCATCGCGCCGCTTTCCAGGGCTTTCTGGAATTCTTGCGCGGCAATCTGGGTGGTCAGACCACACTTCGCGTCGACAACACCTGGGCAACGCAAGCGGTTCTGATCCACGCCATTGGCCAGTTTTCAATTCCCGACCGAGTCGCCCGGGGCGACACCTTGAAGAACGATCTTGCCGAGATCGCGTCCGATGCGGGCATTTCCGCAGACGGTCCCGAAGCCGACTTTGATGTTACAGCCCCATTCGACCTCAAGGACGTCAGGACCGAAGAAATCGAGGCCGCTTGCGAGGCGGCATATCGGCGCGACTACATGATGTTCGGATTTGCGCCGTGGCGTCCGACAAGCTGAAGACTCACGCCGCCTGAACGCGTAACGGTTCGGTCAAAAGCGTGTGCAGCGTGCCCGGCTCGTCGTTCGCGCGAAGTTTGGCGCACAACGCATCATCGCGCATCGTCCGCGACACCAATGCGAGTGCCTTCAGGTGGTCGACGCCGGAATCCAGCGGCGCAAGCAAGGCAAAGATCAGATCCACCGGCTGACGGTCGACCGAATCGAATTCCAGGGTCTTGTCGAGCCGCACAAAAAGGCCAAGAACGCCGTCAAGCCCGGGAAGGCGGGCGTGGGGCAGCGCAATCCCCTTGCCAACGCCGGTTGGTCCCAGGCTTTCACGATCCTGCAGAGCGTCGGCGACATCGGCGGCAACCAACCCGTAAGCGCCGGACGCCACGTCGCCAAGTTCCTGAAACAGTCGCTTCTTGCTGCTCGCCGCACCAATGACCTTCACGGCCTCGGGCCGGAGAATTCCAGTCAGGTTCATTTTATCCACTTCCCGGCAAGGCCATCCCTAACCTCGACACTCAAATCAATTCGGGTCGATCCACCCGATATTCCCGTCATCGCGGCGGTAAACGATGTTCACGCCAGCGTCCTGTTTCTCGTTGCGGAAAACCAGTACCGGGGCACCTGCCAGTTCCATTTGCATGACGGCTTCGCCGACGGACAACGACGGGATCTTCGTTTCCATCTCGGCAATGATCATGGGCTGGAGGCTATCAGGCTCCGATTCTTCCGGTTCGTCCGATGCCGCGAGGATATAAGACGAGGCGTTAAGAAGTTCAACCGGTACAAGGCGATCCCTGTGGTGATCTTTCAGGCGGCGCTTGTAGCGGCGTAACTGCGTCTCCATTTTCTCCGCGCAATCGTCAAAAGCGGAATAGATTTCAACAGCATGCGCCTTTGCCTGCGCGGTCAAGCCGGTCGACAGATGAACCGTCGCCTCGCACACATGCTCATGTCCGCTTTTCGAGAACACGATATTCGCATCCGTCGGCCGACCGGCATACTTTCCCACCACGTCGTCCATCGTCGTGCGGACGTGGGTTTGCAGCGCTTCGCCGATGTCGATCTGTTTCCCGGTGATCTGATACAGCATAATTTTCTCCCTTAAGGCGAGCGTAAGATTACACTACACGCAGGACGTGTAAATGTCTTGGAATGTGGCGTTTAATTTGAGGTCGATTGCCGGCGCTTCGATCGGCGGCAACATCCCGAACTCGGGAATGGCGAAGACAATTTGGTCTTTCATTACCTTCATTTGGCGTCACCTTCCCGGTAGCTGTCAATGGGGTGGCAGCGATAAATCCGCAAAGTCGTCACGAAATTCTAAAGCTTTGGCCAAGGTAAACGCGTCTCACCTTTTCATCTCTTACGACTTCGTCCGCAGTGCCGCTCATCAGGACGCCGCCATCGTGCAAGATATAGGCGCGGTCCACGATTTCCAGCGTCTCGCGGACGTTGTGATCGGTGATCAGGACGCCAATCCCGCGCTCCTTCAGGTCGATCACAAGATCACGGATGTCGCCGACCGCGATCGGGTCGATGCCCGGAAAAGGTTCATCGAGAAGCAGATATTTCGGATTCGCCGCGAGGGATCGGGCAATCTCGCAGCGCCGCCGTTCACCGCCCGAAAGGGCCAATGCCGGCGTGCGCCGAAGGTGGCCAATCGAAAACTCGTCCAGCAACTCCTCCAGTCGCTCGCGCCGTTTGGTGTGATCCTTCTCGACGATCTCCAGGATCGCAATGATGTTGTCCTCGACGTTCAGGCCCTGAAAGATCGAACGTTCCTGCGGCAGATAGCCAATCCCAAGTCGGGCGCGGCGGTACATCGGGAAATTCGTCACATCCTGCCCGTCAATCAGGACTTGCCCGCCGTCCGGCATCACAAGGCCCGCAATCGAGTAGAAACAGGTCGTCTTGCCCGAGCCGTTCGGACCAAGAAGGGCAACAACCTCGCCCCTCTGCAGATCGAGGCTGACGTCGCGAATGATTGGCCGCTTGCGATACGACTTGCGCAAATTCCGGACCTTCAGGCCCTGATCACCCTCGGCGACTGTCAGTTCGGGTGCGGTCATCAGTTGTTGCCTGCGCCGAAAACCGTGCGGACCCGGCCTTCCATTCGACCCGTCCCAGAAGTCAGATCGACTATCAGCCGCTCACCCGACAAAGCATTCTGGCCTTGTGTCAAAAGCACATCGCCGGACAGGGTGACGGTTGAATCCGCTATCGAATAAACCGCTTCCCGCGCTTCCGCCGCATCGGTCGGCGTCACGAATGTCACACCGCCTGACGCGATAAGCCGGGAGATCCCGTTTGCTGTCGCGTCGCCTTCTGTCGCGTACTCGATCAGCACCTTGTCTGCCGACATCCGCACGTCGCCCTGCACGACCAGCACATTGCCATCGAAAACGGCCTGACCGCTGTTTTGATCCACACTGAAGGTGTCGGCGGAAACCTCGACAGGCATACCGCTGTCAAACGTGCCGCTTCCGAGCGTAAGATTGGCGCCCTGTGCATGAGCGCCGTGCGACATGAAGGCAAACAGCAGACAGATTACAACACGGAAAATTTGCACGACGCGTCAGCTCCTTCAGGGCTTGGGTTCGTATATCAGGCGAACGCCGTCCTTGAAAACCAGAAGATAGCCTCCCTTGGCGTCAGGGCTGCGGGTGAGCTCCATCCGACCGGCGGTAAGCGTTCCGGCCGGCCCGGTGGCTTTGATCTCGCCGTCGCTGCTTGCCATCGCTTGATCCAGAGCCGTGACGATGCGTTCCGTCGTGACCCGGTAGCCTGTCGAGCTTTGAAGTTCGGCGCCGCCCTGAAGGATGGCTTCGCGGGTCTTGGCGTCGATGATGCCCTCTGGACTGCGGATGTCGATCCGCCCGCCGTCGGGCAGCGCAAGTTCCGCCGACAATTCGACACCGGTAAGCCGTCGCGGCTCGTCCTGTCCGGGGCGAACCGAGGCCGCCGCGACCGAAACCGCGACACCGTCCTGGGTGACCCCTCCGAACGTCGGTTTGGTGATGCCCTGCTCACGCAGGATCTTTTCGACGTCCACATCGGCATAGGGAATCGCCTTGTCGGGGTTGATCGTTTCCGCGACCAGAAACAGCGTCGACAGGATCGCAAGCGCCAGAAGCGGCAGCGTCACCTTCAGCCACAGGACGATGCGGGTGTGAGTATTATCAGCGATGGCCATACCGTTGGATATAGGGATGTTCGGTCAGTGCGCGAAGATGTCCTGTTCCGGCCACCCGGCGAGATCCAGCCGAGCTCTTGTCGGCAGGAAGTCGAAAGCGGCGTTTGCCAGGTCCATCCGTCCCTCGCGAACCAGTCGTTGGTTCAGCTTGTCGCGCAGCCGGTGGAGGAAAAGCACGTCCGACGCGGCGTAGGTAAGTTGCGCTTCGCTTAGCTCCTCGGCACCCCAGTCGCTCATCTGCTGAAGTTTGGAAATGTCGATGCCAAGCAATTCGTCCAGCAGGTTCTTCAACCCATGCCGATCAGTGTACGTTCTGATCAGCTTCGACGCGATCTTGGTGCAATAGACTGGCGCGGTAATGGCACCGAATGCGTTGTATAGAGCCGCGATGTCAAATCGCCCAAAGTGGAAAAGCTTGAGAACATCAGGATTTTGCAGCAATCGTTCAAGGTTCGGCGCGCTCGATTGACCCATTTCGATCTGAACGAGATGCGCATCGCCGTCTCCCGATGAAAGCTGAACAAGACAAAGGCGGTCCCGGATCGGATTCAGCCCCATCGTCTCGCAGTCGATGGCAACCATGTCACCGAGATCCAGTTCGTCGGGCAGGTCGCGCTGATAAAGATGGTTCGCCATGGGATGCCTCAATTTATGTTGCGCGTGCGCAGGAAAAGGTAGAGCGGAAGTCCGCAACTGACCCCGATCCCGAACGTCGCCGGGATTGCGATCAGGGCCAGCCAATTCTTGCGAACCCACGTTTCAGCGACGATCCAGACCGTAAGCGCGATGGCGGCAATCGTCAGATCCCAGGTCAGACCCGTCGTCGAGGCATTCACGTACCAGGCGTCAATCAGACCTGTAAGACCGGTTCCAGTCGCATTCATATAGGACAGGAAGTAATACATCGGGTGAATTGCGCCCCAGATCGCGAGCGCAAGGTAGATCATTCGCAGCGGTGACATCAAAGAGTGCCCGTAACGCCGATACGTGCGTCGCCGCTCACACTCACACCTGTGTCGCGCGGAACCGGATCGCCATCAGCGCCACACGACGCAAGCGCAACCAAAGCGATGAGCGCGAGCATCCTCATGGGCTGACTGCCACGGTAACGTTGCCGGCACGCCCCGAAACCGAAGGCGTGACCTTCACGCCGCCCGATCCGATCGAGGCGCCGATGTTAAGTCTCGGATCCTGGCAGCCTGGCAAAATCAAGATCAGAAGGATTGCCACAAGTCTCATGCCAGTACGTCCCTCCAACGGGCAATTTGAACGCGAACCTGATCGGGTGCCGTTCCGCCATATGATGTGCGACTTGCAACCGAGTTGTCCACACCAAGCACGTTGTAAACAGCGTCGGAAATATCGGGATGCGCGGATTTCATCTGATCCAGCGTCAGGTCCTGAAGATCCACCCCCGCAGATTCAGCAATTGCGACCAGGCGTCCGGTGACGTGGTGAGCCTCGCGAAACGGCAAGCCCACTTCGCGCACAAGCCAGTCGGCCAGATCCGTAGCGGTCGAAAACCCCGACGATGCAGCGGCGCGCAGAGTCTCCGGTTTTGCCGACAAATCCCGGACCATGCCTTCCATTGCCGCAAGGCTCAGCATCAGGCTGTCAGCGGCGTCGAAGACCTGTTCCTTGTCCTCTTGCATGTCCTTGGAATAGGCCAGCGGCAAACCCTTCATCACGGTGAAAAGTCCGACTGTCGCTCCCAATATGCGTCCGATCTTGGCGCGAACCAATTCGGCCGCGTCGGGGTTCTTCTTTTGCGGCATGATCGAAGACCCGGTTGAAAACCGGTCCGACATGACCACGAACCGAAATTGTGCCGACGACCAGATCACCAGTTCTTCGGCGAAGCGGCTGAGGTGCATCGCGCAGATCGACGCAGCCGACAGGAACTCCAGCGCGAAATCGCGGTCGGCAACGGCGTCAAGGGAGTTCGCGCAGGGCCGATCGAATCCCAGCGCCTCGGCGGTTGCGTGACGATCAATCGGAAACGACGTTCCGGCAAGCGCGGCTGCTCCCAGCGGAGATTCGTTCATGCGCTTGCGGGCATCGGCAAACCGGCTGGCATCGCGGGCAAGCATTTCGACATAGGCCATCATGTGATGACCCCAGGTGACGGGCTGCGCGGTCTGCAAGTGCGTGAACCCGGGCATGACCCAGTCCGCGCCAGTCTCGGCCTGATCCAGCAGCGCCCTTTGCAACGCTTCAATTCCGCTTGTTGCGGCATCGCACTGGTCACGAACCCAAAGCCTGAAGTCAGTCGCGACCTGATCGTTTCTGCTGCGCGCCGTGTGCAGCCGACCGGCAGGCTCGCCGATCAGTTCTTTCAGCCGGGACTCGACGTTCATGTGGATGTCTTCCAGGTCCGTCCGGAACTGAAACGATCCACTTTCGATTTCTGACAAGACCGTGAGCAGACCTTTCAAGATCGCCTCGGCATCGCTACTCTCTATGATACCCTGTGCGGCCAGCATCGCCGCATGGGCGCGTGACCCTTCGATGTCGTGACGCGCAAGCCGTTTGTCGAACCGGATCGAAGCATTGATCGCTTCCATGATCGCGTCCGGACCAGCAGCGAAGCGGCCGCCCCACATCGTGTTTGCGCTGTCGGTCATAAGTGTTTGTCCTTCGGAGGGACCCATGCGTTTCATTCTCGCCGTCCTCTACACGGCCCTCGTGCTTACTGCAAACATTGCAAACGCCGACGTCACAGCGGCTGAAGCCGCGCGCGATGGCACGATGAAGAAGCTGATGTTCACCGAACCTGCCGAAGCGTCGGACGTTGTGTTCACCGATCCGGACGGCGCTGAAATGCGTCTTTCGGACTTCAAAGGCAAATACGTGCTGGTGAACTTCTGGGCGACTTGGTGCGCGCCATGCCGCAAGGAAATGCCGATGCTGTCTGAATTGCAGACGGAATTCGGCGGCGACGAATTCGAGGTTGTCACGATTGCGACCGGGCGGAATTCGCTCGCTGGCCTGCGCAGTTTCATGAGCGAAATCGGCGTCGACAATCTGCCGCTCTACCTCGATCCAAAAAGTGCGCTGGCTCGCGATATGGCGGTCCTTGGGCTACCGATCACTGTCGTCCTCGATCCTGCGGGCAACGAAATCGCCCGTATGCGGGGCGATGCCGAATGGAGCGGTGAAAGTGCGAAGAACGTGATCCGGGCCTTGCTGGCAACAAGCCCCTCCAACTGAATCCCTTACGGGCGCGCCACAGTTTGCAGATCGCGCGCGAGGGGGCCATAAACCTCGGAAATGCCTGGTGGGGATTCAAAGCAGGAATTTTTTATGCCCGCGCTGTATTGAAATCCGCAAATGGGAGTCTCCATTACTAATACATGATGTTCGGCCATCAGGGCCGGGAAACAGTGAAATATACGAATTGTGCCAAAAGTTTAATTCGAAGCCAATATTTGAAGATTCAGGTCCAATTCGCGCATGACGGTCTGATTGGATAAAAAGGGTAAACAGTGATGCAGTCATTTGCTTGTGGTACGTCACAGGTTCCGGTCTAAGCGGACCACTTCAGAATCGGGCCAAAAGTGCAATGACAGGCACCAACGGGCGGATTGTTGCGGTCCTCGGCCCAACAAACACCGGCAAGACACACTATGCGATCGAGCGGATGCTGGCGCATCGCACGGGGATCATCGGGCTTCCTCTGCGGTTGCTCGCGCGCGAAGTCTATGACCGCATCGTTGCAATTCGCGGACCATCGGTCGTGGCGCTGGTGACGGGCGAAGAGCGCATTGTTCCAGAGCGCACGCAATATTGGGTCTGCACGGTCGAGGCGATGCCCGACGGGTTGGGCTGCGACTTTCTGGCGGTGGACGAGATCCAGCTTTGCGCCGACGCCGAGCGGGGCCACGTTTTCACCGACAGGCTGATCAACGCGCGCGGGCTGATCGAGACCCTGTTCATGGGGTCCGATACCATGCGCAGCGCAATCGCGGCGCTGGTGCCGAAAGTGCAATTCCAGTACCGCGAACGGTTCAGCGAGCTGACATACACCGGGTCAAAGAAGATCAGCCGGATGACGCCGCGCGCCGCCATCGTCGGGTTCTCGGTCGAGAACGTCTATGCAATCGCCGAACTGATCCGACGCCAGAAAGGCGGCGCGGCGGTGGTCATGGGCGCGTTGTCGCCTAGAACCCGCAACGCCCAGGTCGAAATGTACCAGAACGGCGATGTTGATTTTCTGGTGGCGACAGACGCCATCGGAATGGGACTTAACCTCGATATAGATCATGTCGCGTTCTCGGGGTTGCGGAAATTCGACGGTCGCCGGATGCGGGATCTGCATCCAAACGAGCTGGCTCAGATCGCGGGCCGCGCTGGGCGTTACATGCGTCCCGGCACTTTCGGCGTGACGGGTGAAGCGCCGTCGCTCCACGACGACACCGTTTCCGCAATAACGTCGCACAACTTCACCCCGATCCAGAAACTTCAATGGCGCAACAGCCGCCTGGAATTTGGCGGAATCGACCGGCTGATCGCATCACTCGAGCAATTGCCGGACGATCCCCGCCTTGCCCGCGCGCGCGAAGCGGACGACCTGATGGCCTTGAAGGCGCTGTCCGAAAATGTCGTGATCCGTGCGCAGGCCATGGACGGGCCATCGGTGAAGCTTCTCTGGGATGTCTGCCGGATCCCGGACTTTCGCAGCATCAGCCATCAGGAACACGCAAACCTGCTCGAGCGAATTTACGGTTTCCTTTACGAACTCGGCCGCGTTCCCGACGATTGGATCGCACTGCAAGTTAGCCGAATTGATCGAACCGATGGCGACATTGATGCGTTGTCCAAGAGACTGGCGTATATCCGCACATGGACGTATGTCGCGCAGCGGAAGGGGTGGACGAGGGACGAATCCCATTGGCGCGACGCCACCCGCGCGGTAGAAGACCGCCTGTCGGACGCACTGCACGAACGTCTGACGCAAAGATTTGTCGACCGCCGCACGTCCGTGCTTCTGCGGCGGTTGAAACAGAAGGAGAGCCTTGTGGCCGAAGTGAACGACAAAGGCGAAGTAACCGTCGAGGGCCAATTCGTCGGACGGCTCGAAGGATTCCGCTTCCATCAGGATGCGACCGCCACCGGCGATGAGGGCAAGACAGTCAAAGCTGCCGCAGTCGCGGCGCTCGCGCCCGAATTTCACTTGCGTACGGATCGCTTTTACAACGCGCCCGATACCGAGATCGATTTCACCGAGCAGGGTGGTCTGATGTGGGGCGATCAGGCAGTCGGCAAACTTGTGGCCGGAACCGATCCGCTGAAGCCTGAAATCAAGGCGTTTGTCGATGATGACGCCGGCAGCGAGATCACCGAAAAGGTGCAGCGCCGGCTTCAGCATTTCATCGACCGCAAGATCGCGCTGTTGTTCGAGCCGCTGATCACCATTCAGCGCGACGAGGCTTTGACCGGCATCGCGCGCGGCTTTGGATATCGGATGGTCGAATCGATGGGCATCCTGGATCGCCGCGCTATTCAGAACGAAGTCAAAGAGCTTGATCAGGAGTCGCGCGGCGCTTTGCGCAAACACGGCATCCGCTTCGGCCAGTTCACGGTGTTCATGCCGGCCCTGCTGAAGCCCGCACCGACACGTCTGCGACTGGTGTTGTGGTCGCTTGCCCGCAACCTCGACGAATTCCCCGAAAGCCCTCCGCCCGGTTTAGTGACGATTCCGACGGTCCCGGACGCTCCGGAAGAGTATCAACTGATGTCGGGTTACAAGCCCGCCGGAGCCCGCGCGATCCGCATTGATATGCTCGAACGGCTTGCCGACATGCTGCGCAGCGAAGACAGCCGGGCCGGTTTTGAAGCCAAGCCCGACATGCTGTCGATCACCGGAATGACACTCGAACAGTTCTCAAACCTGATGGAAGGTCTGGGATACAAGGCCGAACGCGGCGAACGCAGCAAGCCGGTTCCGGTCGACAGCACGGTGCCGAATGCGGTGAACCCGGAAGACACCCCGCCGGACAGCATCCCCGTCATGGACCGCGACATTCCGAACGCCGGGAATGTCACGCAATCGCCCGAAATCGAACCGGCAGCGGATCTTCCGGAAGACCCGGCTGGCCTGATCGACGAGGGGGTCGCCCCGATCGCCGAAACCGAACAGTCGCCCGACACCGTCGCCGAAGCCGCCGTCGATGGCGAGCCGATCCCCGAAACGACCGATGTGGAAGTGCCGACCGGGGTTTCAGCGGACGAGGCGATCGAGGAAGACCGCGTCGAGGTGTTCTACACCTTCACATGGGGCGGAAACCGCGCCAACAAGCAGCAGCAGCATCGTCAGGGTGGCAAGCCGACCGGTGCCAAAGGCAAAGGCAAGCCGCGCCCGAAAGGCGGCGAGCGTAACGCACCGGCCGATAAGCCGCGCAACTTCGAATCGCGCCCACCGCGCAAAGAGAAACCGATTGATCCCGACAATCCATTTGCGAAGGCGTTGATGGGACTGAAGGACAACAAAAACTGAGCGACGCACCCTCACAACGTGCTGACCAGTGGCTCTGGCATGCGAGGTTCTTCAAGACACGTGGGCTGGCGACCAAGCTGATCTCTGCCGGTCGTTTGCGGGTCGATGGCCAGCCGGTCGCGAAACCGTCATTTGCACTTCGACCGGGCCAGACCTTAACCTTCCCGCAAGCCGACGACATCCGCGTGGTTCGTGTCGACTCACTCGCCGCGCGGCGTGGCCCGGCTACCGAGGCCCAGGCGCTCTACACCGATCTTACTCCAGTGCGGGAAGTCGTTCCGCAGAATCCGAAGTACGAAGGAAAGGGGCGTCCTTCCCGGAAAGATCGTCGCAACGCCCGTCTTTCCGGTCCACCACCGCTTGAATGACACTGTTGGCTGAGCTAGGCAAAATCCATCAACCGATCCGAAAGACCATGCCATGACCTACGTCGTCACTGATAATTGCATCGCTTGCAAATATACCGACTGTGTCGAGGTGTGCCCCGTAGATTGCTTCTACGAGGGCGAGAACATGCTGGTCATTCATCCGGACGAATGCATCGACTGCGGCGTATGCGAACCGGAATGCCCAGCCGATGCCATCCGGCCCGATACCGAGCCGGACATGGATAAATGGGTCGAGTTCAACCGCAAGTATTCCGAGGACTGGCCCGTCATCATCACCAAGAAGGATCCGCTGCCCGATGCCGACGAGATGGACGGCAAGGAAGGCAAGATGAAGCTCTTCTCGGAAGCGCCAGGCGAAGGCGGGTAACGCAACGGTATATTCACCTCCGCGCATACGACTTGGAAAATGGCGATTTTTCTGCTATATAGAGTCCCAAGAATAGCTGCCGAACAGAGATTCAGCGAATCTCTGGGGTGTATATAAGCGACTGGGCGTTGGACGACGGGAGGATGTGTGTGTTCCCGCCGTGCTTTTGTCGCTTGATGTTTGGCGGGTGAAAAGGATCAAAGCTACATGACAAAAATGAAGAAAATGGAATTCCGTCCGAACGACTACGTTGTTTATCCGGCGCACGGTGTGGGCCAGATCGTCTCGATCGAAGAGCAGGAAATCGCCGGCCTCACGCTGGAATTGTTCGTGATCTCTTTCGAGAAGGACAAGATGACGTTGCGCGTTCCGACGAACAAGGCCGCCGAAGTTGGTATGCGGACCTTGTCGTCGCCGGATATCGTGACCAAGGCAATGAGCACGCTGAAAGGCAAGGCTCGCGTCAAGAAGGCAATGTGGTCGCGGCGTGCGCAGGAATACGAGCAGAAGATCAATTCAGGAGATCTGATCGCAATCGCCGAAGTCGTGCGGGACCTGCACAGGGCCGACGATCAGCGCGAACAGAGTTACTCCGAACGTCAGCTTTACGAAGCTGCGTTGGAACGGCTTACTCGTGAAGTGGCCGCCGTGAGCGGCTCCGACGAGATGTCGGCGCAAAAGCAGGTGGGTGAAGTCCTGATCGGACGCGCTGCCTGAATATTCGGAACACCGATTGAAAGGGGCGACGCTGCAAATGCGTCGCCCTTTTTGGTTGGGCCAACGGCTAAGTCTATTCCGCTGGCACAGCCTCGCGCCGATCCTCAAGCGGAACTTCCAGCTTGTTCAGCATTTCCTTTGGACAGATCTGCAAGAAGAACTGCCGCTCGTCATCCCAATGCTGAAGTATGGCGGATGCCTTGCGACTGCCGGTTTCGGACATGTGCATCTCCAGCAACCCCTTCAACTCGGCCATATAGTGACCTTCGTTGACCGGCGCCGTCACGACCGTCTCCAGGTTCAGCATATCCATGGCAAGGTGATCCGGGTCATAGAGATACGCCATCCCCCCCGTCATCCCGGCCGCAAAATTGGGACCTATGCGTCCGATGATCACGGCGATGCCGCCCGTCATGTATTCGCACCCGTTGGACCCGCACCCCTCGACAACCACCTTGGCGCCCGAATTGCGCACCGCGAAACGCTCGCCTGCACGACCCGCCGCGAACAGGTAGCCAGCCGTCGCACCGTAAAGAACGGTATTGCCGATGATCGTATTCTGGTCCGCTATCAGCGGCGACGCCATCGGCGGGCGCACGACGATGGTGCCACCGGAAAGACCCTTGCCGACATAATCGTTGGCGTCGCCCGAAACTTCCAGACGAAGACCGGGGGCGGCAAAAGCCCCCAGCGACTGGCCTGCCGAGCCTTGCAACTTGACCGTCAGATGATCGCGCTGAAGCGAGTTGTTCATGCCGAAACGCTGTACGATGTGGCTCGAAGTGCGTGTGCCGATGGTGCGGTGCGTATTGCGCACGGCATAGCTCAACTGCATCTTCTCCCCGTCGTTCAGGAAGCGCGCGGCATCCTTCACGATCTCTGCATCAAGCGTGTCGGGCACGACGTTGCGCGGCTTGTCGCGGTTGTAAACGATGCGATCTGCCCCATCGACCGTGATCAGAAGCGGGTTCAGGTCCAGATCGTCAAGGTGCGCGGAACCCCGGCTGACCTGACTGAGCAAGTCCGCACGTCCGATGATATCGTCAAGCGACCTTGCACCGATCGACGCCAGTATCTCGCGCACCTCCTGGGCGTAGAAGGTGATCAGGTTGACCACCTTGTCGGCGTTTCCGGTGAACTTCTCGCGCAGGCGCGGGTCCTGGGTGCAGACCCCGACCGGACAGGTATTCGACTGGCACTGGCGCACCATGATACAGCCCATCGCGATCAATGCAGCGGTGCCGATCCCGTATTCCTCGGCACCCATCATCGCGGCCATGACAATATCGCGCCCGGTCCGCAGTCCGCCATCGGTGCGAAGTGTGATCCGGTCGCGCAGGTTGTTCATCGACAAGACCTGGTGCGCCTCGGTCAGACCCATCTCCCACGGCAGTCCCGCGTATTTGATGCTGGTCGCCGGTGAAGCCCCCGTGCCGCCGTTGTGTCCCGAAATCAGAATGACGTCCGCCTTGGCTTTCGCCACGCCAGCGGCAATCGTGCCGACGCCCGACGACGCGACCAGTTTGACGGTCACCTTTGCGCGCGGATTGATCTGCTTGAGATCATAGATCAACTGCGCCAGGTCCTCGATCGAATAGATGTCGTGATGGGGCGGCGGCGAAATCAACGTCACACCGGGTGTCGAGTGCCGCAGCCGCGCGATCAATTCGGTCACCTTCATGCCCGGAAGTTGTCCACCCTCGCCGGGCTTGGCCCCCTGCGCGACCTTGATTTCAAGCTCTTCGCATTGGTTGAGATATTCCGCGGTCACGCCAAAGCGGCCCGACGCCACCTGCTTGATCTTGGCCGACGGATTGTCGCCGTTCGCCTCGGGTGCGAAATGCGCGGGGTCCTCGCCACCTTCGCCCGAATCCGACTTGGCGCCGATCCGGTTCATGGCCACGTTCAGTGTCTTGTGCGCCTCGGGGCTCAGCGCCCCCAACGACATTCCCGGCGTCACGAAGCGTTTGCGAATCGAGGTGATGCTTTCGACCTCTTCAATCGGAACCGGCTTGGCCATCGCCTTGATATCCAGAAGATCGCGCAGATGGATCGGCGGGTTCGCACGCATCTTGGCCGAATATTGCTGCCACATCGCATAGGACGCCTGCGTGCACGCGGCCTGTAGCATGTGCATGGATTGCGCTTCCCAGGCGTGGGTCTCGCCAGTGCGCCGGGCTTTATAGAACCCGCCGATCGGCAGGATGCTGTCACCCTGAAAGCCACGCGCATGGACCTCTTCGGCTTTCTTCTGAATGCCGCTGACGCCAATCCCCGAAATGCGGGAATGCATACCGGGGAAATATTCGGCGACCATCGCCCGCGAAAGCCCGACGGCCTCGAAATTCAGCCCGCCGCGATAGGACGACACGACCGAGATTCCCATCTTCGACATGATCTTCAACAGACCCGCATCAATCGCCGCGCGATACCGCGCCACGGCCTCGGTCAGCGATCCGTCGATCAGACCGCGCTTGATCCGGTCCGCAATCGAATCCTCGGCCAGATAGGCGTTCACGATGGTCGCGCCACAACCGATCAGAACGGCGAAATAGTGGGCATCGATACATTCCGACGACCGCACGTTCAGCGAACAGAAGGTGCGCAGGCC
The DNA here is from genome assembly GCA_037968835.1 of Paracoccaceae bacterium. Classification (GTDB taxonomy): domain Bacteria; phylum Pseudomonadota; class Alphaproteobacteria; order Rhodobacterales; family Rhodobacteraceae; genus JBBKWG01. The sequence continues at coordinate 53,799 of JBBKWG010000237.1, forward strand.
TTTCTTGGTCAGCCACGAATGCACGGCGCTGGTGGCCAGAATCATCGGCATCGCGATCTTGTCTTCGCTCTGATGCTGATCGGTCAGCACGATATGTCCGGCACCCGAGCGCACGGCGTCCTCGGCTTCGGCCCTCACACGTTCCAGCGCGGTCTGAAGCGATCCGCGCGTGCCATCCGCCGGGAACGTGCAGTCGATCAATGCCATGTCGGCGTTGAACGAGTTCACCAGTCGATCGAATTGCGCGTTGGCGACAAAGGGGCTGTCGAGAACGATGATCTCGGTCTGGCTGGAATCCTGATCCAACACGTTCTTGAGGTTCCCGAACCGCGTCTTGAGGCTCATCACCCTGTATTCACGCAAGGAATCGATGGGAGGATTCGTAACCTGCGAGAAATTCTGGCGGAAGAAGTGGCTCAACGGACGATACATGTTCGACAGCACCGCCGACGGCGTGTCGTCGCCCATAGAAGCCAGCGCCTCTTTTCCGTCCTCGGCCATCGGGGCCAGTATCTGTTCCAGTTCCTCGATGGTAAATCCGGCGGCAATCTGGCGACGCCGCAACTCGCCGCCCTCGAACATCGTTGTTTCCGGCAGACCCGCAAGTTCCTCGTCAAGCTCGGTGATCTTTCCGACCCATTCGCCAAAGGGCTGCGATGCGGCCAGCGCGTCCTTGATTTCAGTGTCGTGGAACAGCTTTCCGGTTTGCATGTCCACGGCAATCATCTGCCCCGGCCCAAGCGCACCTTTCTCGACTGCGGTCGCTTCGTCGGTGGGAACCATCCCGGTTTCCGACCCGGCGATCAGCAACCCGTCGCCCGTCACGGTATAGCGCATCGGTCGCAAGCCGTTGCGGTCAAGCCCCGCGCACACCCAGCGGCCATCCGTCATCGCCAGTGCCGCCGGGCCGTCCCAGGGTTCCATGACGGCGTTGCAATAGCTGTACATATCGCGCCAGGGTTCCGGCAATTCGACCGCCTGCTTGGACCAGGATTCAGGCACCAGCATGGTCTTGGCCATCGGCGCATTGCGCCCGGCCCGCACCAGCACCTCGAACACCGCGTCCAGCGCGGCGGAATCGCTCGCGCCATTGGCGATGATCGGCTTGATGTCTTCTGCCGTGTCGCCAAAGGTCGAAGACGCCATCCGGATTTCGTGGCTTTTCATCCAGTTGACGTTGCCCTTCAGCGTGTTGATCTCGCCGTTGTGCGCCAGCATCCGGAATGGCTGCGCCAGCCACCATTGCGGGAACGTGTTGGTCGAATACCGCTGGTGATAGATCGCGAACGCCGAATCAAACCGTTCATCTTTCAGGTCGGGATAGAATTCGGCGACCTGCTCGGCCAGCATCATCCCCTTGTAGATAATCGACCGGCACGACAGCGAACACAGGTACAACGTCGGAACCTGCGCTGCCGCCGCCGCCTTTTCGATCCGACGACGGATCACGTACAATTCCCGCTCAAACGTCTCTTCATCGACGCCTTTGACGTTCGAGATCAGGATCTGTTCGATCTCGGGACGCGTTGCGTTGGCCTTTTCACCCAGAACCGTGATGTCGACCGGCACATGTCGCCAGCCATAGATGTAATAGCCCATCCTCAGGACTTCGGTTTCCACGATCGTCCGACAGGTTTCCTGGGCCCCGAAGTCGGTGCGCGGCAGAAATACCTGACCGACCGCAAGCAATTCGTCCATGCGCGGCTTGTGACCGGTGCGCTCGACCTGATCGTAAAAGAACGGCGCCGGAATCTGGACGTGAATACCGGCCCCGTCGCCGGTCTTGCCATCCGCATCGACGGCACCCCGATGCCAGATCGCCTTCAACGCCTCGATTCCGCTCTGCACAACGCGCCGAGACTTCTTGCCGTCGATCGACACGACCAGTCCGACACCACACGAGGAATGTTCACTTTCCTCGATATAGAGACTGTTTTCGGCCATCCAGTGACGTTTGGCCTCTTGCTCGGTAACCCAAGCGGCATCGAACTTGGTCATTGGTTATCTCCCGCCATCGCAACTTGGAGTTTGTTCTTTTCTTCCGCCTCGGTGCTTTGCTTGGCACCGGGCCAAGCCGGTAGCCACGACGGACGATAGTCGACGTAAATTTCCTCGGTCACGGTAAGGTCGGACTGATCGTCCAGAAGCCCGACCGCGATAAAGGCGATGGGTTTCCCCTGCATCCGCCAGTAAAGCGTCGAACCGCATTTGCGGCAGAACGCGCGCTCGCCCCAATTGCTGGCGTGATAGACCTTGATCCGCTCCTCGCCGACGATCTCAAGATTGTGGGCGCGCGCTGAAATCAACGGCCCGCCGCCGGTCCATCGCTGGCATTGAACGCAGTGACACGCGCCAATGTCGGGATCGACATCCGCCCGGAACGTCACCTTTCCGCATAGACACTGTCCCGACCGCTTACCCATGAGGGTTCATCCTTCCTTTAGCGAACGCGTCAGCGTTCTTGCCCTATTGCGTCGCTACCTACCTACCGAACCCGCACCGACACTATACCGACGTCATACCGACGTGATGCCGAAGCCTATTCCGCAGCCACCTGTGCGGCTTGCCCAATATACTCCAGCATGGCATCCGCCGCCTCGCGCCCGTCCCGGATTGCCCAGACGACAAGCGACGCGCCCCGCACGATATCGCCGGCCGCATAGACGCCTTCCAGGGACGTTTCGTGGGACCGGAAGTCAGCCTTGATGGTCCCCCAGCGGGTAACCTCCAGACCGTCCACACCCCACAGCGTCGGCAAATCCTCGGGCTCGAAGCCAAGCGCCTGGATCACCATGTCGCATCCTTCGACATAGTCAGCACCATCAATCAATTCGGGCACCTGACGACCCGTCGCATCGGGCGCGCCAAGCCGCATCTTCTGGACCATCACGCCTTCAACGACGTCCCCGGTAAAGCCGCGCGGCGCACTAAGCCAAACGAATTCAACGCCTTCTTCCTCGGCGTTCGCGACTTCGCGTTGCGACCCCGGCATGTTCGTCCGGTCACGACGATATAGGCACTTCACGGATTCAGCGCCCTGACGAACAGCGGTGCGGACGCAGTCCATGGCGGTATCGCCGCCGCCGATCACGACCACGCGCTTGCCTTCGGCGTTCAAGTCGCCAGCATCGAATTCCGGCACCTCGTCGCCAAAGCTCTTGCGGTTCGAGGCGGTCAGGAAATCAATCGCCCTCACAACCCCGTCCGCGCCACTTCCCGGCGCTTTCAGGTCCCGGGATTTGTAGACGCCGGTCGCAATAAGCACCGCGTCGTGTTTGCCCCGGATCGCGTCGAACGTGATGTCGTCACCTACATTGCAGTTCAAGACGAATTCGACGCCGCCATCTTCAAGTTGCGCCATGCGCCGCATGACGATGTCTTTCTCCAGCTTGAAGCCCGGAATGCCATAGGTCAGCAATCCGCCGCCGCGATCATAGCGGTCATAAACCGTCACCTGGACACCCGCGCGGCGCAGCCGGTCTGCTGCTGCAAGCCCCGCCGGACCGGCACCGATAATGGCGACGCTTTCGCTCCGCTCGATCGTCGCATGGATCGGCTTGACCCAGCCGTTCTCAAACGCGGTGTCAGTGATGTATTTCTCGACAGCGCCAATGGTGACTGTTCCGTGGCCCGATTGCTCGATGACGCAATTGCCCTCGCACAGCCGGTCCTGGGGGCAGATACGCCCGCAGATCTCCGGGAACGTGTTGGTCTCCTGACTAAGCTGGTAAGCTTCCTGAAGCCGCCCTTCCGCGGTCAGCAAAAGCCAGTCGGGAATATTGTTATGCAATGGGCAATGCGACTGGCAATAGGGCACGCCGCATTGACTGCACCGTGCGGACTGTTCCTTTGCCTTTTCGTCAGCATATTCCGCATATATTTCGCGGAAATCGTGACGACGAGGCTCCGCGTCACGCTTTTTGGGCATATCGCGAGGAATGGTCACGAATTTCAGCATCGGATTTTCGCCCATCCACGGACTCCTTATCGCCTCCACGCGTGATACTTATAAATACCCGAGA
>JBBKWG010000238.1:0-6998 GCA_037968835.1 Paracoccaceae bacterium
TAAAGTTCTTGGCGGATGTTCGCGTTTCGTGCTAGCCGTGCCTCAAAAGCAACAAGAGCAGGCAAATAATGCGAGTGATGGGGCTGGACCCGGGATTGCGGGCGCTGGGATGGGGCGTCGTCGATGTCGACGGATCGCGATTGAAGCACGTCGCCAACGGTGTCTGCAGAACGGCAAGCGGTCCGTTGGGTGCGCGGCTGGTGTCGCTTTTCGATGAGCTTTCGGCAATCTGGCTGGCGTATCTGCCCGACGCTGCGGCGGTCGAGCAGACATTCGTGAACAAGGACGGTGCGGGAACGCTCAAATTGGGACAGGCGCGCGGGATTGCGATGCTGGTCCCGTCGCGCGCCGGGATCGTCGTCGGTGAATATGCCCCGAATGCGGTGAAGAAAGCTGTGGTCGGTGTCGGTCACGCTGACAAGCGGCAGATCGAGCACATGGTGCGGATGCAGCTTCCGGGCATCGAGATAGCGGGACCCGATGCGGCCGATGCGCTGGCCATCGCGATCTGCCACGCGCACATGTGCCAGACCGCGAGCCGGATGACTCGGGTGGCGCTGGCATGATCGGCAAGATCGCCGGCCGGATCGACCATCGCGGCAGCGATCACGTTCTCATAGATGTGCGCGGCGTCGGGTATGTCGTGCATGTGTCCGACCGGACCCTGGCGACGCTGCCCGGCGTGGGCGAGGCGGTGGCGCTTTATACCGACCTGCTGGTGCGTGAGGATTTGTTGCAGTTGTTCGGTTTTACAACGCTAGTCGAGAAGGAATGGCACCGGTTGCTGATGGGCGTTCAGGGGATTGGCGCCAAGGCGTCGATGGCCATTCTCGGCACGCTTGGGCCTGACGGCGTGGCGCACGCGATTGCGCTGGGCGACTGGAACGCTGTCAAGGCGGCACCGGGCGTCGGGCCGAAGATCGCGCAGCGGGTGGTTCTGGAACTGAAAGGCAAGGCACCGGCGATGATGGCGATGGGCGGGATTGCGGCGATGGCCTCAGATAGCGACGTGATCGACACCGCGCCTGCGGCTGCTTTTGCCGTGCCGAATGCGTCGGCGCAGGCCGAGGCGCTGTCGGCGCTGGGCAATCTGGGCTACGGCGCGGGCGAGGCGGCGGGGGCCGTGGCCGAAGCTGCGGGTGGCAATGCGGGCGCTGATACGGCGACTCTGATCCGCGCGGCGCTGAAGCTGCTGGCACCGAAGGGATAGCGCGATGTCAGACCCCGATCCGACGCTGCGCCCCGATCCGCGCCCCGAGGATGCCGACCGGGCGCTAAGGCCGCAGTCGCTGGATGCGTTCATCGGACAGGCGGACGTGCGCGCCAACCTGCGGGTTTTCATCGAAAGCGCACGCCAACGCGGCGCGGCGATGGACCATGCGCTGTTTCACGGACCGCCGGGGCTGGGCAAGACTACGCTGGCCCAGATCATCGCGCGCGAACTGGGGGTGAATTTCCGCATGACGTCCGGGCCGGTGCTGGCAAAGGCTGGCGATCTGGCCGCGATCCTGACCAATCTGGAGCGTAACGACGTTCTGTTCATCGACGAAATCCATCGGCTCAATCCGATTGTCGAAGAAGTACTGTATCCGGCGCTCGAAGATTTCGAGCTGGATCTGGTGATCGGCGAGGGACCGGCGGCGCGCACGGTGCGGATCGAATTGCAGCCCTTCACGCTGGTTGGCGCGACGACCCGGCTGGGACTTCTGACGACTCCGCTGCGTGATCGGTTCGGGATACCGGTGCGGCTGCAATTTTACACCGAGGACGAGTTGTTCGCGATCGTCATGCGGGGGGCCGGATTGCTACAGATCGAAACCGACGAGGGTGGCGCGCGCGAGATTGCGCGTCGGGCACGTGGCACTCCCCGGATCGCCGGGCGCTTGTTGCGCCGGGTCGTCGATTTCGCCGTGGTCGAGGGTGATGGACGGGTGACGCGCGAGCTTGCCGACAGCGCATTGACCCGGCTAGGCGTCGATGCTCTGGGGCTTGACGGGGCGGACCGGCGCTATCTGTTCCTGATCGCGGACAGCTATCAGGGTGGTCCGGTCGGGGTGGAAACGCTGACGGCGGCGCTGAGCGAAAGCCGCGACGCCATCGAGGAAGTGATCGAGCCTTACCTGCTGCAACAGGGCCTGATCCAGCGCACGCCGCGCGGGCGTATGCTGGCCGAGCGGGCGTGGCGGCATCTTGGTCTCGCGGTTCCCGGTGCCCCGGCGCAGCCTGGTCTTTTTTAGATTGCCAACACGGAAATTCAGAGATTTCATGCCTCCGGCGGAAATATTTTCGACAGGGTGAGATTGGATGTCAGATCCGGAGTTTCATCGGTTATGGCCGACGACGCTGATGGAAATCGCGCTTCCGGGCGCGGAGCAGGCCAATTCCGTGCTTGCCGGTCTGATCGAGGAGATGGACGCGGCGAAAGCCGCGATGACGACGGATTATCTGGCCGCGGATTTCCTGACCCAGCCCAATCCCGCCGTTCACTGGCTGAAGTCGTGCATCGAGCGGGCTGTCGTCGATTATGCCAGGGGGACCGGCGTCGACTATCCGGTCGATTTTCGGGTTCAGGCGTGGGCCAACGTGAACCGGTTCGGAGATTATCACAACGTCCACAATCATCCCCATTCGTGGTTGTCGGGAACCTATTACGTGCATGTCCCGCCGGATGCCTCCGGGTTGCCCGGACGTGTAGACCGCGATCCGAATGCAATCAGTTTCTATGATCCGCGACCGCAAGCGAACATGAATGCGATCCGCAACGATCCGCAGGTCGATCCCGAGCACAGGCTGGTTCCCAAAGCCGGGGATTTGCTGATCTGGCCGGCCTTCCTGCATCACATGGTCCATGTGAACCTGAGCGAGACGGCGCGGATCTCGGTCTCGTTCAATATCGTGCTTCGGTGGAAAGACGCCTATCTACCCTGATGCGAGCTTTGTGAACGGGAACCGGGGGTGCATGCCCGCGTTCTTCACCGTGAAGGCGCGGGGAATGGATCGACGTGATTCAGGCTTGTCGCGCCTCGTTCAATTTATTGCAGGGGGTTTATGCGATGAAAACGCTTGCCGACGCATTCGAACACACATTGCGTGACATTTATTACGCCGAAAACCAGATCATCAAGGCATTGCCCAAGATGAAGGACGCGGCGAAGTCGAAGGAGCTGAAAACAGCGTTTGACGACCATCTAGCCGAGACCAAAGAGCAGGTTTCGCTGCTGAAGAAGGTCTTCAAGACCATCAACAAGGAAGCCAAGGGCGAAAAGTGCGACGCCATCGAGGGCCTGATCAAGGAAGGCGAGGGCGTGATGAAGGAAGCCGAAGGCGAGGCGCTGGATGCGGCGCTGATCGGCGTGGCCCAAGCCGTCGAGCATTACGAGATCGCACGCTATGGCACACTGCGTGAATGGGCGCGCACGCTGAAGAACGACGAGGCGCACGATCACCTCACGAAGATCCTCGACATGGAAAAGGGCGCGAATGCCAAGCTGACAGGGCTGGCCGTTTCCGAAGTGAACGGGAAGAAAAAGAAGGCGGCCTGATCGGCGTCATCGATACGTAGCGGGCCGCGTCCGAGCGATGCGGCCCTTGCTTTTGCGCGGGGTGTCGGTCAGGAGAAACGCGTCCATCGTCCGGGAGAACGTCGCTCTGTGACCCATCGTTTCGATCTGCGCGTCTACTATGAGGACACGGACCTTGCCGGCATCGTCTATTACGCGAATTACCTGAAATTCATCGAACGCGCGCGCAGCGAATTTGTCCGCGAGCTGGGCATCGACCAGGTGCGGCTGCGGGCGGACGAGGGCATCGTGTTTGCGGTTCGCCGCGTCGAGGCCGATTACCTGGCAGCCGCCAAATTCGACGACATTCTGACGGTTCACACAGGTATCGAGGCGCTTACGGGGGCAAGGATCATTCTGAAGCAGGATGTGTTTCGCGACGGGCAGTTGGTGTTTGCGTCGGTGGTTACACTGGTGGCGCTGAGTGAAACCGGCCATCCGACGCGGCTTCCGGCGGATGTTCGCCTAAGGCTTCACTGATTATTTCATCGATTTCGCCGTCGCGCCTTCTTGTTGGCAATCCGACTTGCGATCGGCTAATGTCCGGCGCAACGAGGGACCCAAGAAAAACAAACACGGGTCGGCAGAGAGAGCAGGCTAATGGAAACGGAAACGCTTGCGCTGGCGCAGGAGATTGATTTCTCGCTGCTGGCGCTTTTCGCCCGCGCGACATGGGGCGTCAAACTGGTGATGATCATTCTGATTATCGCGTCGTTCTGGTCCTGGGCGATCATCATTCAGAAATCCCTCAGCTACCGTCGTGTGCGGGATGCGACAACGCGGTTCGATACGGCTTTCTGGTCAGGCGAACCGCTGGATGCGCTGTTCGATCAGGTCGGACCGGCACCGTCGTCCGCGTCTGAGCGGATTTTTTCGTCGGGCATGACCGAGTGGCGGCGCTCGCATCGACAGGACGGCGGGCTGATCCCCGGCGCTCAGGCGCGCATCGACCGCTCGATGGACGTGGCGATCCAGAAAGAGGCCGAGGACTTGCAAGCGGGTCTGCCGCTTCTGGCGACAGTCGGATCGACCGCGCCGTTTATCGGTCTGTTCGGCACGGTTTGGGGCATCATGAACGCGTTCATCGAGATTGCGGCGCAGCAGAATACCAACCTAGCCGTCGTCGCTCCGGGCATCGCCGAGGCGTTGCTGGCGACCGGTCTTGGACTTCTCGCGGCAATTCCGGCGGTGATCTTTTACAACAAGCTCAGTTCGGACAGTGACCGGATCCTCGCGGGCTATGAAAGTTTTGCCGACGAGTTCGCGACGTTGATGTCGCGCCAGTTGGACTCGGCAGCCTGATATGGGCGCGGGTGTCATCCAGAAAGACGGCGGGTCGCGGCGTCGGCGGCGCGGGCGGGCGCGTCCGATGTCCGAGATCAACGTCACGCCGTTCGTCGACGTGATGCTGGTGTTGCTGATCATCTTCATGGTCGCCGCGCCGTTGCTGACGGTTGGAGTGCCTGTCGAGTTGCCCAAGACTGCGGCGAACACGTTGCCGACGGAAACCGAGGAACCGCTGACGATTACGTTGACCGCCGAGGGGCTGACGACGATCCAGACGACCGAAGTGGCCGACGAGGAAATCGTTCCGCGCCTTGCCGCGATCCTGAGCGAGCGTGCGAGCGACCGTGTCTTTCTGCGCGCCGATGGGGCAATTCCCTATGCTCGGGTCGTGCAGGTCATGGGGGCGATGAACGCGGCGGGGATCACGAATATCGGTCTTGTCACCGATACCGGTGGGCCGCGTCTGAACGGCCAGGACGGGTGACGGGGACTTGCGGACAGGCTGGTATATCTCGGGGGCGGGGCATCTTCTTCTTATCCTGTTCCTGCTGTTTGGCGGACTTCTCGTGCCGGACCGCATTCCCGAGGTGACCGTGTCCGAGGTCTCGATCATATCCGAGGCCGAGTATGCCGCCCTGACGCCTCCCGCATCGGCACCCGAAATCGCCACCGACGCACCATCTGTCGGAGCACCGGTGCAGGATGCGGCACCCGAAGCGCCCGCCGAGGACAGCACGCCGGAGATCAGCGAGCCGCAAGCCGTCGAGGAGCCGGAAGCGCCCCAATCGACGCCGGATGTCGAAGTGCCTCAGCCGATTCCGGACGCGATTGTCGACGACAGTTCGCCCGAGATCGAGATGCCACCGACGGATATCGACGGCACCTCGTTGGAGCGCGACGTTGTGGCAGCGCCAGCGCCGCGCGTGGCACCGACGCCATCGATCGCGCCGCCGCCGGACGCTGAAGTGGCGCCCGAGCAGATCGAAGATACAGCGCCCGATCCAACTGTCGAACCCGAAGTGCAGCCCGAACCCGACGAGCCGGCGGCACCGGATGCGGCGAGCGACCGCATCGTGACCGAGGCCGAAGAGACGAAAGAATTGGCGCCTGCATCGTCGATGCGGCCACGCACACGGCCCGCGCGACCGGTTCGGACGGCAGAGACGCCGCGAGAGACGCCACCGGTCGAGGCGCCCAGTGAAACCCCGCCCGCGGAGCCGGAAGACGATACCGCCGATGCCATCGCAGCCGCCGTGGCCGAGGCGAACCGCCCAAGTCCTGCGCCCGCACCCGCCGGACCGCCACTCACCGGCGGTGAAAAGGATGCGCTGCGCGTCGCGGTCAGTTCGTGCTGGAACGTCGGCAGCCTGTCGTCCGAGGCGCTTGGCACCACGGTCGTTGTCGGCGTGGGGATGCAGCAAAGCGGTATTCCTGACAGCGGTTCGATCCGCATGGTATCGTTTTCAGGCGGTTCGCAGGGCGCGGCGCTACAGGCGTTCGAGGCGGCGCGGCGCGCGATAATCCGCTGTGGATCGCGGGGTTTCCCGCTTCCGGTGGAAAAATACGCCGAATGGCGCGATATCGAAATGACGTTCAATCCTGAAGGGATGCAGTTCCGATGAGAGTGTTTGCCTGTCTGGCCCTTGGTCTGATGACGCTGATTGCCGCGCCGCTTGGTGCGCAGGAAAGGTCCGGTCCGCTCAGGATCGAGATCACCGAAGGTGTGATCGAACCGGTCCCGATCGCGGTCGCGCCGTTTCTTGCCGAGAATACGGCCGCTACCGATTTCGCCCGCCAGATCACGGCGGTCGTCGCCTCGGATCTGACCGGGACCGGACTTTTCCGCGACATCCCGCAGTCGGCCTATATCAGTCAGGTCACAGGCTTCGACGCGCCGGTTCAGTATGCCGACTGGAAAGCGATCAATGCCGAGGCGCTGGTTGTCGGCGCGGTGACGATGACGGGTGACAGCAAACTTGTCGTCAAATTCCGTCTGTTCGACATCTATTCGGGCCAGCCGCTGGGCGAGGGTCTGCAATTCGCCGGGAGCGTCGATAGCTGGCGGCGGGTGGCGCACAAGGTTGCCGATCAGGTCTATTCGCGGATCACCGGCGAGGGCGGTTATTTCGACAGCCGTGTCGTCTATGTCGA
>JBBKWG010000239.1:0-32397 GCA_037968835.1 Paracoccaceae bacterium
GTCGGTTTCGGCGACAGTTCGGTGGATTATATCCTGCGTTTCTGGATCACCGACCCAACCGGTGGCCTGACCAACATCCGCGGGAATGTCTATCTGGCGCTTTGGGACACCTTTCGCGAGAATGGCATTTCGATCCCGTTCCCGCAGCGCGAGGTCCGGGTTTTGGACAATCCTGTTGTTTCCGACTGATCGCCCCCTGTCGTTTCCCCTCGGAACGCTATATTCGGGCACAAGGGTGCGATCCCAGTAGTGATGTCTGGAGGTTTGGGCGTGAAATCGTTCGGTTTGGTTCTTCTTGTGGCTGCGGTCTTCTTTTCGTCGATGGCCATCGCCGAAACCAAAATTCAGTTCAAGACGCCCGGTGCCGAAAAAGACCTGCGGCGCGCGCTTGTCGGATCTTCTCTGGTCAATCAAGCCAAACAGGAAAATACCACCGATCCGCAAGAATTGCTTGCCAACGCCCGCGCCGACTATGGTCGCCTGCTTGGCGTGCTCTACGAGGAAGGACGCTTTGGCGGGGTGATTTCGATCCTTGTCGACGGTCGCGAGGCCGCGTCCATCCCACCGCTTGCCGCGCCAGCGTCGATCCGCGAGATCATCGTTCGGGTGGATCCCGGTCCGGTCTACCTGTTTTCCGAAGCCACCGCCACGCCGCTAGCGCAAGGCACCGAACTCCCCGAGGATTTTGCCCGCGGACTGCCCGCAGGCACCAATACGATCCGTGATGCCGCCCGGGCTGCAGTCGACGGGTGGCGCTCCATTGGCCACGCCAAGGCCGACGTTGCGGAACAGAGCATTGTCGCGCGGCACACCGAAAATCGTGTCGCAGCCAACCTGAGATTGGCGCCCGGCCCACAATTGTCGTTCGGGCAAGTGTCCGTCAGCGGAAATGACGATGTTCGCAGACGCCGCATCCTGACAATTGCCGGTCTCGAAGAGGGCCAAACATACGATCCCGAAGAAATCGCCCGCGCCGAACGCCGACTGCGCCGAACCGGCAGCTTCCGTTCGGTCGTGATCAATGAAGCAGACGTGATTGGCCCGAACGATACCTTGCCGCTGAACATTGGCGTCGTCGAACAGACCCCGCGCCGTTTCGGTTTCGGCGCGGAATACAGCACTGTCGAGGGCGTCCGGTTGTCCGGCTTCTGGCTGCACAGGAACCTGCTGGGCGGCGCCGAGCGTTTTCGGGTCGAAGGCGAAGTGGCCGGCATCGCGGGCGAAACCGCCGGCACGGACTACAGCGTCAATCTCAGATATGAACGCCCCGCCACGCCGCGCGCTGATGTCGATCTCTTTGCCACGCTCGGGTTCGATTATCTGGACGAACCGGACTTTCTGTCCAAGTCCACGGAATTCACGCTTGGTTTCACCCGCTATGCGACTGACGAGTTGGTTGTGAACTTCGGTCTCGGCTACCTTTATTCCGAAGTCGACGACGATTTCGGCTCCGAAACCTACAGTTTGTTCACCTTGCCACTCGGCGCGACGCTGGATCGGCGGGACAATGCGCTCAATCCGAAAAGCGGGATATTTGTCGATCTGGATGTGACGCCCTTTTACGGTATCTCCGGCACCGACAGTGGCGCTCAGGTTAAATTCGACACGCGGGGCTATAAAAGCTTTGGCGAAGACGAACGATTTACCGCCGCAGCACGCATTCAATTCGGATCGCTGGCCGGACCGGCGCTGCTCGACAGTCCGCCATTCTACCGCTTCTATTCCGGTGGCGGTGGCACCGTTCGCGGACAGGATTACCAGTCGCTGGCCGTCGATCTGGGTGGTGGCAACCGATCCGGCGGACGCTCGTTCCTGGGTCTTTCCGGCGAACTGAGGACCGGCGTCACCGAAACCATCGACGTCGTCGCATTTTACGACTGGGGCTACATCGGCGAAGAAGCGTTTGTCGATTTCTCCGGCGAAAGCCATTCAGGTGGGGGTCTTGGCGTGCGCTACAACACCGGGATCGGACCGATCAGGCTTGATGTCGCCACCCCGATCAGCGGCGACACCGACTCCTCGTCCTATTACATCTACATTGGCATCGGTCAGGCGTTCTGATGCGGAAAATCTGGCCCATGCGCAAATCCCTCATCCTCGCCGCCCTGTTGGTGGCGACACCGATACTGGCTCAGGACGAGCCAGGCTTTTTCGGTCGCCTGTTCGGCAGCGACAGCGCGGAGAGTGACGAGGATCAGGGTGGAATTCTTGAACGCCTGATCGAAGACAACCTGTCTGGCGAAGGCCGCAACGTCTCAATCACTGGCTTTCAAGGCGCACTTTCGGGTCGCGCGCAACTGGATACGATGACGTTTGCCGATGCCGATGGCGTCTGGCTTACCCTCAGCGATGTCGTGCTTGACTGGAACCGCAGTGCCTTGTTCCGCGGTCGCCTTGAGGTGACGGAATTATCAGCCGGTGAAATTCTGGTGCCGCGTCTGCCAGCACCCGCCGAAAACGCCGCGCCAACTCCCGAAGCCTCGGGTTTCAGCTTGCCGGAACTGCCCGTCGCTATCGTGATCGACAAGATCGAGGCAGCGCGTGTCGTGCTCGGCGAACCGTTGATCGGTGCCGAAATCGAAGCGTCTGTCGCAGGTGCCTTCCGCTTGGAAGATGGCGAAGGTTCGGCCGATCTGAGCATAGAGCGGCTGGATGGCGAAGGCGCGCTGACGCTTGACGCCGCATACGTCAACGCAACCAATATACTTTCACTGGACCTGTCGCTTCAGGAAGGCCCGGATGGAATTCTGGCCCGGATGATCGACCTTCCCGGTCGGCCCGCGCTTGATTTTTCGATCTCCGGCGAAGCCCCGATCGACGCTTATGCGGCGAACATCCGGCTTGCCACAGATGGACAGGAACGATTGTCCGGCACTATCACGACCGACACTCCCGATGGGGCGGAAGACGGCACGCTTCGTATTGTCGCCGACATCAACGGCGACATCGCCCCGGTATTCGCGCCGGATTACCAGCCGTTCTTCGGCCCGGATGTCGGACTTTCAGTGATCGTCACGACCTTCCCCGATGGACGCCTGCTGCTCGACGATCTCGAAATCTCGTCCCGCGCCCTCAACCTGACCGGCAACGCAGCAATTGGAAGCGACGGATTGCCCGACAAGATCGCGCTCGACGGACGAATTTTCACTACCGATGGCGACCCCGTTCTGCTGCCGCTCTCAGGTCCCGAAACCAAGGTCGACAGCGTTACGCTCGACGTCAAATTTGACGCGGACCGCGGTGACACATGGACTGGGCAATTCCTGATCGAAGGCCTGAATCGCCCCGGTTTTTCGGCTGAGGCACTGACGCTGAGCGGCGAGGGTCAGATCACTCCCGGCACCGCTCCGCGCGTCACCGCAGCCCTCAATTTTGATGCGACACGCCTTGATCTTGGCGACCCAAACGCAACCGAAGCTCTCGGTGAAACCGTGACCGGCGCACTTGATATCGACTGGACAAGCGGCGGCCCAATTCGGCTGAGCGAGCTTAGCATCGACGGCGAAAGCTATGGTCTGACGGGAAACGCCGACATCGCTTTCGGCGAATCCGGGCCGGCAATCAACGGTCGTGCTGACGTTCGCGCCGACCGGCTCTCTGTCTTTTCGGGCCTTGCCGGTCGCGCGCTCGGTGGGTCCGCCTCGCTCGCCACCCGTTTTGAAACCGAACCCCTTGCCGGACTCTTCGATGTGACGGCCTCGGGCACTACCGAAAACCTGATCGTCAGCCAACCCGAAGCCGACCGAATCCTCCAAGGCACCGCACGCCTCGAAATCAGCGCCGCCCGCGACGAGACCGGACTGCGAATTACCCTCGACAGGCTCGAGTCGCCAAACGCCAGCCTGAAAGGCCAAGCCGCCCTCAAGACCGGTGCCTCTTCCGCCTCGCTTTCCGGCTCGCTGGTTGACGCAGCCCTGATCCTCCCGCAGGTTTCCGGCCCGGTGCGGATCACCGCGTCCGCCGAAGAAGCGAACGGACTTTGGAACTGGCGGGTTGATGGCGGGCTGGAAGGCACCGAACTCAAGGCCGAAGGCACCGCCGCCGATATTTTCGGAACGCCCGTGATCGCGGCATCGGGCACGCTTTCAGCCGATGATCTGAGCGATTTCGCGACCCTCGCAAATCGCCCGCTGTCAGGCTCAGTCTTAACCGATTTCTCCGGCGAAGTCGTGGTCGATCTAAGCCGTGCCGACATCACCCTGAACGGCACCGGAACTGGCATCACCGTTGGCCAGCAGCAAGCCGACAGCCTGCTCGAAGGTCCCGTGCGTTTCAGCATCAACGCCTCGATGGCTGGCGACGTCTACACTTTGCGCCAAAGCAGTGTTGAAGGTCGAGGCCTGGAACTCGCGGCTGACGCGATCCTGTCTCCCGAGGCCAGCACCTTCGACATGAGCGGCCGCATCGACGACGCCAGCCGCCTTCTGCCAGGTGCGCCGGCTGCGCCGCTGACCTTTGCCGCCAACGGCAAACAGGACGGGCGCGACTGGACGTTTGACACCAGCGCTAACGGTCCTGATATCGCGCTTTCGGCCCAAGGCGTCGCACTCGATCCCTATGGTAATCTCGTGATCGACGGTAGCCTCAATGCCAGCTTGGGCGATCTGTCGCTGTTCTCCGACCTCGCCGGTCGCAGTCTTGCGGGTCAAATCGACGTCGACGCTTCCGGCAAGGTCGCCGCCGATCTCGCAACGCTCGACGTCACGGCCACGGCTTCCGGCAGCGGCATATCCATCGGTCAGGCGGAAGCCGACAGGTTGCTTGCGGGCGATTTGAACATCAGTGTCGCCGCTCGTCGCGAGGGCGACGTCATCGACATAGACACGCTCACTCTGACGACGGGCCTGCTCGATATTTCCGCCAGTGGCGCGCTTGGGTCAAACGGCAGCCAGATCGCGCTCGACGCCCGACTCGCCGACATCGCAGCATTTGTCGATGGCTTTGCGGGACCGCTCGCCGTGTCGGGAACGGTCGGTCAGCAAGCCGACAAGCGCTATATCCTCGATCTCGCCGCGACCGGACCGGGGGGCGCACAAGCTAACGTCTCCGGAACCACTGCAGCCGACTTCGCCACCGTCGATCTGTCCATCACCGGCGGCGCGCCGCTTGGTCTCGTCAATCGTTTCATCGTGCCCCGATCCATTGCCGGCGATGCCCGCTTCGATCTCTCCGTCAACGGGCCGCCCGCGCTTTCCAGCGTATCTGGTCGGATCACATCAAACGACGCCCGACTTGTCGCGCCAACACTTGGCTTCACACTTGAAAACATCGACATTGATGCCGCCCTGTCTTCCGGCACGGCACAATTGAACCTGTCGACGTCGGTGCAGGGTGGAGGGCGCGTCATCGTGTCAGGTCCGCTTGCGCTTTCCGCCCCATTCAACGCCAACCTTGCAATCCAGTTACAGAGTGTCGTTCTGACCGATCCCCAACTTTACGAAACCACGGTGAACGGCACCGTCAATGTGAATGGCGCCTTGACCGGAGGCGCACGCGTAACCGGCAATCTCGCGCTCGGCGAAACCAATATCCGCATCCCCTCCTCTGGCCTTGGCGGCAGCGGCGACGTGCCGGAAATCCTGCATATAAATGAACCGCCCCCGGTGCGCGGCACACGTCGACGCGCGGGTCTGCTGGACGTCTCGAACGACGATGACAGGGGGCCGGGCTTCCCGCTCGATATCGCGATCAGTGCACCCAATCGTATCTTCATTCGCGGTCGCGGTCTGGATGCTGAATTCGGCGGTGACCTGCGCATTACCGGCAGCAGCAACGACATCATCCCGATCGGCGCTTTCAACCTGATCCGTGGACGGCTCGACATCCTTGGCCAGCGTCTCGCAATCGAGGAAGCCACCGCCTCGCTTCAAGGCTCCTTCGTCCCGGTCGTCCGCATCCGCGCCACAACCCAGACCGACGAATACAATATCGGTGTCATTGTCGCGGGGCGGGTGTCGGACCCTGAAATCACTTTTGTCTCCGAACCCGACCTTCCCGAAGAGGAAGTGCTTGCCCGCCTTCTGTTCGGCCGCGGTCTCGACACGCTATCGCCCATTCAAGCTGCCCGCCTTGCTCTGGCCGTGCGGACACTGGCCGGGCGAGGCGGTGAAGGTGTGCTCGACAAGGTACGCAGCGGAGTCGGGCTCGCGGATTTCGACGTGACCACCGACGAAGAAGGCAACGCCGCCGTACGTGCCGGGGCCTACATCGGAGAGAACCTTTATACCGACGTCACGGTCGGTGCAGATGGCGAAACTGAACTGAACCTGAACCTTGACGTGTCGCGTTCGGTCACACTCAAAGGTTCGGTTTCAAACGAGGGAGATACCAGCATTGGCATTTTCTACGAACGCGATTACTAGCGCATTCTTGGAAATGTCCTGTTCAAGTGTTACATTGGTAGCAGGCTTGGCGCCGGGCCTTGATCGGCGCGTTAAATAAGGAGGACAATGTCCTGTCAAACGTCCACGAAGCGGTCCGTGAACCGACCGCTGGCAGTGCTGGTCGCACGATGACCGGTAACTCAGCTTCACTTTCGAGCGAACAATTGCTCGCCCATATTCTCACATCCCTGGAAGACGACAAAGCCGAAGAGATCGTGAAAATCGACCTCAAGGGCAAGTCCGAGATCGCCGATTACATGGTGGTCGCCTCTGGCCGTTCAACTCGTCAGGTCGCCGCCATTTCCGAGCATCTGGTGGATACTCTCAAGCAGGACCACAACCGCCTGTGCAAGGTCGAAGGCAAGGAAGCCGGCGATTGGGTGCTGATTGATGCCGGCGACGTGATTGTCCACGTCTTCCGCCCCGAAGTGCGGGAGTTCTATCAGCTCGAAAAAATGTGGATGACCCCAACGGCATCCGCGACGTCGCGGGGCTAAGCCCCGCGCGATGAAACTGACGATTGCCGCGGTCGGGCGAATGCGCGCCGGACCCGAAGCCGATCTGGTCTCCGATTATCTTGAACGGTACGACCGCACCGGTCGCACGCTCGGTCTTGGTCCGGTGACAATTACCGAGATCGAAGCGCGCAAAGGCGGCATCGAAGCCGAAGCCACTCTTCTCGACAAGGCGATCGGGGCATTGGCGCCTCTTTGCATCCTCGACGAGCGCGGCAAGACAATGACCTCGCCTGCATTTGCGGACTTACTCGCTGGCTGGCGCGATCAGGGCGGCGCCAGTCCGGTCTTCGTCATCGGGGGCGCCGATGGCATAGATCCGGCACTTCGCGCCCGCGCCGATGTCGCCCTCAGTTTCGGCAAGATGGTCTGGCCGCACATGCTGGTGCGCGTGATGCTTGCCGAACAACTCTACCGCGCCGCTTCGATCCTTGCCGGAAGTCCCTATCACCGCGCCTGATCGAGCATTGACGGCAAGCCCCCAGAGACACGGGCAACACAGAATTCGTCAGGTTTTCACGTCCGGTGACTTGCGTCCGGTATTGGCGGCTATTCCGGCGATCTCGTCGGCGCTTTTGATGATATCCGCCAACGCAGTCTCAGCGTCGGCGTCCAGTTTCTCGGGATCGTCTTCGTAGGCTTCCAGATAGACGCGCAGCGTTGCCCCTTCGGTGCCGGTCCCCGAAAGCCGAAAGACGATGCGGCTGCCACCCTTGAATGCGATCCGCATACCCTGTCCGTCGGACCGCGACCGGTCGACCGGATCGTCATAGGAAAATTCGTCCGCACTCTCGACCATACCCGCCGGAAATTCCTGTCCAGGCAGATCCGCCAGCTTTTCGCGCAACGCATCCATCATCGCGTTTGCAGTATCGACCTCAACCGCCTCGTAGTCGTGGCGCGAGTAATAGTTGCGGCCGTATTTCTTCCAGTGGTCGCTCAGCAATTCCTTCACGGATTTGCCGGTGACCGCCAGAATATTCAGCCACATAAGAACCGCCCAAAGCCCGTCCTTTTCGCGGACGTGGTCGCTGCCCGTTCCAGCACTTTCCTCCCCGCACAGCGTCGCCCGGCCAGCGTCCAGCAGATTGCCGAAGAACTTCCACCCGGTCGGCGTTTCATAGCAATCAATCCCAAGATCGGCGGCAACCCTGTCGACAGCGCGGGACGTCGGCATGGACCGCGCGACGCCTTTCAGACCGTCCGCATAGCCCGGCGCGAGATGCGCGTTCGCGGCAAGTACCGCAAGACTGTCGGAGGGCGTCACATAGACGCCGCGACCAAGGATCATGTTTCGATCCCCGTCACCATCCGACGCCGCCGCAAAATCCGGCGCATCGCGTCCCATGACCAATTCGACCAGCGGTGCGGCCCAGATTGGGTTCGGATCGGGGTGTCCGCCACCAAAGTCCGGCAGCGGCGTGCCGTTTTGAACCGTGCCGGAAGGCGCCCCCAACCGACGTTCGAATATCTCTTTCGCGTACGGCCCCGTAACCGCATGCATCGCGTCAAAGCAGGCTGTGAAACCACCGGCGAACAGTTCGCGTATCTTGCTGAAATCGAACAGGCTTTCCATCAATTCAGCATAGTCCGAAACCGGATCGACTACTTCGATCTCCATGCCTGCGAACTGCTGGCTGCCCGGCGTCGACAGGTCGATCTCGTGGTCCGAGACGATCTCATAACTGGTCAGAGTTTTGGTCGCCTCGAAAATGCGGTTCGTCACATCCTCGGGTGCCGGACCGCCGTTCGGTGTGTTGAATTTGACGCCGAAGTCTTCGTCGCGCCCGCCCGGGTTGTGGCTGGCCGACATGATGATGCCGCCATCGGTGCCGCGCTTGCGGATCAGATGCGACGCGGCCGGTGTCGACAACAGCGCCTTGACGCCCACGATCACTTTTCGCGCACCCGACGCTGCCGCCATACGCAGGATCACCTGCGCCGCGCGGTCGTTGAAATATCGCCCGTCCCCACCCAGAACGAAGGTCTTGCCGTCCGCGCCGCCGATTCCGTTCCAGATCGCCTGAACGAAGTTCTCGAGGTAATGGTCCTGCATGAACACCTCGGTCTTCTTGCGAAGTCCCGAGGTTCCGGGTTTCTGCCCTTCGATCGGCGTCGTTTCAACAGTGATCCGTTCCATGTCGATCCCCTCCTCAGTTGTGGCTTCCATCGGTGACAAGCACCAAGACCGAAACACTTTGTCCCGCAACACTCAATTCGGAACCCTCGGCGCTGACCGCTTCAAGGTCGGGCCGCGCCGTATCAATGACGTGCCGCCAATGCTGGCCTTCCTGCACAGGCGGCAAATTCATTTGCGTGTCAGATCCGGCATTGAACACCATCAGAATCGCGTGCTTCAGGGCATCAT
Source organism: Paracoccaceae bacterium (assembly GCA_037968835.1). Lineage (GTDB taxonomy): Bacteria > Pseudomonadota > Alphaproteobacteria > Rhodobacterales > Rhodobacteraceae > JBBKWG01. Next base: position 9,267 of record JBBKWG010000239.1, read on the forward strand.
AAACCGGAGCGCCCGCGGCTGTTCTCTTTTCGACGGCAATGAACAACCGCTCCGGATTGTGCCAGTCGACAGTCCGCATCGGGTTCCCGTCTTCGCGCCACCAGAACAGATCCTCGACGCCATCGACCAATCGTTCGCGCGAATGCAGGAATATCTTCTGGCGCAATATCGGCTGCGCGTGACGGAACGCGATCAACTTGCGGGTAAAGTCGATGAAATCCTCGTCAACCGCCGACCAGTCGATCCACGCCGTGTCATTGTCCTGGTTATAGGCGTTGTTGTTGCCGCCTTGGCTGTTGCCCAATTCATCCCCGGCAAGGATCATAGGCGTCCCCTGGCTGAGCAGCAAAGTCGCCATGATCGCCCGTTTTCTGAGCGTCCGCGCCATCAGGATTTCTTCGTCTCCGGTTCGACCTTCCACGCCCATGTTGTCCGAGAAATCCTCGGAATGTCCGTCGTTGCCGTCTTCGCCGTTTGCATCGTTGTGCTTGCGGTCGTAGCTGACGATGTCGGTCAGGGTCATGCCGTCGTGCGCTGTGACGAAGTTGACCGATGCGGTCGCCGGTCGCCCGGAATGATCGAACTGCAATGCCGATCCGGTCAGGCGATCGCCAAGATCGGGTGCGCGTCCTGCGTCTTTGCGCCAGAAACGGCGGACACCGTCGCGAAACTTGTCGTTCCACTCCAGAAACGGCGGGGGAAATGCCCCCAACTGATAGCCACCCGGCCCGATATCCCAGGGCTCGGCAATCAGTTTCACGGATGTCAGAACTGGGTCCTGCCGCACCGCGTCGAAGAACGATGCGCCCCGGTCGAAACCGTGCGGCGTCCGTCCGAGCGTGGCGCACAGATCGAAGCGGAAACCGTCAACGCCCATAACTTCGACCCAATAACGCAGCGAATCCATGACCATCCGCAGAACCATCGGATTATGCAGGTTCAGCGCGTTCCCGGTCCCGGTGTCGTTGACGTAGTGCCGCCTGTCAGGTTCCAGCCGATAGTAACTGGCATTGTCGAGGCCGCGAAACGACAGCGTTGGCCCCAGATTATCGCCCTCGCCGGTGTGATTATAAACCACGTCCAAAAGCACCTCGATACCCGCAGCGTGGAACCGGTCGACCATCTGGCGGACTTCGGCAATGCCGTTTGACAAATAGCGCGGATCGGGCGCGAAGAACCCGATAGTCTGATAACCCCAGTAATTCGTCAGCCCCTTGTCGATAAGGAACCGGTCGTTGATGAACGACTGAACCGGCAGCAGTTCGATCGCGGTCACGCCCAATCTTGTGAGGTGATCAATGATCGGATCGGATGCGACGGCGGAAAAACTGCCCTTCATCGCAATATCCGGATGCCCGCATGTCATGCCCCTGACATGCGCTTCGTAAATGACGGTATCGACGACGGGTGTCTCGGGATGCGCGGCTCGACCCGGCGCGAAATCCTCGACGACGCAGCGCGGCATGTAAGGGGCACTGTCGCGCGTGTCGAATGACAAATCCAGTCCGTCAGATCCAACCTGATAGCCGTAAAGCGAGTCGTGCCAATCGGGATGCCCGGTGTGGCGTCGCGCATAGGGATCAAGAAGCAGTTTGTTGACGTTGAAGCGATGGCCCTGCGCGGGCAGATACGGCCCCTCGGCGCGATATCCATACTGCTGCCCCGTGCCAACCCCCTCGACATGGCCGTGCCAGACGTCGCCATCGCGTTCGGGCAACGCGATGCGGTTCTCTGCGCCGGTCTCGTCATACAGGCACAAATACATCGCCGTCGCATTCTGCGAAAAGACGGCGAAGTTCACGCCGTCCCCGTCGATGGTCGCACCAATGGGCGCGGCCTTGCCTTCCGACACGTCGAATTTCATGACGCAGGTGCGATCTGGTTATAAAGCCCGGCGTATTCCGCGGCCGAAGCCGTCCAACCGACCTCCTGCCGCATCGCGTTCTTTTGCAACGTCGCCCATGTCGGCTTGTCCGCAAAAAGCGCGCAGGTCCGTGTCAGCGCGCTCGCCAGCGCATGCGCAGTCACCGGCGAAAACTGAATACCCGTCGCCACGCCCGAACGCATCGCCATAGGACTCGCGTTGATGACCGTATCCGCCAACCCGCCAGTCATCGCGACGACCGGGATGGTTCCATATCGCAGACCGTAAAGCTGGGTCAGTCCGCACGGTTCAAACCGGCTGGGCACCAGTATGGCATCCGCGCCCGCGATCATCTTGTGCGACAGCGCCTCGTCATAGCCGATGCGCACCGCGACGTTCGGATTGGCCGAGGTATTGCTGAATGCGGCTTCAAGTCCCCGGTCACCCGATCCTAGAAGCGCAAGCTGCCCACCCCGGTCGATCAGCGCCGGCAATGCTTGAAGAAGCAGGTCCAGCCCTTTTTGGTGTGACAACCGCGAGACGACAACGCAAAGCGGGCCATCGGCTTCCGGCAGACCCATTTCGCTCTGCAACTGCGCCTTGGCGCGGGCTTTGCCCTTGGGCGATTTGAACGTCGCGATCAGGGGATCGCTCGTTGGATCCCAAACCGTCTCGTCGATACCATTCAAGATCCCGATCAGGTCGCTCTCGCGCGAACGCAAAACCCCATCCAGCCCCATTCCGAATTCCGACGTCGTCAACTCGGACGCATAGGTCGGACTGACGGTCGTCAGCTTGGTCGCAAATACCAGTCCGGCCTTCAGCGCCCCGATATGCCCCCAATATTCAAAGCCATCCCCATTGAAGCGCGACGGATCTAGCCGCAAAGACGCCAGCCGGCTTGCCGGGGCCAACCCGTGAAACGCAATGTTGTGGATCGTCAGGATCGTTGGAACGTCCGAACCTGCCTGTCGCAGATAGACCGGCAACAATCCTGCCTGCCAATCATGGCAATGCACGACGTCCGGTCTCCATTTCCCCACACCCTCCACGGCAATCCGCATCGCCGTCCACGACAGTGCGGCAAACCGTTCCGCATTATCCGCGTAGTCGCGCCCCTGATCATCAAGATAGGGCGTCCCGTTGCGATCATAGAGATGCGGCGCGTCCAGAACATACACCTCCAACCCCGAGACCTTGGCGTGCAACAGTCTCGCCGGTCCGCCGAACAGGTTGTCGTCCTTCATCACCGTTCTGGGCTTTGACAGCGCCTCGATAACGCGGGGATAGCCCGGCAGGATCGTTCGCATCTCCCACCCTTGTCCGCTCAAAGCTCCGGGCAAGGCTCCGGCCACGTCGGCAAGGCCCCCGGTTTTCACCAGTGGCGCACATTCCGACGTGACCGAAAGAACCTTCCTCATTTCCCGGCGCTTCTCCGGTTCAGCATCGACTGGGTAATCAGCGTGACGCCGGTCTCGGTAACCCGGAAATGCTTCGCGTCCTCGGCAGGATCTTCCCCAACGACCAGACCCTCGGGAATACGGACCCCGCGATCAACGACGCAATTCGTCAACCGCGCCGACCGCGCGACGTTGACGTAAGGAAGCGCCACCACGTGATCCAGCACGGCGTAGCTGTTTGTGTGAACCTGCGTGAACAGCAGCGAGTTGCGGATTTCCGTTCCCGATACGATGCACCCGCCCGACACCAGCGATGACACCGCGGACCCCCGACGATCCGCCGCGTCGTGGATGAACTTTGCGGGCGGAGCCGTCTCTGAATAGCTCCAGATCGGCCAATTCCGGTCCCAGAGGTCAAGATCGGGCGTAAAATCGGTGAGGTCAATGTTGGCCTTCCAGAACGCATCGACGGTTCCCACGTCGCGCCAATAAGCCGGCGCTTCGTCGCTGTGTTTCACGCAACTGTCCGTAAACCGATGCGCCACGGCTTTGCCGTTCTTGACGATGGCGGGGATGATATCGCCCCCGAAATCGTGCGACGAATTCGCGTCGTTTGCGTCCTCAAGCAACAATTCGCGAAGATAGGTCCACTTGAAAACGTAAATCCCCATCGACGCCAGCGTGCGCGTGTCATCGCCCGGCATTCCCGGCGGGTTTTCAGGCTTTTCCAGAAACGATTTGATCGTCAGCTTGTCGTCCACGTCCATGACGCCAAACGCCGACGCCTCTTCACGCGGAACCGTCAGGCAACCCACCGTCACATCCGCGCCCGTATCAACGTGCTGGCGCAGCATGATCTCGTAATCCATCTTGTAAATGTGATCGCCCGCGAGGATCAGGATGTAGTCGATATCGTAGCTGTCCACGATGTCGATGTTCTGGCGCACCGCATCGGCCGTGCCTTCATACCAGGTCTTGTCGTCCATCCGCTGCGACGCGGGCAGGATGTCCAGGAATTCGTTGCGCTCGGCGCGGAAGAAATTCCACCCGCGCTGACAGTGACGAATAAGGCTATGGGCCTTGTATTGCGTCGCCACGGCCATCTTCCGAATGCCGGAATTCAGCGCATTCGACAGCGCGAAATCAATGATCCGGGTCTTGCCGCCGAAAAAGACGGCAGGTTTGACGCGGCGATCCGTCAATTCCTTCAGCCGCGAGCCGCGACCGCCCGCAAGTACAAAGGCCATCGACCTGTTGGTCAGTCTGTTCACCGGTTGAGTCATCTCTCCCCCCTCATTCCTGTCATTTTGTTCTCATTCCCCGTCATAGGTCAGAAAGACCGTGCTCAGCGGCGCGATTGTTACCTTGGCCGACGCCGGTTGCCCGTGCCAGCCGTCATCGGTTGCAACGACTTCGCCCATGTTGCCGCGATTGCCGCCCCCATAGTGCCCGGCGTCCGTGTTCAGTGCCTCTTTCCAGCGGCCCTTCAATGGCAGTCCGCAGGTCCAGCCTGTCCGCTCGACCGGCGTGAAATTGCAGATGACAACCACCGGCTTGTCGCCTTCATCGCCCCGGCGAATCCATGCGTAAACGCTTTCGGCAACGGCGTTCGATTCGATCCATTGAAAGCCGTCCTCGAAGCAATCCTTGGCGTGCATCGCCGGCTCGCTCCGGTAAAGCGCGTTCAGATCCCGCACCAGTTTCTGCATCCCGGCGTGGCTTTCATTTTCAAGCGCACCCCAGTCAAGCTGAGTGTTGTGGTTCCATTCCTGCCCCTGAGCAAACTCCTGCCCCATGAACAGAAGTTTCTTTCCCGGATGGCCCCACATGAAACCGTAATAGGCGCGCAGATTCGCGAACTTCTCGGAATAATCGCCCGGCATCTTTTCCAGCATCGACCCTTTGCCGTGGACCACTTCGTCGTGGCTGATCGGAAGGATGAAGTTTTCGCTGAACGCGTAATGCATCCCGAACGTCATCTGGTGATGGTGGTAGCGGCGGTGAATCGGCTCTTTCTTGATGTATTCAAGCGTGTCGTTCATCCAGCCCATGTTCCATTTGTAGCCAAAACCAAGCCCGCCCGCGTCAACGGGACGAGACACGCCGGGAAAGCTGGTGGATTCTTCGGCAATCGTCATGATGCCGCCAACCTTGCCATAGGTCGTGACATTCATCCGCTGCATCATGGCAATGGCTTCGTAATTCTCGCGCCCGCCGTCCTTGTTGGGAACCCACTCGCCGTCTTTGCGGGAATAGTCGCGGTAAAGCATCGACGCCACTGCATCCACGCGAAGCCCGTCGACGTGGAATTCCTCCAGCCAGTAAAGCGCGTTCGAGACAAGGTAATTCGCCACCTCGACGCGTCCGTAATTGTAGATGAACGTGCTCCAGTCCTGATGGAATCCCTCGCGCGGATCGGCGTGTTCGTAAAGCGCCGTCCCGTCGAACCGCCCAAGCCCGTGCGCGTCGGTTGGAAAATGTCCCGGCACCCAGTCAAGGATGATGCCGATATCCTTGGAATGCGCAGCGTCGATCAGATCGCGGAATTCATGCGGCGGCCCGAACCGGATTGTCGGCGCGAACATGCCAACCGGTTGATACCCCCACGACCCGTCAAACGGAAACTCGCTGATCGGCAACAACTCGATATGAGTAAACCCCATTTCCGAGACGTAATCGACAAGTTCCTTGGCCAGTTCCTGGTAGGAAAGCGATCGATTGCCCTCGTCGATCTTGCGCCGCCAGGATCCCAGATGGACCTCGTACACTGAAATCGGCGCGGTGCGCGCATTCAGCGCCTCGCGCTTCGACATCCACTTGTCATCGTCCCACCCATATCCCGAAATATCGCGCACGACGCTGGCGTTTTCCGGTGGGTGCTGCGACCCGAAGCCAACGGGATCGGCCTTGAGCGGCAGTACAGACCCGTTGAAGCCAACGATCTCGTACTTGTAGGGCGTGCCTTCCCCGACGTTCGGAACGAAAATCTCCCAAACACCTGTCGCGCCCCGAAGCCGCATCGGATGCCTGCGTCCGTCCCAGATATTGAAAGCGCCGACAACCGAGACCCGCCGCGCATTAGGCGCCCAGACCGCAAAATGCGTGCCCCGCGCGCCCTCGTGGTCGATCACATGCGCGCCAAGCACCTCCCAGATGCGTTCGTGCGTGCCTTCGGCAAGAAGGTATTCGTCCATTTCGCCGATAACCGGACCGAACCGGAACGAATCGTCGTATTCCCAGACACCCCCGGCATCGTCCTGACCCTTCAACAGGTACGGTTTCGTCCCCGGAACCTTGCCCGAAAAGACGCCAGGCGCATCAGCGACCGGCGCCAGCGGATGGGGTTTCCCGTCGACGACTGCCGCCAAAGTCACCGCCCCCGGATCGAACGCCGTCACACAGCGCGCGCCGCCGATCTTGTGCGGCCCGAGGATCGAAAAGGGGTTCTCATGCCGCCCGAAAGAAATGCGTCTGGCGTCGTCCGTAGCAATCGTCACTTCGTTCGGTTTGCTTTTCGACGGCATGTATCCCCCGTTTCGTTATATTCGCACTCAAAGCACTATTCTGCGGCAAGCTTGCGCAATGGCCCCTGCGATTCGGCGTGCCAGATATCCGCAGCATAACCCCTGATAGTGCGGTCCGACGAGAACCACCCTGATCGGACGGTATTCAGTGCCGCCATACGCGTCCAGCGACCCTGATCGGCATAGCAGTCGTCAACCTCTCTGCTGGCACGCCAGAAATCGGTGAAGTCGGACGAAACCAGGAAATAGTCCGGACCGGATACATTATCGGCAATGCCTCTGAAGGTATCGTGGTCGCCACCGGCAAAGGTGCCGTTGCGCAGCGAATCTATCGCTCGCGCAAGACGCGGATCAGCGGCAATCGCCTGCGCCGCATGGCCCTCGACCTCACGCCGGTTCATCACTTCTTCCGCCGTCATCCCGAACAGAAAGAAATTGTCGGCGCCGACGTGCTCGCGAATTTCGACGTTTGCGCCGTCCAGCGTCCCGATCGTCAGCGCCCCGTTCAGCGCCAGTTTCATGTTGCCGGTGCCGGACGCTTCCTTGCCGGCGGTAGAGATCTGCTCGGACAGGTCCGCCGCCGGGATCAGACGTTCGGCAAGCGTCACGTTGTAATTCGGCGGAAAGACGACCTTGAGCCATTTCGACGTCACCGGATCGTCATTCAGAACCGAGGCGACGGAATTGATCAAATAGATGATGTCCTTGGCAAAAACGTATCCCGGAGCGGCCTTACCCCCAAAAATTTTGACCCGCGGCGTCCAGTCCGCGTTCGGATGGTCCCGCATCTCCTGCCAAAGCGCGATGGTCTCCAGGATGTTCAGATGCTGGCGTTTGTATTCGTGAATGCGCTTGATCTGGATGTCGAACATCGCATCCGGATCGACCGCGACGCCAAGTTCCGATCCAAACCAGTTCGACAGATCGGTCTTGTTGGCGTGCTTGGCCGCTCCAAACCGCTCCAGAAAACCCGCGTCGTCGACCAACGGTTCAAGTCGCGAGAGTTGCTCTGTGTCGGCAACCCATTCATCGCCAATCCGCTCGGTGATAAGCGTCGACAGGCGCGGATTGCAGGACTTCAGCCAGCGCCGAGGCGTCACACCGTTGGTCTGGTTGACGATCCGCTCCGGATGCAACGCGTGCAGATCCCGAAATACAGTCTTTTTCATCAATTCGGTGTGCAAGGCCGATACGCCATTGACCCGTTTGGCCATGACGAAACTCAATTCGCCCATCTTCACTTCGCCGTGCTCACGCACAGTCACCGAACGCGTCGGGTTGGCCTTTGCGTGCGCCTCGTCGATCTGTTCGATCAACTGAAGGTGTCGCGGCAGAAGATAGCCCATGAGCCCTTCCGACCACCGCTCCAGCGCCTCGGGCAGAAGCGTGTGGTTGGTGTAGCTCAGACAGCCGCGCGCGGTTTCCATGGCATCGTCGAACGCCATGCCACGCTCGTCATGCAGGATCCGGATCAATTCCGGACCGGCGATCGCGGGATGCGTGTCGTTAAGCTGGATAGCGACCTTCTTGGGCAGATCGCGCAAATCCGAATGTTCCGTATCGAACCGGCGAATCAGGTCGCGCAGCGACGCCGCGGTGAAAAAATACTCCTGCTTCAACCGCAGGGCTTTGCCTTCGTCGGTGGTGTCGTCGGGATAAAGCACCCGGCTGATCGTCCGCGCCAGCGCCTCTGGCTCGGCTGCGGCGGCATACTGGCCCGCGTTGAACCGCTCCAGATTAAGCACCTGCATCGGCAGCGCGCCCCACAATCTCAGCGTATTCGCCCACCCGGCTTTCCAACCGATGACCGGCGTGTCGAACGCCTGCGCCATAACCGCTTCGCTCGGACGCCAAACGGAGCGCCCGCCGGTGTCGTGAACCTGACCGCCAAAGCCGATTTCGAACGCGGCTTCGGGCCGCTCGAACTCCCAGACATGCGCCTGCGTCAGCCAGTCTTCCGGCTCTTCGATCTGCCGACCGTGATCGAAACTCTGGCGGAAAAGCCCGTGTTCGTAACGAATCCCATAGCCATAGGCAGGAATTCCAAGTGTCGAAAGGCTCTCAAGGAAACACGCCGCCAACCGACCAAGCCCACCATTCCCAAGCGCTGCATCCGGTTCGTCATGGACAACGCGGTCGAACGGCAAACCCAGATCGTCGAAGACCGCCTTGGCCTCGTCCAAGACCCCGGTGTTGACCATCGCGTCTTCCAGAAGCCGCCCGATCAGGAACTCCATGGAAAGATAGTAGACCCGCTTCGCGCCCGCGTTATAGGTCGCGCGTGTCGCATTGAACCAGGGATCGACAATGCGATCACGCACCGCCAGCGACAACGCGACGCGCCAGTCATAGATCGTGGCGTGATCGGCATCCTTGCCAAGTGCATATTTCAGGTGTGAAAGAACCGAGTCTTTCAATGCATCTCTGCTCATAAAACTGAATCCCAGGCGGTCATGTTAGCGGTAACTTAGCGCTTATTTAGTCTTATTGGACACCTTGCAAGGCGCACCGCAAGTTAAACCGACATTGTTGCCGCTATCGCTTTTTTCCACAGCGCATATTTCTCGGCGCGCACATCGTCATCCATCTTCGGCTTGAACCGCTTTTCCAGCGCCCAACTTTCGGCGAAACCGGCCTGATCGGGATAGATCCCTGCCTGCATGCCAGCCAGCCAAGCCGCGCCAAGCGCCGTGGTCTCTTTGACTTCCGGCCGATCAACGGGCGCTCCGATAATGTCCGAGAGGAACTGCATCGTCCAGTCGCTGACCGACATTCCGCCATCGACTCGCAAGACTTCGCCAGCGTCGCCGGGAACGTCCGCGCGCATGGCTTCAAGCAGATCGCGGGTCTGGTATCCGACGCTTTCCAGCGCCGCGCGCGCCAGTTCCGCTGGGCCGGAATTGCGGGTCAGACCGAAAATCGCACCACGACTGTCGGGCTTCCAGTAAGGCGCGCCAAGTCCGGTGAACGCGGGCACCAGCACAACCGCCTGACCCGGATCGGCGGATTCGGCCAACGGCTGAGTCTCCTTCGCCTCGCGGATCATCTTCAGCCCGTCGCGCAACCACTGGACCACCGCACCTGCGATGAAGATCGAGCCCTCAAGCGCATAGGTTCGCTTTCCGTCAAGTTGGTAGGCCACGGTCGTCAGCAACCTGTTTTGCGACCTGATCGGCGTATCGCCTGTGTTCAAAAGCGCGAAACAACCGGTCCCATACGTCGATTTCATCATGCCGGGTTCGAAACACGCCTGCCCCACGGTCGCCGCCTGCTGGTCGCCCGCAACCCCAAGGATCGGGATCTCTTTGCCGAACAGATCACCGCGCGTCTTGCCGTAGTCGCCCGCGCTGTCGCGAACCTCGGGCAGCATTTCAACCGGGATGTCGAACAACTTGCAGATCGTCGTCGACCACCGCCCCTTTTCGATGTCGTACAGCATCGTGCGGCACGCGTTCGTCGCATCCGTCGCATGCACCGCGCCACCTGTCAGACGCCAGATAATGTATGTATCGACCGTCCCGAACAGCAATTCGCCCTTCTTGGCGCGCTCCCGCGACCCTTCGTTCTGGTCCAGAATCCACTTCAGCTTGGTCGACGAGAAATAGGGATCGAACAGCAGTCCCGTTTTCGACGTTATGATCTCCTCGTGACCTGCCGCGACCATCTCGGCGCAATAATCGGCCGTCCTGCGGTCTTGCCAGACAATCGCATTATGCAGCGGCCGCCCGGTGTCCTTTTCCCAGACCAGAGTCGTCTCGCGCTGGTTGGTGATGCCTATTGCCGCAATGTCGGACGCCGAAATCCCCGCCTTCTCGATCACCGCGCGGCACGTCGCCGCAACCGTTGACCACAAGTCCGAAGGATCGTGCTCCACCCAGCCCGAAGCCGGATAATGCTGGGGAAATTCCTCCTGCGCCACTGCCGCAATCTTCATCTTGTCGTCGAACAGGATCGCCCGGCTGGAGGTCGTGCCCTGGTCTATCGCCATGACGTAATTCATCGGATGTCTCCCTGTTTCGCGAGCTTTGGGCGCGATTGATCGGCGGTCGCCAGCTTCCGGCTTTGCATCCACTCATCCAGTCGCGCGATCTGCGCGGCGCTCATCCGCAATCCCAGCTTTGAGCGTCGCCAGACCACATCGTCCGCTCGGCGCGCATATTCCCGTTCCATCAGCCAGACGACCTCGGCCTCGCTCAGCGTTGCGCCGAAATCCTCGCCAAGCGCCGCCGCGTCGGCGGCACCGCGCAACACCAACCGCGCCTCGGTCCCATAGGCCCGCACCAGCCGCTTTGCCCAGTAATCACCCAGAAATGGATACTCGGCCATTAACGAGCGCACCAAAACCGGCACGCCGCTCACCGGAAAGTTCCCGCCGGGCAATGGCACGCCCGCCGTCCAGTCGCCGGGCATATCGGGCAGGTAGCGATTCAGCTTCTTCAGCGCCTCTTCGGCCAGCTTGCGATAGGTCGTGATCTTGCCGCCGAACACGCTCAGGATTGGCGGTCCGTTGTCGTCGACCGACAGCACATAATCGCGCGTGGCCGCAGTCGCGGATTTCGCGCCGTCATCGTAAAGCGGACGCACCCCGGAATAGGTCCAGACGATATCTTCCCTGGTCGGCGGCTTCGCCAGATACTGGCCGACGAAATTCAGCAGATACTCCGCCTCCTCATCCGAACATTTCGCACCCGAGGGGTCGCCGGTATATTCCCTGTCGGTTGTGCCTATCAGCGTGAAATCCGTCTCGTAGGGGATCGCGAAGATGATCCGCCCATCCTGACCTTGAAAGAAATAGCTCTTCCCGTGATCGAACAGACTTTTCGTCACGATATGGCTGCCCTGAACCAGCCTGATCCCTTCCGAGGTGTTCAGCCGCGCTGTCCCCCTGACAATCTCCTCGACCCACGGTCCGCCAGCGTTCACAAGCGCCCGCGCCCGATAAGTCGCCGTCGCGCCGTCCTCGCTTTCGGTTTCGATCACCCACAGATCGCCGTCCCTGACCGCCGACGTCACTTTGGTGCGCACCAGTATCGTCGCGCCCCGTTCTTCGGCGTCCCGCGCATTCAACGCCACGAGCCGCGCATCCTCCACCCAGCAATCGGAGTATTCGTAGGCGTGCTTGAACTTGTCGACCAGCGGCGCGCCAGCGGGGTCGCGATCAAGCGTCAGCGTCTTGGTGGCGGGCAGGATTTTTCGTCCACCAAGGTGGTCGTACATGAACAGTCCAAGCCGGATCATCCACGCCGGTCGCCGACCTTTCATCCACGGCATGAACGAGTTCAGCAACTTCGATGCTGGCGTCGTGTTCTCGAACCGCATGTCGGGGTGATACGGCAACACAAATCGCATCGGCCACGAGATATGAGGCATCGCCCGCAAAAGCGTTTCCCGCTCGATCAGCGCCTTCTTGACCAGCTTGATCTCGAAATACTCAAGGTATCTCAGCCCGCCATGAAACAGCTTTGTGGAAGCCGAAGACGTCGCCGATGCCAGATCGTGCATCTCGGCCAGCGTCACCTTCAGACCGCGCCCCTGCGCATCTCGCGCAATTCCTGTTCCATTGATGCCGCCGCCGATAACGAAAATATCGCTGATCTGATCGCTCATTCCGTCCCCGTTCCGTGTGCCGCATTGTCTGGCCGGTTGGTCGCAAGCCAGCGCATCGCTTGCAAGCCGCCAAAGACCGATAATGGGCTGGCACGCAAAACATTAGTAGAATTCCCGGTATTTGCCAGTGGGGTCGTTGCGTTGCCCGGAACACGCCGCACGCTATAATATGTCCTGATCGACGGAGAACGCCCATGCTTCGATTAGCTGCACTCATTTGCCTCATCGCGACAGCCAGCGCCGCGCAGGATCGCAGACCCAGCCATTGTATCGCCATCGCCAACGCCGTTCCCGGTGCCGCGTTCATTCAGAATGCAAGCTGGCAGGACGGCATCGACGACGAATTTACCGTGCGTCTCAGCTATATTGATCACTCGATGTACCTGCTCCAGACGGCGGGCGGGCTTGAGGCAATCACCGATTACACCGGCTTCACCGGAACTGCGGACTTCGTGCCCGACATCGCGACCATGAACAACGCGCACGACAGTCACTGGGCCGCTTTCCCGTCGCCCGACATCCCGCATATCCTGCCGGGTTGGCGGCAGAACGGCGTGCCCGCCGATTACAATCTCGACCTCGACGAGATGCTGGTGCGCAACGTCACCACCGACATTCGAGGCAGCTTCGACGGCACCCGCATCAAGGACAACAATTCGATCTTCATTTTCGAGGTCGCCGGGCTCTGCATCGGACATCTCGGCCACCTGCACCACGAACCCACCGGCGAACAATACGCCGCCATCGGTCGGCTCGACGTGGTGATGGCTGCGGTTGATGGCGGCCTGACCGTCGACACCCCGACAATGATCCGCATCGTCCAGCGCCTGAAATCTTCCATCGTGCTGCCGATGCACTGGTTCTCGCGCGGTTCACTCGACCGATTCCTGTCCGGAGTTTCGGGCGATTTCATGATCGAACGCCCCGGCACCAGCGAGATCGAAGTCTCGCTCAGAACCCTGCCCAGCCGCCCGACTGTCATCGTCCTCGAACCGCGATTCCTGAGCGAGGCCAATTGACACTTCGCGCCGCGCTTCCCTTACTCGCGCAATGTTGAACCCAGCCGATGCCGCTTTCGCCGAACACCTCGCCACGCGGCTACCGGACGGAACCCTGCGCGAAGCCGCCCCTGCATACCTCGAAGAACCACGCCAGAAATGGAAGGGCCGCAAGGGCTTCGTCGCCACCCCCGCCGACACCGAAACCGTCGCTGAAATCGTGCGCGCCTGCGCGGCGGCGCGCGTCGGCATCGTCCCTTACAGCGGCGGCACCGGTCTTGTCGGCGGTCAGATCAGCACCGATGGCCCGGTTCCACTGATCCTGTCGCTGGAAAACATGTCGGCCATCCGCAAAGTCTATCCACGCGAAAACGCGCTCGTTGCCGAAGCGGGCGTGACCATCGCCGCGATCCAGGCCGCCGCCGAAGCCGAGAACCGTCTGTTTCCGCTCAGCTACGCCAGCCAGGACACAGCGCGCATCGGCGGCGGTCTTTCGGTGAACTCCGGCGGCCTGAACGTGCTGCGCTACGGGATGGCCCGCGACCTGTGCCTCGGGATCGAGGCCGTCCTGCCCGACGGAAGCATCCTGCGCGGACTGAAACGGCTGCGCAAAGACAACACTGGCTACGACTTGCGCCACTTGCTGATCGGAGCCGAAGGCACGCTTGGGATCATCACCGCCGCCACGCTGAAACTCGTCCCGCGTCCAACCCACACAGCGACCGCCTTTCTCGAAGTTTCCAGCCCCGCCGCCGCGCTCGACCTTCTGGCGCTGCTTCAAGACCGCGCGGGCGATGTCGTCTCGGCATTCGAGCTGATCGCCGGAACCGGTCTGGAGATGATGGCCGAAGTTTATCCAGATACGCGCCAGCCGTTTCCCGAACCGCCGGAATGGTCGGTTCTCGTCGAAATCGGCACCAGCGATGGCAGCGACCCCGAGGCCCTGCTCGCTCACGTCTTTGAAGACGCGCTGAGCAACGGATTGGTGCGCGACGGCATCATCGCCTCGTCAGGCGCGCAGCAAACGGAGTTCTGGACCGTCCGGGAAACGATCCCCGCAGCCAATCGAACAATCGGCGCTGTCGCATCCCACGACATATCGCTGCCGCTTTCGGAGATCGAAGGCTTCATCGCCGAAGCCACCCCGGCCATTGCCGCAATCGGCGCGTTCCGCATCAACACGTTCGGGCACCTGGGCGATGGAAATCTGCACTTCAATATCTTTCCACCCAAGGGACAGTCGCCCAACAAATACCCGGCGGAATCGGAACTGATCGCGCGTCTTGTGCATGACATCGTCGCAGAGAAAGGCGGCAGCTTTTCCGCCGAGCACGGCATCGGGCGGATGAAGACCAACGACCTGCTGCGCTATGGCGACCCGACAAAGCTGGCGGCGATGCGCGCGATCAAGACGGCACTCGATCCGCTCGGCATCATGAACCCCGGTGCGATCTTCGCGTCCGAATAGACACCGACACCCTCAGGCCGGACTCCCTCAGGCCCCGTCAAACGCACACAGCGCGTGCACGTCCATCCCCAGTCCTTCCAGCTTCTTTCGCCCACCCAGTTTCGGCAAATCGACGATGAACGCACAGCCGACGATATCACCGCCCATCTTCTCGATCAGCTTGATCCCCGCCTCCGCAGTTCCGCCGGTCGCCAGCAGATCATCGACCACCAGCACCTTCTCACCGGGCTGGATCGCGTCGTCATGCACCTCCATGATCGCATCGCCGTATTCCAGTTTGTAATCCTGGCTCAGCGTCTTGCCCGGCAACTTGCCCTTCTTGCGGATCGGCACGAATCCTACCGACAACTGGTGCGCGATCGCGCCGCCGATAATGAAGCCGCGCGCCTCAAGGCCCACCACCTTGTCGATCTGCTCGCCGGCGTAGGGATGCAGAAGCTGGTCGATGCAAATCCGAAACCCGCGCGCATCCGCAAAAAGCGTCGTCACGTCGCGGAACATTATCCCCTCATGTGGGAAATCGACGATAGTTCGGATGTAATCCCTGACGGTTTTCTTCCGGTTGTCCATGTGGAGTCCTATATCTGGTATCAGGTCGCATCGAAACGGCTGGCGCAGGCGAAGGCAAGGAAAATGGCGGACACCGGACGATCATCGCGGCGCGGCCTGCTTGTCGGCGCAGTGGCTCTCGGCGCGGTGGCGTGGGGATGGCAAAGGTTCGTCGTGACCCCGGCCAGTTTCGACTACGCGCAAATCCCCGGATTGCCCGGATGGCGAAAACTCGCATTCGAGGGCGTTTCGACGACGGCTGGCAATGCCGCGAATGTCGCGCTTATCGGGATCGACGACGGCACGCCGCCAATCGAACCGCTTCCGATCGAACAATTGTGCGACGTGCTGTTCGACAACAACGATGGCGGAAAAGTCGCCGTCGCCGCCTTCTCCGACTTCTTCTGTCCGTATTGCCGACGCCTGACCGCCCGCCTGACGGCGCGCGTGAAAGATCCGGCCAGCAAGATCGCGCTGACCTGGCACGAACTGCCGCTTCTCGGGCCCTCATCGGAAATCGCGGCCCGTGCCGGCATCGCCGCCGACCTTCAGAACGGCTACCCCGCCTTTCAGGACCGCCTCATGCGCTCGAACTTCCGCCCAAGTCCGGCCTATCTCGCCGATATCGCCGCGTCCACGGGCCTCGACCCCGACCGGCTCTTGCGGGACATGGACGGCGCCATCGTCGCCGACAGGTTGCGCCAAAGCCGCGCGGCTGCCGAAACGCTTGGCATCTTCGGCACACCCGCCCTCGTCGTCGAACGCACGCTTGTCATGGGCGAAGCCAGCGATACCACGCTGGATCGGGTCATCGCCGACGCCGACAGCGCCTGTTAACCCAGCACGCGCCCCGCGACCGCATCCAGCTTCGCGACCAACGCAGGATCCCGCTTCTCGGGCGCGGTCAGAATCGCGTATTCCAACGCCCGGTCGCAGCCACCCGGACAGGGTGCGCGACCGGCCCCCAGCAGTGCGGGCAAACGCGAAACCATCGCCCGCCCTTTCTCGGCGTTGCCCAACAAGGTCGCGATGATCTGCGTCACATCGACTTCGCCGTGGTCCGGATGCCAACTGTCATAATCCGTGATCATCGCCACACTCGCATAGCAAAGCTCGGCCTCGCGGGCGAGTTTGGCCTCGGGCATGTTGGTCATCCCGATCACGTCGCAACCCCAGACCTCGCGATAGAGCTTCGACTCCGCAAGTGTCGAAAACTGCGGCCCTTCCATAGCCAGGTAAGTGCCGCCGTCATGCACCGTAACCCCGACCTCGCGCGCCGCCGCAACACACGCCGCGCCCAGTCGCGGACACGTCGGATGCGCCACGCTGACATGCGCCACGCACCCCGTTCCGAAGTAGGACTTTTCACGCGCCACCGTCCGGTCGATGAACTGGTCAACCACGACAAAATCCCCCGGCGCCATTTCCTCGCGAAACGATCCGCAGGCGGACACGCTCACCACGTCGGTAACGCCCAGCCGCTTCAAGGCGTCGATATTCGCGCGATACGGCACCGTGGTCGGCGAATGGACATGACCGCGACCGTGTCGGGGCAGGAATGCCATCCGCACGCCGCCCAAAACACCCGTCAGAACCTGATCCGAGGCCAAGCCCCACGGGCTATCGACTGTGACCCACTCGGCACCTTCCAGCCCGTCGATTTCATAGATACCGCTGCCGCCGATCACGCCAATCATCGTTTCGCCCATGCCAACCCCTCCAGACAGCGGTCAACCTATCCCCGATCCCTGCACTTGCAAGGCGGCTTCCGGTTTCATCCTGTCTGAAAATACCTCGGGGGAGCCCGAAGGGCGGGGGCAGCGCCCCATCGACATCTCGGACAATGAAGCGCCGGAAACGGAGAAACCCCCGCCGATGGCGAGGGGTCCCTCATCCCGTAAAGGGTCCCCGGTGCCGCAGGCTGGGTGGGGGCTGTTAATCCGCGGCACCGGGGATAGCGTCTTTTCGCTACCCTCTCTGATTGACGCCCAAGTTTGGCAACATCAGGTGCGCCGCGCGCCCAACCCGAGGTATTTTTGTGTCCAAGTTGAGGCGAGGCTTGATTTGCTGCCAACCTGAGGTCACTTTGAAGGTATGACGGTTCAGTCGCCGACGCCTCTTTCGAATGCGCACAAACTGCCCGAACAGGTTGCGTTTGATCGCGGCGAGCTATCGCAGATCCTCGGACTCTATGGTCGGATGGTCGCTGCCGGGGAATGGCGCGACTACGGAATGTCGTTCCTGAAAGATGTCGCGATCTTCTCGATCTTCCGTCGCACCGCCGAACACCCACTCTATCGCATCGAAAAACGGCCCGCCCTTCGACAGCGGCAGGGCATGTATGCGGTGATCGCAATGGATGGCCAGATTCTGAAACGCGGCGCCGATCTCAAGGCGGTCCTGCGCGTGCTCGAACGCAAACTGATCCGCGCCGTCGACTGACACCGCCCTACGTTCCGCTAGGCCGGACGCAATCGCGACGTGACCGGTCCGGTATCGGTTGCGGCAATCCGCGTGATCGCGGTCTGAAGCGGCTCGACCGCAACCGCCATGTGATGAGCGTTGGCGTGCAGAATGCGATCCGCGTCGATCATCAACGCGACGTGGCGCTTCCAGAAGATCAGATCCCCGCGTTGCAACGGCGCATCCTCGTCCAGGTGTTGCCCCGGCATCTGCTCCTGCAAATCGCTGTCGGGCGGACAGGCGCGGCCAATGGCGTGAAAAGCAGCCTGCACCAACCCCGAACAATCAATCCCGAAGCCGGTATTTCCGGCCCACACATACGGCGTGCCGACAAAGAAATGCGCCGCCGTCACGTTGTCCACATCGGGCTGCGCAAGCGCGCGGCAGTGGTTCTCGGGCGCGAACACCGACCCCCCGTCGGTTTCGATCTCGACCCAGTGCGATCCCGACGCCACGATCCGCACCGGGCTGTTCATATGCAGATCAATCAGCGGATCGGTCTTGAAATTGGGTTTGCCCCAGGCCCACGTCGTGCGCACCGAGATCCGGTGCGTCGCCTCGCGCGGCGAACCAAGCGCATCCGTCGCCACATATCCGACGTAGCCATCCTTCTCACTGATCCCGAACGATGCGCCGTCCCGTTCGTCCAGAACGCGGAACGGGTCGCCCCACAGAAGTTGCCGGTCGCGCGCGCCGCCGGGCGCTTCGCGCAGCCACGCATTCGCAACCAACTGTCGCAGCGTGCCGTCGCTGAACCGCTCGGCCTCGACCTTGCCTTCGAGCGAAGCCAGTGCAACGCGCCCGTTCGACGCCAGAAATCTCCGGTCACTCATCGCGCCAGCATCCCGGGCAACGCAGAGAACAACGCCCTGATCCCTTGTCCAACCCCGCCTTTGGGGCGTCCCGGCAGCGCCGATGGCGTCCATCCGAAAATGTCGAAATGGATATACCGCGGCGTTTCGGTAACGAACCGTCGCAGGAACAGCGCGGCGGTGATCGAGCCCGCAAACCCGCCTGAAGGCGCATTGTCCAGATCGGCGATTCCGGGTTCGATCATCTGTTCATAAGCATCCCAGAACGGCATCCGCCAGACCGGATCGCGCCGTGCCAGGGCCGCAACCTCAACCGCCTCGGCGTCGCCATCGCGTGTCGCGTAAAACGGCGCAAGGTCCGGTCCCACGGCAACCCGCGCCGCACCGGTCAACGTCGCCATCGACACGATCAAATCAGGCGTGTCCGCATCCGCCAGCGCCAGCGCATCGGCCAGGACCAGTCGCCCCTCGGCATCGGTGTTGTTGATCTCGACCGTCAATCCCTTTCGCGATGTCAGGATATCGCCGGGCCGGAACGCGCTTCCCGAGACGCTGTTCTCGACCGCCGGGATAAGCACGCGAAGCCGCAAGGCAGCCCCCGATGCCATCAGCATATGCGCAAGCCCCAACACGTTCGCCGCACCTCCCATGTCCTTCTTCATCAACCCCATCGACGCACCCGGCTTCAGGTTCAGGCCGCCAGTGTCAAAGCACACGCCCTTGCCGACAAGCGTCAGGCGCGGCCCGGCTTCGCCCCAGTTCATCTCGATCAGACGCGGCATTCGGGGCGATGCACGCCCAACAGCGTGGATCATCGGAAAGTTCCGCGCCAGCAGGTCGTCGCCGGTCGTGACCTCGATCTTCGCCCCAAACCTGTCCGCCATAGTTCTCGCCGCCGCCTCCAACTCGTCCGGTCCCATATCCGACGCCGGCGTGTTGATAAGATCGCGCGCCAGCGCCTCTCCGGCGGCGATGATTTCAAGCAATTCGCAATCGACACCACTCGGCGCGACCAGCGCGGCTTTCGGCTCCGGCGCGTCTTTATAGCGCCCGAACCTGTAGCCGGACAAAAGCCAGCCCAGCGCGACTTCCTCAAGCGCATCGCCGGTCAGATCGGTCTCCAGCCGCCACGCACCTTCGGGCAATTTCGCTCGCAACTTCGCTGCCATGAACCGGGTCCGGAGCCTGTCTTTCTCGCAACCAAGCCCGCCCGCTGCAAACGCTATGTCGCCGTCGGCTCCGGGAACAAGAACGACCTGCCCGGCCTTGGCGCTGAAGTCCGCCGCCTCGACCCAGGCGCGCGCGCGCTCGTCCAGATCGGACAGCCAGCTATCAAGCAGCTCTTTGGTGACCAGATAGAGCGGACGCGCCTCGGCGCTGTCTTTGGCAAAAGTCAGGGAACTCACGGGGGCGACTCCGTCCTTGGGATTACCCGCACACTAGACTGCCCCGTCACATCGGCAAGCGCGATCAGGGGCCCAGCGCACCCCCCGCACCAATCGCCGCAAGCGAGCCAGTGCCGATCCGAACCAGCCGATGCACGACTGCGGCCAGCGCCACGTCATCCTGCCCCGTCGCCAGCCCGGCGGCATCCCGCGCCACGCTTGCGACGCGCGACATGCCGACCTGCTCGGCAATGCCGACCAGCGAACGCGCGCAAATCCCCAGAGTGGTGAATTCCGACGCGGCCCATGCGGCTTCGACGGCACCGATCCGTTCTGAAATCGTCGCGACCGCATGTGCGGTCATGGCTTCCGCCGCGAACGGACCCATTTCGTTCACCAGAATGCTCAACTGGGAGATATTGAATTCGACGATCTCGTCGGGTCGAAACTGAATGATACTTTCCATGACACACTTTCGGGAACTGGCTGACCTGACCCGAATAATTGCGCTTGGCAAAGAATTGCTTGATAGAGATGCACAATACGTCTTGCATTTTACCGGAATGCCCGACACCTCACGGCGCATAGAGGACAGCAAAGATGAAACTCGCCCGCCCCCTGCCCGCCTATCTGGTCCAGCGGTATCACGGCTGGAAAGCCACGACATTCTCCGAGAACCACGCCTGGTATCGCCGCCTCGCCACCGAGGGCCAGCGCCCCCGCGCGATGATCGTTTCGTGTTGCGACAGCCGCGTCCACGTCACCTCGATCTTCGGCGCGGATTCCGGCGAATTCTTCATTCACCGCAACATCGCGAACCTGGTCCCGCCCTATGAACCCGACGGCGCAAGCCACGGCACCTCGGCGGCCATCGAATACGCAGTCACGGCGCTCAAGGTCGCGCATCTGATCGTCATCGGCCATTCCAATTGCGGCGGCGTCAACGGCTGCCACGCCATGTGTTCAGGCAAAGCGCCCGAACTTGAGGAACGCTCCAGCTTCGTCGGTCGCTGGATGGATATCCTGCGCCCCGGCTTCGAAAAAGTGAAAGGCATGGCAAGCGAAGACGATCAGATCCGCGCACTAGAAAAAGAAGCGGTCCTCATCAGCCTCGAAAACCTCATGACATTCCCGTTCATCAACGAGGCGATCGAAGCCGACGAACTCACCCTGCACGGACTATGGACCGACCTCGCAGAGGGCGAACTTCACGCCTACGATCCGATCACCGAGTCGTTCAAGAAGGTCTGAAGCAGAGCGCCGCGCAACGTCCGTCCACCACCGAATTGCCAGGCACTTGGATCCGCCAGGCTTCCCCTCGATTGTGTTAGCTCAAGCCGGCATCGGCGCGTCGGTGGAATAGACGAATATACCCCGCAAAGTGCGCCGCGCCCGGCTCGTTTCACGCGCCTGCGCCAACGACACGACCTCGCCCGCGGACTCCGCACAAGTTTCGCAATCCTGACCGTTTGGCGTGAAATGCAGCACTCTCGCCGTCAATCGGCCGGCCTGAAAGCGCCCGGACGCAACGTCCGCGGCCAACCTGCGAAGCGCATCCTTTTCACGCTTCTCAAAACCCTTCATCAGAGAAACTACCTGATCTTCCGTGATTGGTTTCATGTCGAAATCCTTCGGGCGAAACTGGTCTCGATTTCAGGCTTTCCCCGAAATGCGGCAAAAAATCGGACGGATTGTGGCGGCATTGTGGCAATCGCGCGCCGTGATCGGGGCAAGGTCGTGGTATTGCCTCAGAACCGCCGCCATCCGCCTTATTTCACTCGCCTTAACCGTGCATTCGATGAATCGCGGAAGATTTACCCTATTTTTTTCAATATGTTCCGGAATGTGAACAGTCGGGGCCAAGCAGCCAAACTTGCCGGATGCCATAGACAATCAACAAAACGGGCGACCCCAGGGAGACGCCCGAAAGAATCATATCCACAGGCGATCAGCCTTTTTTCAGAACCCGATTTCCCAAAAGCTCGGCGATCTGAACCGCATTCAGCGCCGCGCCTTTCCTGAGGTTGTCGGACACGCACCAGAGATTGAGACCGTTCTCGATCGTGCCGTCCTGCCGTATTCGGCTGATGAACGTCGCAAAATCGCCAACGCACTCGACCGGCGTCACGTAGCCACCGTCGACGCGCTTGTCGATAACCATGATCCCGGGGCTTTCACGCAGGATATCGCGCGCTTCATCCTCGTCCAGGAACTCCTCGGTCTCGATATTTATCGCCTCGGAATGGCCCACGAACACCGGCACCCGAACGCAGGTCGCCGTCACCTTGATCTTGGTGTCGAGGATCTTCTTCGTCTCCACGACCATCTTCCATTCTTCCTTGGTCGAGCCGTCTTCCATGAAGTCGTCGATTTGCGGAATCACATTGAAAGCGATCTGCTTTGTGAACTTCTTGGGCGGCTTGTTGTCGGTCGGATTATAGATGCTCTTGGTCTGGTCCCACAGCTCGTCGATGCCTTCCTTGCCGGCACCCGACACCGATTGATAGGTCGACACCACGACCCGCTTGATCGTCGCGCGGTCGTGCAGCGGCTTCAGCGCCACCACCATCTGCGCGGTCGAGCAATTGGGGTTCGCGATGATGTTCTTGTTCTTCACCATCTCGATCGCTTCCGGGTTAACCTCGGGCACGATCAGCGGAATCGCCGCGTCATAGCGATAGAGCGACGAGTTATCTATCACCACGCATCCCGCCTTGGCCGCGCGCGGAGCATAGATTTTCGTCGCCTCCGATCCGATGGCGAACAAGGCGATGTCCCAGCCGGCGAACTCGAACGTCTCCAGATCCTTGGTCTTCAGCGTCTTGTCGCCAAAGCTGACTTCCGTGCCCATGGATTTGCGGCTCGCCAGAGCCACGATCTCATCGACCGGAAACTGGCGCTCGTCCAGAATGTTCAGCATTTCGCGGCCCACGTTCCCCGTGGCGCCGACGACAGCGACGCGATAGCCCATTTTATTCTCCAAGTTCAGGACGAGCGGGCTATAGCGCGGGTTCGGGTCAGAGGAAAGAGCAGCCGCGCGAAACCCCTACGGCGCGGCTCA
>JBBKWG010000240.1:0-12204 GCA_037968835.1 Paracoccaceae bacterium
TCGGCCTGCAATGGCTGCGAGTATGTCTGACCCGTCAACGGTGGTTTCCCGTTAATCAGGAAGTGCCGCCTAGCCTCGGGGTTCAGATTATCCTCGAGACTTGCCCAGTCGGAGGCAACGCGGGGTGCGACCGGCACGCCGGATTCCGAATAAGTGATTGCCGGCGCGAGGCAGCGATCCAGACCGAGCCGTCCCCATTTTGTGGAAAGCCGGCAAAAGGCGTCGACTGCGCCCGGGACCGTTACGCTTGCGGGGTGTTGATCCGGGATAATCGTGTAACCGTCATCTCTCAGCGATTGCGCGGATAATCCGGAAGGTGCGCGCCCCGATCCATTGAGCGCGATGATTTCATCGGTTCCTGCGTGAGAGATCAGTGCAAAGCAATCCCCGCCAAGCCCCGTCATGTGCGGCTCGCAAACACCCAGAAGCACCGCGCCGGTAATTGCAGCATCGACGGCGTTTCCGCCTTCGCGGAGTACGGCAAGCGCTTCCGCGGCTGCGAGAGGGTGAGACGTCGCCACCATCCCGTTGCTTGCATAAACAGGAGATCGGCCTGGAAGATGGAAGTCCCGCATTTTTTTGACGTGCTCCTTTAAGATGGAGCAGACCCTAGTGCTGCGGCTCGGATTTGCAATCGCAGTGGAGGGTCAGGGACGGCGCGCTCAAGACCTCGACACCGCGTGCTGGGTGGGGGCTGAAAATTTACACGGTGCCGAGGGAAGCTTTGAGCAGCTACAAAATTGGCATGACTCCGGCGAAGGGCGCCTTTGCGGTAAAATTGCGGCATTTTCGCGTCGATGTTTCGCTTTTCAGGAAAGTCGGCGGCAAGGATCTGAATTGTCCACAAACCGCCGTCGGAGTGCCGCAAATAATTGAATGCTGGAGGGAGGAGTCCGAGACCTAGTGTCGATCAGCAAATGGAATCCACACATTTCGAACCGAGAATCACTCAGTTGAAGTATGCCCTTTTCCAATCGCTACCCGAAAGATCAGGATATTTTCGCCGTCCCGCCGATCATAAATCAGATCGCGCGCCAGTTCGCGTATCAGAAACCAACCAAATCCGCCCTCTGGTAAATCCTGACGCGCCGATTCACTTGATGGTCCGTCGTTGATCGGCGCGCGTCCATTCGGCATGGGCTTTCCGCAATCGCGGATTTCGACCAATAGCCCGGCGCGACCGTGACGCAGAATCAAAGTTACTTGCCCGGATTCATGCGGCGCGAAAGCGTGCTCGGCGACGTTATTCAGTGCCTCTGCCAAGACGAGTTGGACCGCCCCATGCTCTTCCTCTCCCAGTTCCAAAGGGGCGAGCGAATCCATCGAGGCGCGAATCGTCAGGCGAATGTTTTCGAATGTCGCGGGAAATGTCGTTCGTTGCAGAACGACGCCCGCTGCCGACGCCCTTTCCGGTGAAACGAATTGCGACATCGCAAGATCAGGAGGCATGCGCATTATCCCAGAGCGCGGTCGCGCGATCCGGAAAAATGCGAAACACGGAATCCATGCGTGTCATGCGGAAGACTTTGTCCACCATCGGCGTCAATCCCGCCAGATCAAGCCTGCGATCATCGCCAAGCTGTTTCATGGCACCAACCACCGCGCCAAGCCCGCTTGAATCGAGAAATTCCACCTTGCTCAGGTCCAGAATAACGCGCCGCGCCGGATGATTGGTCAAGTCACGCATCTGATCCTTGAAGCGCACAGCAACCGACGCATCAATCCGACTTTCATCGACTGCCACGACAAGTGCCCGGCCTTCTTCGGTTGCGGTCATCATCATTATAGGCGCTCCTTCCCTCTCGGTCTGACTGCACGCTAGACGCAAGGCGTTACCATTCTGTAAGCAGAGAAAGCATTGGGGAGGATATCGATGCAGGACGTCGTAATCACTGGGGCCGCGCGCACCGCCATGGGTGGTTTCCAAGGTGCTTTCGCAACCGTTTCGGCAAGTGCGCTCGGAGGTGCCGCCATTCGCGCAGCGATGAAGCAGGCGACACTGGCGGCGCCCGACGAGTTGCTCATGGGCTGCGTGCTTCCAGCCGGGCAGGGCCAGGCGCCAGCGAGGCAGGCCGGATTCGCCGCCGGGCTTGATGAATGCGTTCCGGCCACCACGCTGAACAAGATGTGTGGCTCAGGACTTGCAACCGTTTCGGCTGCGGCGGATTCCATTGCGCTGGGTCGCATTAATACTGCGGTCGCCGGGGGCATGGAAAGCATGTCAAATGCGCCGTATCTTTTGCCGAGCATGAGAAGCGGCGCGCGACTTGGTCATGGTCAGGCAATCGACCACATGTTCCTCGATGGGCTTGAGGATGCATATGACAAGGGCCGGTTGATGGGAACCTTCGCCGAGGATTGCGCCGAGAAATACCAATTCACTCGCGAAGCTCAAGATTCCTACGCGATCGCGTCGCTGGAAAGGGCTCTCCGCGCTGAAAAGGACGGAGAGTTCGCGCGCGAGATTGTCTCGGTGAATGTCGTCACACGGAAGGGCGAGTCATTGGTCAGCGTCGATGAGCAACCACAAACCGCCCGCCCTGACAAAATTCCGCATCTGAAACCTGCCTTCCGGAAAGACGGCACCGTGACGCCGGCAAATGCGTCGTCGATTTCGGACGGGGCGGCGGCGCTTGTGCTCGCGTCGGCTGCGACTGCGGAGGCGGAGGGTCTGCCTATCCGCGCCCGTATTCTCGGGCATGCGGTCCACGCGCAGGCACCCGCATGGTTCACGACCGCGCCGGTTCCGGCAGCGCGCAAGTTGCTGGGAATGGTCGGCTGGGAAGTCGGGGATGTCGATCTTTGGGAAGTGAACGAGGCTTTCGCGGTTGTCCCGATGGCATTCATGGCCGAAATGGGCGTCGATCACGCACGAATGAACGTGAATGGCGGCGCCTGCGCGCTGGGACATCCGATCGGAGCGTCTGGTGCGCGGATCATCGTCACATTGCTGAATGCGCTCGAATCCCGCGATCTGAAGCGCGGTATGGCGGCCATCTGCATCGGCGGCGGCGAAGGCATGGCAATCGCCATTGAGCGTCCCTGATGGACTATTATGAACTCGCAAGTCGAATAGCCGCCCTCACCGACGGCGAAGATGATGCGATTGCGCTTATGGCGACGGTCGCTTGCGAAGTGCATCATTTCGATGATCGTTTCGACTGGACCGGATTCTATCGTGTCACGGGGCGGGAAATGCTGAAGATCGGCCCATATCAGGGCGGACACGGTTGTTTGACGATACCGTTCTCGCGCGGCGTTTGTGGTGCCGCCGCACGAACGAAAGAATTGCAGCTCGTATCCGATGTCGATGCTTTTCCCGGTCATATTGCCTGCGCGACGACGACCAGATCCGAACTGGTGATCCCTGTCGTCAATGATCGGGGCGACTTGATCGCGGTCTTTGATATCGACAGTGATCGGCCCAACGCCTTCACGAGAACAGACGCACTGGAACTGGAAGCGATTCTGGACGGTGTATTCGCGAACGTACGAATTTGAGTCTGGAAGGCTGGATTATTTTTGCGACCTTCTGGGCAGTGTTCGTGACGACACCCGGCCCGAACGCAGTCAACTGCATTCAGAATGGGATGACACATGGATTCCGCAAATCGCTTTGGGGCGTTCTTGCGATCTTGACTCAATCGGTCCTGTTCCTTGGCTTGTCGGCGCTCGGCGTCACCGCCATGATCGCCGCATCACCTCTCCTTTTCTCGTGGATGAAGATCTTGGGGGCGGTTGTGCTGATTTTGCTCGGTATACGTAGTTGGCGCGGGGCCACCCGCGCACCCGATCTCAGCGCCGCGACCGGCCGGTCAATTTATACAAATGCCCTGCTTATCGCCACCGTCAACGCAAAGTCGGTCGCAGGATATTTGGCAGCGTTCTCTCAGTTTGTGCAGACGGACGTGCCCGTCATGGATCAGATGGCCTGGATCTTTCCAACGGCGTTGTCGATCACCGCGCTCAGCTATCTAAGCTATACCGCGATTGGTGCCGGACTGGGCCGAATGGCACTAGGTGCCGTGCTGAACGTCTGGTTTCGCCGAACGATGGCGGTTCTCTTCATCCTTTATGGCGTGCTACTTGGTACATCCGCAGGCCAGATGAGGACAGGATGATCAAGACGCGAAACAGATTGGATCACAGCGCGCGTGAGTGACGCTTACGATCCTCCCGATGTGCCGCTTGAGATCCTGCACGTCGATCACGAAATACTGGTCGCCGCCAAGCCGCATGGTCTATTGTCAGTTCCGGGAAAAGGGCCGCATCTGGCCGATTGTTTGCTGAGCCGGATTCAATCCGAGTATCCGAGTTCGTTGCTTGTTCATCGATTGGACCGGGATACTTCCGGCGTGATGGTTTTTGCCCAGACGCGGCACGCGCAACGGCACCTGGGACTACAGTTCGAAAAGCGACGTATCACCAAGACCTATGTGGCGCGGGTTTGGGGACAGATGGTCGAGAAAACCGGGATAGTGGACCTACCGTTGATCGTGGACTGGCCCAACCGCCCGCTTCAGAAAGTCGACATGGTGAATGGGCGCGCGGCAATTACAGAGTGGCATGTGCAGCGCGTCGAGGATGCCGAAACGCGGGTGCGACTATATCCAAAAACCGGAAGGTCGCATCAATTGCGCGTACATATGCTGGCGCTTGGACACCCGATCCTTGGCGATCCATTTTACGCGCAGGGGCAAGCGCGCGAATTTCCGCGCCTGATGCTTCATTCCGAAAGTCTGCGGCTCAGGCATCCCGACGGGGGTGTCGGCATGACATTCTCAGCCAGGACGCCGTTCTGAACTCGACAACGCTCGCCGTTAAGCGTCGTCCGGCCAGCCGCCCACGGATTTCACCTCGACGAATTCCTCAAGTCCCCAGACGCCGCCCTCTCGACCATTACCCGATTGCCTGACGCCGCCAAACGGAGCGCCCTGACCACGGCTTTTCCCGTTCATCTGAACCATCCCCGATCGCAGATTCCGCGCAAAATACTTCAGCTTCTCGGGATCGGACGATTGGGCGTAATTGGTCAGCCCGTAAACGGTGTCATTGGCGATTTCGAGCGCCTCGTCGGGCTTGTCGAACGGCATTATCGACAAGACCGGTCCAAAGATTTCCTCGCGCATGATCGTCATGTCTGGCGTGACATCGGCGAAAACGGTCGGGCGGACGAAATACCCGCGGTTCAGACCGTCAGGCCGCCCGGTTCCCCCGGCTGCCAATCGGGCACCTTCGTCGATACCCTTCTGGATCAGCGCCTGAACCTTGTCGTACTGCATCTGGCTAACCAGCGGCCCAATGTGATCTCCGTGATCGGCCGCGTTCGCGACCTTCGTAGTGCGGGCAACCTCACTCGCCTCTTCGACCGCCTGATGATAGCGCGACCGCTCGACCAACATGCGCGTCGGCGCATTGCAGGACTGGCCCGTATTCTCGAAACAATGCTCGGCACCGCGCCGAACAGCGTTTGCGTCGGCGTCCGCGAAGACGATGTTCGCGCCCTTTCCGCCCAATTCTAAGCTGACCCGTTTGAGCGAATCCGCCGCCGCCTTGCTGATCGCAATTCCCGCGCGGGTGGATCCCGTGAACGATATCATGTCGACGTCGGGATGCACCGATAGTTGCGATCCGACCCCCGCGCCGTCACCGTTGACGAGGTTGAAGACGCCCGGTGGAAATCCTGCCTTGTCGACGATCTCGGCAAAAAGCAGTGACGAAAGCGGCGCGATTTCCGACGGCTTCAAGACCATCGTGCAGCCCACGATCATTGCCGGAATTGTTTTCAGCGCGACCTGATTCATCGGCCAGTTCCAGGGTGTGATCATTCCGACCACCCCAATCGGATCTTTTACGATCCGCGCACCACGCGACGAACCGTGCTTGTGCTCGAACTTGAAATCGCGGGCCGCTTCCAGAAAACCTTCAATGTGCCAGGAACCCGAACTTACCTGCTCTTCCAGCGAGAAATCTATCGGCGCGCCCATTTCCAGGCTGATCGCCTCGGCCATTTGCGACTCGTGCGCATTATAGACCTCAAGCAGCCTCTCGACCAAAGCGATCCGATCCGATGCCGGCGTCGAAGACCACTTCGGGAATGCAGCTTTTGCTGCGGCCACAGCCGCGTCCGTGTCGGCCTGACCTCCAAGCGAAATGCTGGCGACAGGTTCCTCCGTCGACGGATTGATCACGTCGCATTGGGTGCCGCTGATCGGATCGACCCAACGTCCATTGATGTAAAACTGGTGCTTCTCGATCATGTGAACCTCCCTGTCAGCGGCGCGACATTCTCACCGGTAGGAGATCACCGCAAGGGGAGAGTCGGAAAGCACCGGACGCAAAATCCAGTCAGAAAGATGCATTGGCCGACATATCCAACCTTCCCATCGCCTTGCGTCCTGCGAGGCTTCGGCGTAGCACTTTTCCCGATCAATACGGGGAAGTTTTTGATGGCGGACGATCCCAAAACACTTGTTTCAACCGAATGGCTTTCAAGCCATTTGAAAGACCCCGACCTGAGAATTCTGGACGCGTCGTGGTATCTGCCGGACATGAATCGCGATGCGCGGGCCGAGTTCGAAGCCGCACACATTCCCGGAGCTCGGTTTTTCGACATCGACGAGATTAGCGATCAGCGATCCAACATGCCTCACATGGCGCCGCCTACGGAAAAGTTCATCAGCCGGATGCGCGCCATGGGCGTTGGCGATGGACACCAAGTGATCGTCTATGACGGTGCGGGCATGTTTTCAGCGGCGCGAGTCTGGTGGCTGTTTCGCTTGATGGGAAAGACGGATGTCGCCGTTCTGGACGGTGGATTTCCCAAGTGGACCGCTGAAGGAAGACCGCTCGAAGACATGCCACCGGTGATGCGCGACCGTCACATCACCGTGTCACGTCAAAACCAATTGGTGCGGGACGTCACTCAGGTAGCTGCCGCATCCAAACTCGGAGATCACGAAATCATTGATGCGCGAGCGCCCGGTCGTTTTCGCGGGGAAGAGGCGGAACCGCGTCCGGGACTTCGCGCAGGCCACATACCCGGTTCCAGGAATGTGCACTATCGCACACTTCTGGCCGATGATGGGACAATGAAATCCGTCACCGAACTGCGCGAGGTCTTTGCCCGCGCCGGCGTCGATTTGACACGACCAGCGATTACATCCTGCGGATCCGGAGTGACCGCCGCGATCATTTCACTGGCGCTCGAACGGCTGGGACATCGACAACATTCGCTTTACGACGGATCCTGGGCCGAGTGGGGGATGTATGACGATCTGAAGGTCGAGACCGGGTGAAGATTGTGCGCAAAGGCACGGAAGTTCCCTACACGGTCACCTATCTGGAGATGCCCCGGAGACCTGACTGGGATTGGCCGCACCTGCCGTCTGGAATCACCGCCACGCTCTTGAAGGCAGAGAAGCCGCCGGTCTGGTATTTCTTGTCGCTCTACGATGCAGTCGGGCGCGATTATGCATGGGAAGACATTCACAAACGCAAACACAGTGAAATTGAAGCGTGGCTGACCGACGGCGCGATGTCGCTTTTCACGCTGACTTCCAAAGGTTGGCCGCACGGATTTTTCCTTTTGGATGCGGGCAAACCAGGTATCTGCGATCTCGCCTATTTCGGTCTCGTTCCCGAAGCGGTCGGCGGCGGACTGGGAACTTTTCTGCTGAAGACCGCAATTTTGACGTGTTGGGATTCTCCGGGCGTTCAGAAGCTGACCGTAAACACTTGCACACTCGACCACCCACGGGCGCTGGCAACCTATCAGAAAAACGGTTTCGTGCCTGTTCGACGTGAAGGCCACACGCGCATTCTCAACCGCGACCGCGATTTGTCGCTCATCCCTGACTGAGGCACTTTGATGTTGAACAACCTGAAGCCGCAGCCCGCCGACAAGATCCTGGCGCTGGTGCAAATGTTTCGTGACGATCCTCGGACGGACAAAGTGGATCTAGGGGTCGGTGTCTACAAGGATGCCGAGGGTCGGACCCCGGTGATGCGTGCGGTCAAATCCGCCGAACGTCACCTCGTCGAAACCCAAGGGACCAAGTCTTACACCGGTCTCGCGGGCGATCCGGCATTCGCGAAAGCCATGAAAGGTCTCATTCTCGGCGACAGTGTTGGGGATAACCGCGTCGCGGCGGTCGCGACACCCGGTGGAACTGGCGCAGTCCGGCAAGGACTTGAACTGATGCGTTACGCGGACAAGGCGTCGACCATCTGGCTGAGCCTACCAACATGGCCGAACCATCCGTCTATCGTGAATTATCTTGGCGTGCCGATGCGCGAGTATCGTTATTTCGACGAAAAGACCCGAGGTGTCGACTTCGAAGCGATGATGGCGGACTTGGCGGACGTGAAGCTCGGCGACTTGGTGCTGCTACACGGTTGCTGCCATAATCCGACCGGTGCCAATCTGACCGAGGCGGAGTGGCACGCGGTCGCCGATCATCTTGAGGCTACCGGAGCGATTCCATTCATCGACATCGCCTATCAGGGCTTCGGCGACGGGCTGGACGAAGATGCCTACGGCACGCGTCACCTCGTCTCGCGTTTGCCCGAGGTAATCATCGCTGCCAGTTGTTCAAAGAATTTTGGCGTCTACCGCGAGCGGACCGGACTTCTCATGGCCATTGCCGAGGGTGACAAGGCGCGTAACGAAGCGCAGGCGACGATGGCATATCTCAATCGACAGAATTATTCGTTCCCGCCGGATCACGGCGCGCGCTGTGTCCAGATGATTCTCGATGATCCGGCGCTGCGCGCTGATTGGAAAAGCGAACTGGAAGACGTCCGCACCGGCATGTTGGCGCTCCGCAAGAAGCTGGCCGAGGAATTGCGCCAACGGACCAATTCCGACCGTTTCGATTTCCTCGCACATCACCGCGGAATGTTCTCGCGATTGGGCGCAACCCCAGAACAAGTGGCGCAGATGCGTGACGTGCATGGAATTTACATGGTCGGAGATAGCCGGATCAATATCGCCGGTCTGAACGACAACACGGTCCCGATCCTGGCCGAAGCGATCGTCAGAGTCGGAGTCTGACCTAACCCACCACGCGCTAGCCGTTTTCGCGAAGCACGGTTCCAGCAAGGTAAAGCGAACCGCATATCAGAATGCGCGCAGAGGGAGACTGTGCGGTGATGCCATCAATGGCGTCGGCGACCGATGCGGCGACGACCGATGGCAGGCCGATATTGTCAGCGGCTTTGGCGGTGTCTTCGGCAGACAAAGTGGCGGCCTCTCCGGGGATGGCGACCGCGTAGAGTTGCTGCGCATGTGCCGCCAGGGGCCGAAGATAACCCTCGACGTCTTTCGTGGACAACATCCCGCAGATCATGAACGTCGGGCGCGCCGGCATCCGGGCAAGCGTTTCAGCCAGCGCCACGCCTGCAGCCGGGTTGTGGCCACCGTCAAGCCAGATCTCGGCCTCCCGAGCCGCATCGACGAGCGGCCCCTTGATCAGACGCTGCATTCGCGCTGGCCAGAACGCGGTCGTCACAGCGCCTTCGCAGGCCTTTTCGCCGAAACCGAGGTGGCGCAGCGCCGCAATTGCCATGCCGGCATTTCCGATCTGGTGGGGGCCGCGCAGGTTCGGTAACGGCAAGTCAAGCAGGCCGGTTTCATCCTGAAACACCATTCGCCCGCGCTCTTCAAATGCGTGCCAATGCTGACCATACGCGACCACGGGCGCTCCGAATTTCGCCGCCTCCGCTTCGATGACTTCCAGCGCCGCGTCGTGTTGCGGGCCAACGACGACCGGAACGCCACGTTTGATGATGCCTGCCTTCTGGAAGGCGATCTCGCCTATCGTTTCGCCAAGAAATTGCTGATGATCGAGGTCGATCTTGGTGATGATAGTCAGTCGCGGCCTCTGGATCACGTTCGTCGCATCGTGGCGTCCGCCAAGACCGACTTCAAGAAGCGTCCAGTCCGCCTTTTCGCGAACGAATGCCAGAAATGCCGCAACCGTAGTTATCTCGAAATAGGTGATCGTTGCGCCATCGTTCGCGCGATAAACTTCGTCCAATATGTCCGAAAGCTGCTTTTCGGGGATGATCTGCCCCGCGACACGTATGCGTTCGTGGAAGCGCGCGAGATGCGGCGACGTGTAGGCGTGCGCAACCTGTCCCTCGGCCTCGATCCCGGCGCGGATCATGGCTTGTGTCGACCCTTTGCCGTTGGTTCCGGCGACATGGATCACCGGGGGAAGCGACAGATGCGGGTTGCCGACGGCTTCCAGGCAACGCCACATCCGATCCAGGGTCAGGTCGATGATTTTCGGATGCAGCGCCATCATCCGCGCAAGAATGGCGTCGGAACCTTTCGCGGTCATGGTCGAAGCGTCCTTCCGGAAAATCGGGAACCTGCACCAATTATAGAAGGTCTGTCTGAAGCTGTGCGCAGAATCGCGGCAAGGCGCCGCGCAATCGCGTCAGGGCGCAGGTTCTGCGGCCACATTCGCTTCGGCTTTTTCAATCGGCGATTCGACACTTGGCGGCGGCAAGTCTCCGGCGACGGCAGGCGACAAACCAAGCAACAGCCGCACGATTGTAACGAGTTCGCTTTTCATCTCGCTACGATGCGTGACCCGATCGAGCATACCGTGATCCAGCAAATACTCGGCTCGCTGAAAACCGTCCGGAAGTTTCTCCCGGATAGTCTGTTCAATGACACGGGGACCGGCAAAGCAGATCAGCGCATTCGGCTCGGCAATATGGATGTCACCCAGCATCGCATAGCTGGCAGTAACGCCACCCGTCGTCGGATGCGTCAAAACGACAATGTAGGGAAGGCCCGCGTCGCGAAGCATCTCGATTGCAACCGTGGTGCGCGGCATCTGCATCAAGCTCAGGATGCCCTCTTGCATCCTCGCGCCGCCGGCTGCCGAGAATAGAATGAGTGGACGTTTCTTCTCAACCGCGCGTTCGCAAGCTGCGATAATCGCGTTGCCGACATACATCCCCATTGAACCGGCCATGAAACTGAAGTCCTGCGCGGCGGCAACAATCGGTGTACGACCGATTTCGCCTTCCGCAACCAACATCGCTTCTTTCTCGCCCGTCGCCTTCTGCGCCGCCTTCATGCGCTCGGGGTATCGCTTTTGATCGCGGAAATGCAGGGGATCCGACAATGGCGTCGGCACCGGTACTTCCACAAACACGCCGTTGTCGAACAGCGCCGTGAAGCGATCGCGCGGTGTGATGTTCATGTGGTGATTGCAATTGGTGCAGACGTTCAAATTGTCCGCCAACTCGCGATGAAACAGCATGGTCCCGCATTCCGGGCACTTCGACCAAAGATTCTCGGGCACTTCCCTGCGTGAGAACAGCGAGTTGATCTTCGGGCGTACGTAGTTCGAAATCCAATTCATAGTGACCGGGTGCTTTTTGACGTTGCGTTCCAGTTAAGCCGCGCGACCGGGAAATGCAATCAGACCCTCAGGACGCGTCGGATCAGGAGCCAGACCAGAATTATCGCGAATAGATCGACGAAAACCGTCGGCGAAAGCGCAAGCGGCTGCCCCAGACCAACGGGGTTTTTATACAGAGACAGCCCGGTAACCGTGCCTTCCGTTGAGATGAACAACAAGGCCAGTGCGTTGTTGGCGAAATGGAATCCCCACGCAGCGCCGATGCTGCCGGTGCGAGCCGTAAGATCCGCCGCGAGCAAGCCGAAGATGAATGCAGCGGTGACGTAGACAATCGAATTCTGCGACGGAATGTAGGGAACATAATGCGCCAGTCCGAATGAAAGCGCGGGCACCAACAGCCAGATTGCAGGATTGCGAAACCGCGCGGCAAGTTGGCTTTGAAGATAGCCGCGGAAAAACAGTTCTTCGGCACCGGTCTGAGCGGCGATTGAGATTACGGCGATGGGAAGCCACAGCAGCCAGGTCGTGAGGGACAGGTTTGGCTGTAATTCACCGAAGGACCAGGGCGGCAGAAGCACGAGCAATCCAAGCACGAAAAATGCGACGCCGGCACCGATAGAGAACTGGCGAAGTGTCTTGGGAATACGCCCAATCATGCTTTGAAGGGTTCTTTTTTGCCAAATCCGGGCGGCCATTGCCGTCCCGACACCCATCCCGGCAATGATCAACAGATACAAAACCGCGCGGGAGGGTATGTCGGGAGGTAGGCCGACAATGCGAAATGCTGCGTCTGGAAAGTTGGTCTGCCAGATCAAGGACA
>JBBKWG010000241.1:0-16241 GCA_037968835.1 Paracoccaceae bacterium
ATAGATGATTGCGTTTCCGATCAAAAGCCCAAGCGCCATCTTGCCGCGCGAGCGGTCCCAACCCTGACGAGCGAAATAGCCAAGTGCCACCGCAGCCAGAGCATATCCGAAAAGATAGCCGCCAGTGCCGCCCATCATGTAAGCAATGCCGTTGGTTTCCGCAGACGAACCGGCGAAGACGTTGAACCCAAGCGCGCCGATGGCGAGGTAGCCAAGGATGGTGGCAAGGCCAAGGCGCGGTCCGTAGGCCGTGCCAATGGTGAGAACAGCGAAGGTGCCCAGCGTCATCGGCACAGGCCACATCGGAATTTTGATCTTCGCGGCAATCGCGAGCGCGGCGATTCCGAGCACGACCAGAACTGCCTGCTTGATGCGGAGGTTTGTGCCTTCGGTCGGGCCAAAAATGTCCGTGAGGACAGGACGCGCGGTGATGGACGACATATCGCTCCCCTTCTTGTTCAATGCGCTGCGTTGCAGCGGTTATTGCATCCCGTCGGTGATGGGGCAAGCGCCACGCAGCAAGTTCACAG
The DNA here is from genome assembly GCA_037968835.1 of Paracoccaceae bacterium. Classification (GTDB taxonomy): domain Bacteria; phylum Pseudomonadota; class Alphaproteobacteria; order Rhodobacterales; family Rhodobacteraceae; genus JBBKWG01. Next base: position 531 of record JBBKWG010000241.1, read on the forward strand.
GGTGTCGATTTCGGGGCTGTAGTCTGTTGTCATGACATATTCCTTTTTGGGACCTTCGACATTCCAAACTGACCTCCAACAGGGCATCTCCGAGAAATCGTAAGATACGCGATAGCGGTCGGGCGGGCAGAGATAAGTGGTTTCCGGCCTATCGACACCCAGCGGAACAGTATGGAACGGCCGGTTGTCATCGAACGCGCATTCAAGACGGTTGCCGTCTTTCTCCCAGACATACCGGCGGGTTGCACGCAACGGCTCCTGATCCGGTCGCATGCTGAGATAGCCGTCCTCATCCTGAATAAGCCTGTGACCGGAACGCTGGAAAGACGTCACGCCTTCAAACGTGTTTTCCGTGCCGTCGGCGTGCAGGATCGTTCGCCGGACACTCCAGCGGCCTTCAAGCGAGAAAAGGCCGGTCAGCCCCGCCACGCACCGCTGCCGTGCGTCGCATGGTCTCTGGCGACAATCAGAAGCGTTGCGCAGAAATGGCGCATCCTCGCCTCCTTGTTCCTGTCAGACGGGCAGTCTAAGAGCAGGCGAAGTGAGACGAAAGGTCCGATATTCATGATCCAACGCTACTCCCGCCCCGAGATGACGGCCATCTGGTCGCCCGAGACCAAGTTCCGCATCTGGTTCGAGATCGAAGCCCACGCCTGCGACGCGCTAGCCGATCTTGGAGTGATCCCACGCGAGAATGCCGAGGCAGTCTGGAAGGCGAAGGACGTGGAATTCGACGTGGCACGGATCGACGAGATCGAAGCGGTGACCAAGCACGACGTGATCGCATTCCTGACCCATCTGGCCGAGATTATCGGCAACGACGAAGCACGGTTCGTCCATCAGGGCATGACCTCGTCGGATGTCCTTGATACGACATTGAACGTTCAGTTGGTGCGGGCAGCGGACATTCTGATCGCGGATCTTGAGGGATTGCTTGCGGCGCTGAAACGGCGCGCGTTTGAACACAAAGACACGGTCCGGATCGGGCGGTCACACGGTATTCACGCCGAGCCGGTTACGATGGGCCTGACGTTCGCGCGCTTTTATGCCGAAATGGACCGCAACCTGCGCCGGATGAAGACCGCGCGCGAAGAGATTGCAACGGGTGCTGTTTCGGGCGCGGTCGGCACATTCGCCAACATTGACCCAGCGGTCGAGGCGCACGTCTGCGAGAAACTTGGTCTGCTTCCAGAGCCGATCAGCACTCAGGTCATCCCACGTGACCGCCACGCGGCGTTTTTTGCCACATTGGGCGTCGTTGCGTCCTCGGTCGAAAATATCGCAATTGAAATCCGGCACATGCAGCGCACCGAAGTTCTGGAGGCGGAGGAATTCTTTTCGGCGGGGCAGAAAGGCTCGTCCGCGATGCCCCACAAGCGCAATCCGGTGCTGACCGAGAATCTGACCGGTCTGGCGCGACTGGTGCGCATGGCGGTGGTGCCGGCGATGGAAAACGTCGCGCTTTGGCACGAGCGTGATATTTCGCATTCCTCGGTCGAACGTGGGATTGCGCCAGATGCAACTATTACGCTCGATTTCGCGTTGGTGCGGTTGACCGGCGTAATCGACAAACTGGTGATATATCCTGAAAATATGATGAACAATCTCAACAAGTTTCGCGGGCTTGTTCACTCGCAACGCGTGATGCTTGCGTTGACGCAGAAGGGTGTCAGTCGCGAAGATTCCTATCGCCTTGTGCAGAGGAACGCGATGAAGGTCTGGGAAGAGGGTCGCGATTTCATGACCGAACTTCTGGGCGACGCGGAAGTCACGGCTGCTCTGAGCCAGACCGAGATCGAGGAGAAATTCGATCTTGCCTATCACACCAAGCATGTCGATACGATCTTTGGGCGAGTTTTCGGGGACACGTGAACTTGACGAGGCATCCAATCTCTCACCTTTGACGCGGCGGCAATTCGTGCTAATTTCCGTTTCAGGACCACTGAAGGAGAGACCGATGAAGACCAAAATGCTTCTGGCCACTCTGGCCCTTGTCATTTCCCCTGGCGTTTCCCTCGCGCAGGGTTGTGATTCCGGGCACACTAAGGAGCAGGTCGTGATGTCCTGCGCCGAAGGCAGCGTGTTTGACGCAGAGACGCAGAACTGCGTGCCGCAGACGACAAGCTGAGCCTATCGCTCGGACATCTGATTTGGGGGGCGGTTCGGTGCGGACCGCCCTTTTTCGTTGGATAGTTCCTTGTTCGCGACATTCGGTCCCCCGTCGATAGCCCTATCTTAAGACAATCGCGTTAGCTCCCTGTTGTGAGGAGGCGACGCGATGTCACTTGATCTGCCTTTGGCCGAGCCGGAAAGACTGCGACCCATGCCTTCGCTGACCGGTCGGCAGAAGGCTGCGATCGTCGTGCGGTTGCTGCTTTCTGAAGGTGCCACCCCGGCATTGTCCAGCCTGCCCGAGAAATTGCAGAGCGATCTGGCCCTGCAACTGGCGCGCATGACCCCGGTAGATCAGGCGACGGTTGCAGCCGTTGCCGAAGAATTCGCTCTTGCCATCGAAAGCATCGGGCTGTCGTTTCCCAAGGGCCTGGAAAGCGCGCTTGGGCTTCTGGACGGCGTGATAAGTCCGGGCGCGTCAAGTCGCGTGCGAAAACTGTCATCCGCCGATTATCAAGGCGATCCCTGGGAACGGGTTGGGGCGGTCGAGCCGGAACGACTGGTAACGGTTCTGGACGCGGAATCGATCGAGGTCGCGGCGGTGATCTTGTCCAAGCTGAAAGTCGCAAAGGCCGCGGAATTGCTGGGTCTCATGTCGGGAGAACGTGCGCGGCGCATCACCTACGCGGTTTCGCTGACCGGTAACACGTCGCCCGAGACGGTGCGCCGCATCGGGGTATCGCTGGCCGAGCAACTGGACACCAAACCTGCGCAGGCGTTCGCAGAGGGGCCGGTCACGCGGGTCGGCGCAATCCTGAATTATTCGCCGGCGTCGGTGCGCGACGAGGTGCTGAGCGGGCTGCAAAGCGAAGATGCCGATTTCGCGGATCAGGTTCGGCGCGCGATCTTCACGTTCGCCAATATCAAGGAACGCGTGTCGCCGCGCGATGTCCCCCGCCTTCAGCGCGATTTGGATCAGGCCGATCTGATCACGGCGATTGCCGTCGCGACCGGGCCTGACGCCGAAGCGGTGGAATTTCTTCTGGCAAACATCTCGCAGCGCCTTGCCGAGAGCCTGCGAACGGAAGCCGCGGAAAAGCCCAAGGTTGCCCAGAAGGACGGCGAGGCCGCAATGGTGCGCATCGTCAGTGTGATCCGAGGGTTGGAAAGCGAAGGCGAAATTTTCTTTGTGGCAGAGGACGGGTAACGAAAGTCGTTGCTTGCTCCGCCCTTCACCCCGCTTTCCCTTGTGCGCCCTGCCCGGTCCCTTTATTCGTCGGTCGCCCGACAAACAGCCGAGGATCCGATGGCCGGAGACGGCATAAGTTTCAGAGATCGCGTGCAGAATGCAGTCGCAACAAGCGTTCTGCGACTGGCGCTTTTGGTGCCATACCCGGCCCGCGTGCGCGGTTTTGGCTGGGTGATGTCGCACATCGTCGCGCCGCTTGCCGGATGGCGGCGGCGCATCCGGCACAATCTGAGAAATGTCGCGCCCGAGCTGTCGGAAGCAGAGCGCGAACGGATCGTCCGGAAAGTTCCCGACAACGTCGGACCCACGCTGATGGAGATCTACTCGGGAGAGGAATTCTTGGATCGGCTGAGCGACGCGGCCTTCACGGGCCCCGGAACTGCGGCGATGGATGCCGCGCTAGCAGCCGGTACGCCGCTGGTTCTGGTGACGGCGCACATCGGCAATTACGATGCCGTTCGCGGCACGCTGGCGCGTCGCGGGCACCCGATGGGCGCGCTTTACAAGCCCATGCGCAACGCCGCGTTCAATACCCACTATATCGAGGCCATTTCCGAAATCGGGATGCCGGTGTTTCCGACCGAAGGCAAGGGGATCGCGGGAATCGTGCGGCACTTGAAAGCGGGTGGCGTCATCGGGATCGTCGGCGACGTTGCGGCGACTGGTGCGCCTGTGCTGAAATTCTTCGGCCGTGACGCTCACACTCCTTTGTCCGCGGCGGAATGGGCCGTCAAATACGACGCCGAACTGATCCCCATCTTTGGGCTGCGTCAGCCAGATGGGTTGAGTTTCAAGCTCCATGTCGCCGACCCGATCGCCCATGACGCACCCGAGGTGATGATGCAGCGCTATAACGATACGGTCGAAAAGATCGTGCGCGACCACATGGATCAGTGGTTCTGGATCCACAGACGCTGGAAACTGGCCCGGAAGCGTTAGCGCAGGCGTGCCGCGCCAAGCATGGGACCGCTGTTTTGTTCCTGAATGAGAACGACGACCGGCAGGTTTGTTGGGACTCGCGCACTGGCGCGGAACGGCGAGCGGCCATCCCATGTGCCGACCTCGATCAGGTCCTGAACCACGTTATAATAGTCGAAGGTGTGCCCGGCATTTTCGCCCCGCCGGATATTGACGCGTGCCTTGGGGATATACGTGACGATCTGAACGACCGCTCCGGTCGGGAATGTCTTGTCGGCGCTTGCAGCGACATTCACCCGGTTGCCATCACGGCTGAGGTTGATCTTGACCGAAGACGGGCGGCCCGAATGCTTCATGAGCAATTCATTCAGTTTCATCGGTTTGGCGCCGATGACATGGTCTTTTCCCGCGATGATCATCTGCGGCGTAAAGATCGACCGGCTGCCGGCGGCACGCGCGTAGCCCCGCTGGCGGATGGTGAAGGCGGGATCGGCGAACTCGTCTTTCCAGCCGATGTAGTCCCAATAATCGACGTGAAGGGCCAGCGCGATCACGTCGTCGCGCCGCGCCAATTCAGCAAGCATCGCATCCGCTGGCGGACACGACGAGCACCCCTGCGAGGTGTAAAGCTCGACAACGACCGGATTGTCCTGCGCACTGACCGTTCCGGCCATTCCGGCAATGACCAGAGCAGTTGCGATTGCGATCCGTTTCATCATTTCGGGCTCCTCGCCGGGCTTCCGGCTGACCCATTCGTCGTAGCCGGTCGGCCCGTTTTGCGCCAATCAAGGTTTTGCGAGAGTGCGTTACAGTCCGCGAGGTGTGCGGTTTGTCAATTTTCTGTACACTATGGTATACATTTTGCCGGATTCCCCTTGCTTATTTCCTGCCGGCAAGGGTATCTGACCATAAATTCCCGCTGAACAAAGGGAGGCTGTTATGCCCATCACCGTCGGCCACGATTCCTCGAAAACCCGCAAAACTCTGACAGTCGGCAGCGAAAGCGTCGCTTACTACTCCATTGCCGCTGCCGAGGCTGCCGGGCTTGGCGATTTCAGCCGGTTGCCTGCGGCACTGAAGGTGGTGCTGGAGAATATGTTGCGGTTCGAGGACGGCAAGACCGTTAGCGTCGACGACATCCGCGCGTTCAGCGAGTGGGCCGACAAGGGTGGCCAGAACCCGCGCGAGATCGCTTATCGCCCTGCCCGCGTGCTGATGCAGGACTTCACCGGCGTCCCCGCCGTGGTCGATCTGGCAGCGATGCGTGACGGGATCGTGGCCCTTGGCGGCGACGCGCAGATGATCAACCCGCTGAACCCTGTCGATCTGGTGATCGACCATTCGGTGATGATCGACGAGTTCGGCAATGCGCGGGCCTTCCAGATGAACGTCGACCGCGAATACGAACGCAACATGGAGCGATACACGTTCCTGAAGTGGGGTCAGAAAGCGTTCAACAATTTCCGCGTCGTACCCCCCGGCACTGGCATTTGCCATCAGGTGAACCTTGAGTATCTGGCGCAGACCGTCTGGACCGACACCGATCAGAACGGCGAAACCGTGGCTTATCCCGACACGCTGGTTGGCACCGACAGCCACACCACGATGGTCAACGGTCTGGCGGTTCTGGGCTGGGGCGTCGGCGGGATCGAGGCCGAAGCGGCCATGCTCGGCCAACCGATCTCGATGCTGATCCCTGAGGTTGTCGGCTTCAAGCTGACCGGCCGGATGACCGAAGGCACGACCGCGACGGACCTGGTTCTGAAGGTCGTCCAGATGCTGCGCGAAAAGGGCGTCGTGAGCAAATTCGTCGAGTTTTACGGCGACGGGTTGGTTCATGTGCCGCTGGCGGATCGTGCGACGATCGGGAACATGGCGCCGGAATATGGCGCGACCTGCGGTTTCTTCCCGATCGACGGCGAAACGCTGCGCTATCTTGAGCAGACCGGCCGATCCAAGGAGCGAATTGCGCTTGTCGAGGCTTACGCCCGCGAAAACGGGCTGTGGCGCGAGACCGGCTATGAGCCGATCTACACCGACACGCTTGAGCTGGATATGGGCAGCGTCGTGCCCGCGATATCGGGTCCGAAGCGGCCGCAGGATCACATCGCGCTCGACCGGGCTGCCATCGAGTTTCACAAGTACATCAATGGCCAACGCGAAGCGAAGGATGCCGGCGAGAAGGAAGAAGTGCGTTGGGAAGGCGAAGGCGGACCACCCGAACCAAGCGACATTCCCGGCGACGAGGGCAAGCACAAACGCGGCTACGTGCACGCCGAGAACGGTGGTTATCAGATGCACGACGGCTCGATCGTGATTGCGTCAATCACGTCGTGCACGAACACCTCGAACCCCTATGTCATGATCGGTGCGGGTCTGGTGGCGCGAAAGGCGCGGGCGTTGGGTCTGAATCGCAAGCCTTGGGTCAAGACCTCGCTGGCACCCGGTTCGCAGGTTGTTTCGGCCTATCTTGAGGCCGCCAATTTGCAGGACGATCTGGACGCAATCGGCTTCAACCTTGTTGGCTATGGCTGCACGACGTGCATCGGCAACTCCGGGCCGCTGGAGCCCGAGATTTCCAAATGTGTCAACGACAACGATCTGATCGCGGTCAGCGTCTTGTCCGGTAACCGCAACTTCGAGGGACGAATCAGCCCGGATGTGCGAGCGAACTATCTGGCCTCACCACCGCTGGTCGTCGCGTATGCACTGGTCGGTGATATGAACGTCGATATCGTCAACGAGCCGCTTGGACAGGACAAGGACGGCAATGACGTCTTTTTGAAAGACATCTGGCCAAGCCAGGCCGAGATTGCGGAATTGGTCGAACGGACCGTGACGCGCGAGGCGTTCCAATCGAAATATGCCGACGTCTTCAAGGGCGACGAGAAGTGGCGCGGTGTCGAGACTACCGACAGCGAGACTTATGACTGGCCGCCGGCTTCGACCTACGTTCAGAACCCGCCCTATTTCAAGAACATGAGCAAGACCCCCGGCGTCATCGAAGATGTGAAGGACGCGCGGATTCTTGCGGTTCTGGGTGACATGGTGACGACAGATCACATCAGCCCGGCGGGATCGTTCAAGGATACGACCCCGGCTGGTCAGTATCTGATCGAGCGTCAGGTCGCCGCGCGCGAATTCAATTCTTATGGGTCGCGTCGTGGCAACCACGAAGTGATGATGCGCGGCACGTTCGCCAACATCCGGATCCGCAACGAGATGCTGGATGGTGTCGAGGGCGGCTATTCCAAGGGACCCGACGGAAAGCAGATGCCGATCTACAATGCTGCGATGGCCTATCAGGAGAACGGCACGCCATTGGTGATCTTCGCGGGCGAACAATATGGTGCAGGATCGTCGCGAGACTGGGCGGCCAAGGGCACGGCCCTTTTGGGCGTCAAAGCCGTCATCGCCGAGAATTTCGAACGCATCCACCGCTCTAACCTCGTCGGAATGGGCGTCATTCCCTTTGAGTTCACTGCTGGCGATTCCCGTAAGTCACTGGGAATCACGGGCGATGAAAGCGTGTCGATCACGAGTCTTGAAGGCGATCTGAAGCCCGGCGCGATTGTGCCCTGCGCAATTACCTATCCGGATGGGAAAGTGAAGGAAATCGAGCTCAAGTGCCGGATAGATACCGCGATCGAGAAGGAATATGTCGAACATGGTGGCGTGCTGCACTACGTTCTGCGAGACCTTGCGGGCGTCGCCTGAGGTATCATTTGTTGGGAAAAATGCTCCGGCGTTAAGCCATTTTAATGCGTCTGTTACAATCGGCACCTACAGTTTGAGTTGTCGCTTCGTTCCCTGGCGGCAAGTGTGTGGGGGTCAGAATTATTAGTCGCAAGTTGCAGTACGGCTCCTGTCCCTGAGCCGTTTTTTCGGACGGGTAACTTATCATGCAAATTAGTGCGTGAACCGCCGGTCCGAACAGACCCTAGTTCTAGTGCAGCGCCCCAGCCCATTAGAGCTGGGGCGCTTTTAAATTTATGACGAAAAAATGGCGCTCACTTCTTGCAGGTTACGAACAATCCGCCGCCCTGCGATTGAATGTTTCCGGATGTTGGTAATCGAGGATCGAAACGTTCTGTTTCCTCGCGCGAATCTCCGAATTAGGGCATGAATGAGGCGTAACGAGTTTGGTTTTGGGGGTAGTAATGAGTTTTGATAGGACGAGTGACATTCTGCGCGGCGTTTCCCGGGTTATGCCTTTCTCACTTCCACCGCTTGAAGGCGGCGCAATGGCGTTGTTGTTTCTAGTGTGGCTATTGGGCGCTTGATGCGTCGTCCAACACGGGGCGTATCCTGTTTTTCAGGATGGACTCGGTTACCGGTCCGGCGAAACGAAGCAGGACATTGCCTTTACCATCTATGACGAACGTCTCGGGCACGCCGTAGACGCCCCAATCAAGCGCCATCCGGCCGGTGGTATCGGCGCCGATTGCCGTGAACGGATCGCCGAGTTCTGTAAGGAACCGCAGGGCCTTGTCCGGGTCGTCCTTGTAGTTGACGCCGTAGATCGGCAATCCCTCGGCGGCAAGTTTCATCAGTTGCGGATGTTCCAGACGGCAGGGCGCGCACCAACTGGCCCAGAAATTCACGATCTTGACGCCCTCGCCAGTGATTGCATCGGCTCCAAAGGGGGTTGTTGTGCCGACAGGTGTGACCTGAACCGGTGGTGCCGGTCCGCCGACAAGCGTGGAGGGCAGCGCGTTCGGATCATCGCGGAACATGCCACCAAGGAACAATCCGGCGAGGGCCGCGAAGATGACCGGCGGAAGGATGGCGAGGAGCGGGATTCTAGGCATCGGTTTTCCGCTTTTCAGCCTTATCCAGCGCCCGCTTCACGCGTCGGGAGGCCATCGCGCTTTGTGCGACGATCCAGCACAGAAGAATGAGCGCACCGCTGTAGGCCAGCGTCACTTCGACGGCGTATCGTCCGAGATCGGGCATCAAGCGACCCTTTCGCGCAGCGTGATCGCGTGCAGTCGACGAGAGCGGATTTCGGTTCGTGTCCGCAAGAGCACAAGGGCGATAAACAACAGAACGAAGCCGGCGATGCAGACCAGCAATGGGATCCAGAAGACGTCGGCGACGTTTTCCTCTTTGTCTAGCGACAGCGATGCGCCCTGATGCAATCCCTGGTTCCAGAAATTGACGGCGTAGCGACTGAGAAGTGCGAAGACCGATCCGACGAGGCAGAGCACCGAGGTAAGATCGGCAGCGGTGTCGGGGTCCTCGATCGCCGACCAAAGGGCGATGTAGCCGAGATAGAACAAGAACAGGATCAGGAACGAGGTCAGGCGCGGATCCCATGCCCAGTATGTGCCCCACATCGGCTGGCCCCAGACCGCGCCGGTGAACAGGGCGATCAGCGTAAAGGTCACTCCGATGGGAGCCGCGGCTTTGGCGGCAAGGGCCGAAACGTGATGGCGGCGGATCAACCAGATCAGCGATGCAACAAGCATCATCACCCAGGCGTTGATCGCCATCATCGCGGACGGGACGTGAAGATAGATGATCTTGACGGTCGCGCCCTGACGGAAATCGTCGGGCGTGAAGACGAAACCCCAGATTAGGCCGATCAAAAGCGCCGCCCCGGCAAGCGCGAACAAGGGTGCGACCAGACGGTCGGTCGTGGCCATGAACCGGCGGGGGTTGGCGTATTCCCAAATCGACATGCGTGATACCTAGCGACGGGTGGACGCGCTCACAAGATGCGAAGCGGGGTTCGGCTCAGCGCAGATTGACGCGGAGCGCGGCAGCCCCCGCAAACGGCAGCAACGCGATTGCACAAAGGGTGATTCCCGCAAGCAGGATTGTCGGGGTCGCCGGCGACAGGCCGTCGACACCGCGCCGCACCGCGTCCGCGCCGAAGATCAAGGTCGGGATGTAAAGCGGCAGGACCAGGAGCGAGAGCAGAAGCCCGCCACGCTTCAGCCCGACAGTCAGTGCCGCGCCGAACGCGCCGATCATGCTCAGGGCTGGCGTACCAAGCGCCAAAGAGGCGACGAGCCACGGATAACCGGTTTCCGGCAAATTCAGGAAGATCGCGAATATCGGGGCCGCGAGTGTAAGCGGCAGTCCGGTCGTCAGCCAATGTGCCAGCGCCTTGATCGCGACCAGAGCTTCAAGCGGCAGCGGTGCGGTGGCCAGAAGCTCAAGCGAGCCATCCTCGAAATCAGTGGCAAAGATCCGGTCGAGCGATAGAAGGCAGGCCAGCAACGCGCCGATCCAGAGGATACCGGGCGCGATCGGGGCCAACTGTTCGGCGGTAGGCCCTACTCCGAACGGGACGAGAATGGTCACGATCAGGAAGAACGCCAGCGCCAGCCCGAATCCGCCCCCTGCCCGGATCGCAAGCGTCAGATCTCGGGCGAGAAGGCCGATCATGCGAACGCCTCGTCAAATGCGCCATCTGATTTCCCGGTCGGTCGGAACTTGTTCATGTCTAGAGTTTCGGCGTCGATGCCAAGCGCCACGTGGGTCGCGATCACCGCGCTGCCGCCCGTGGCTAGATGCGACGTGACCACAGACGCGAAAAGGCCGACAGCATCGACATCAAGCGACACGGTCGGTTCATCGAGCAGCCAGATCGGACGACCCGTGACCAGCAACCGCGCAAGGCCGAGGCGGCGTTTTTGACCGGCTGAAAGGTTCTGGGCATGGCGGTCATGAAGCGAGGATAACTCGAAAGCGCGAAGGGCGTGGTCGATACCGGAAGTGCCGAACAACCGGGCCCAGAAACGCAGGTTTTCGGCCACGGTAAGGGTGCCCTTCAGGCCATCAAGGTGACCGGCATAGGCGATGGATTCGCTCGCAACCTCGATGTCACCGGCGGTGGCGGGTTGCAGACCGGCGAGCGTGCGAAGAAGCGTCGTCTTGCCCGAACCGTTCGGACCGCGCAGGATCAGCGCCTGACCCGGTGCCAGCGAAAAACTCACGTTCTCAATGACAGCGCGCCCGCCCCGCGCCGCACTCAGTTTTTCGATTTTCAGCGTCACATTCCGTCCACCCGTTACCGCGTCATGTCATTGCCGATGGTGGCTTGGATGTAAATGAGCGCGGCCGTTCGCAAATTCCTGCGCTCAGACGGGCAGCACGGCAAGACCGACCCTGCGACCTTCGCCCAGCAGAACATTGTAGGTGCGACAAGCTTGCGGCGAGGCCATGACTTCGACACCCAGCCCCTCGGCCTCCAGCACGTCCCTCAATGCTGCAGGAATATGCGCAATCTCGGGTCCGGTGCCGATCAGCAGAACGTCAATCGTCCCGATCGCGCTCAACAGGCCTTGGCTGTCGTCGTAGCCGCCCCAGGAAGCGACGCCAGACGGCAGGACGGCGACAGCGCCTTCGTAACGCTCCCCTGCAATGCGGAAGAAACCGGGGCCGTAGCCGTCGACGGGACGCGCGTTTGTGTAGACGACTTCATTCAGGCGCATGATTCCACCTCAGTTCCAGATCGGCAGGCCGATGATCGCAGATCCGGCAATGATCGCGTAGGCCGTCCAGCGGTACAATCGTTCAGCTTCGGGGCGAAACAGAAGTGCGCCGAACCAGTTGCCCAAAAGATAGGGCCAAATCATCAGCGCGCCAATAAGAAGCGCCGACGGCACCAGAAGTCCGCTGATCCAAAGGACCGCAAGCATGATGATGTCGGCAAGAATGAGGTAGAGAGTGATGTTTGCACGGATTGCCGCGATCGGCAATTTGCTGGCCATATAAAGCATGATGACGGGTGGGCCCGGCAGACCGACGCAGCCCGCGAAAAAACCGCCAAGCGCCCCTGTCCCGACGACGAGCGGTCTGGTCAGGATGCCGCGATACCGCACGCCTCCGACCAGAAGCACAAGCAGCGTCAGCGCGACGATCGAAACGCTCCAACGGAATACCACCGGCGACACCAGCGACAGGATGAGGATGCCAAGCGGCAGTCCCAGCAGCGCGCCGAACGCCAATCGCAGGACATCGCGCGGTTGACCGTCGCGAAGTGCGCGCGGAACGTGGATCAGCGGCGCGGTCAGATCCTTCACGATCAGGCTTGTCAGCGCCTCGAAAGGGCCAAGGAACATGCCCGCGAAAGGTAGATAGACCATCGCCGTGCCAAAACCGGTGAATCCGCGCACGATGCCGGCCAGAAACGCCGCGAACCCCAGCAGCCACAGCCCCGGCAATGCCAGAACCGGGGCCAGGACGTCAGGCATCTATGTTCGCAAATTGCGTGCCCGCTCCGTTGTCAGGCTTGGACCAGTCGCGCTTCACGCCAAGTAGAAGGACAATATTTTTGGCAACGTACACCGACGAATAGGTGCCGACGATAACGCCCCACGTAATGGCAAAGACAAACCCCCGGATCACGTCGCCGCCAAGAATAAGCAGCGCGATCAGCGCAAGAAGTGTGGTTCCCGAGGTCATGAGCGTCCGGCTGAGAGTTTCGTTGACCGAAAGGTTCATCACGTCGCGCAGGGGTGTGGTCTTGTACTTCCGAAGGTTCTCGCGCAGGCGGTCGAAGATCACGACGGTGTCGTTGATCGAATACCCGACGATGGTCAGAATGGCCGCTATCGTTGCCAGATCGAAGCGGATCTGGAGCAGGCTGAAGATCCCGATTGTCAGAACCACATCGTGGATGAGTGCTGCGACAGCGCCAATCGAGAACTGCCATTCGAACCGGAGCCAGATATAGACCAGAATGGCCGCCATGGCCGTCAGAACCGCAAGGATAGCAGTCTGGATCAATTCGCCCGAGACTTTCGGGCCGACGGATTCGACCGAGGTGAACTTGAGTGTTGGATCGACGGTAATCAGCGCGGCTTCGACCTGGCCGATGACACCTTCGGTGATGCTCTCCTGACCTTCCTGAGCCTGGATTCGGACCATCGCGACGTTCTTGGTGTCGCCGAAGTTGGGATCGAAGACCTGGGTGATCGACACGTCGCCAAGGCCGAGCGGTTCGACCGCCCTGCGATAAGCCCCGACGTCGATTGTGCTGGTCGCTTCGGTCCGGATCGTCGTGCCGCCCTGGAAGTCTATTCCGAAGTTCAGTCCTACAACGGCCCACAGGATGAGCGACGCAACCATTGCGACAATCGAGACGCCCAACGTGACGCGGGCATAGCGGAAGAAATCGATGTTCGTCTGTTCGGGAACTAGTCTCAGGCGCATTTGATCAGACCTCGATCTTTCTCGGGCGTTTACGCTCGAACCACGTCACGATGATAAGGCGGGTCACGAAGATCGCCGTGAAAACCGACGTCAGGATGCCGAAGCCAAGCGTCACCGCGAAACCCCGCACCGGACCCGAGCCGAGCGCGAACAGAATAGCGGCGGTGATGAAGGTGGTGATGTTGGCGTCGATGATCGCAGACAGCGCACGTTCGTAGCCAAGCTCGATTGCGCGTGCGGGGCCTTTTGCGGTCTTCATTTCCTCACGGATGCGTTCAAACACCAGCACGTTGGCGTCAACGGCCATGCCGATCGTCAACACGATACCGGCGATGCCGGGAAGCGTGAGCGTCGCACCGATCAGCGAAAGGATTCCGAACAACAAACCGACGTTTAGTATCAGCGCGATGTTGGCGAAAATACCGAACAATCCGTAGGACAGCGCCATGAATATCAGTACGGCGACAAAGGCTACGATGCAGGCGATTCGGCCCGCTTCGATGCTGTCCTGACCAAGTTCAGGGCCAATGGTGCGTTCTTCGAGGAACGTCATTTCGGCGGGCAGCGCGCCTGCGCGTAGCAGGACCGCAAGTTGGGTGGAGCTTTCGACGCTGAAATTGCCTGTGATCTGGCCCGATCCGCCGGTGATCGGTTCGCGGATCTGGGGGGCGGTTATGACGCGGTCGTCCAGAACAGTCGCGAACAGAGCGCCGACGTTCTCCGAAGTGAACCGCCCGAAAACGCGGGCACCCGAGGGGTTGAAGCGGAAGGACACCGAAGGTTGTCCGTTTTGATCGAACGATGGCGTCGCGTCGACCAGATCCTCGCCAGAAAGAACCGGGGTCGATTCGACGATGAAGTATTCATCCGGATCGTCGAGGTCCTGAAAGATCGTGTTGCCGGGACCCGGCGCAGTGTTCGGATCGCCTGTTCGCCCGACGACGGGGTGGAATGTAAGCCGCGCGGTGGTGCCGATGAGCGCCTTCAGCTCTTCGGCCGAACCGATGCCCGGCACCTGAATCAGGATGCGGTTCGCGCCCTGCCGCTGGATTGTGGGTTCGCGGGTTCCGACTTCGTCGACGCGGCGGCGGATGATTTCCAGCGATTGCTGGATGGTGCGGTTGTCGGTGGCGGCCTTTTCTTCCGGCGACAGTTCGACGGATAGGATCGACCCATTGCCCGCTACTGCAATGTCGCGCGCGCCGACGCCCGTTAGGCTGGCAACTGGCTGCGCGATGGCGCGGACCGCTTCCAGAGCGGCGGGCATGCCACCGGCTTCGGAGATACGGACCTGAAGCGTTCCGGTCGGCGCATCCTCCACCCTCTCGACGAACCCGACCTGATCGCGGATGTCGACCAAGGCATCGCGCACGCCAAGCCAGTACCCGTCCATGCGGTCGTCATAGACGTCCTCGACCTTGACTTCGGCCAACAGATGCGCGCCGCCGCGCAGGTCCAGCCCAAGATTGACGAGCGTCGCGGGCAACCAGTCGGGCCAGGATGCGGCAGCGGCTTCGCGCTCGGGCGTCGCGCCGAGTGTTTCGATCTCGGCGACGGCATCGTTATGGGTTTCGACCTTCGAGTAGAAGGCATTGGGAAACGCGAAGAGAAGCCCGGTGAGGCAGACCGCCCAAATAAGGACGCGCTTCCAGGCAGCAATCTGAAGCATCACTGCCCCTTATGATTTTTCGGCGGGTTCGGTCTTGGAGCGGACCTGGGCAAGGGTTTGCCTGACGACACGGACATTGACGCCGGAAGCGATCTCGACTTCGATCTCGCCATCGTCACGCACCTTTGTGACTTTGCCGACGATGCCCCCTTGGGTGACAACCTGATCGCCACGGCGAACGGCCGCGATCATCGCCTGATGTTCCTTCACCTTCTTTTGCTGAGGGCGGATCAACAGGAAATACATGATCCCGAAGATCAGGATTAGCGGGATGAAGGTGCCGAAAGCGCTTCCGGCCCCACCGGCGGCTTGCGCGTAGGCAGGCGTCACGAACATGATCTGGTCCTTATTTTTGCCGGGTGCCGTCGGCTCCCTCGATCGATTGGCGCGCACCCTATCTGTGGCCGATTTGCTTGGCAAGCAAGCGGCACGCGCATTTCCCGGTTCAATTTGCCAAAAGGCTGCGGCATATGGTGCTGAGACCAACACGAAGGACTGGACCCATGCACGATATCCGCGCGATCCGCGACAACCCCGCCGCTTTCGACGCCGCAATGGCGAAGCGTGGGCTGTCAGGGGTGTCGGCGCAGATACT
>JBBKWG010000242.1:0-11195 GCA_037968835.1 Paracoccaceae bacterium
TATGAAGGCACCGCGAAATATGGCGGTGCGTATGTGCAGGTTGCGCGTCTTGGCGCTCCTCTCGTGAACGAAGTGGTTATCGGACTTCCCGACAAAGACCTCTTCAATGCAGCAGAACCCAAGCAGGACGGCGCGTTGGCTACTTATGTCACTAACCCAACATTGCCGGAACTGGTTGAGATTTTGTTTGGCGGTGTTGCCGGACTCCCCGACGAACTTGCGCCGAACAACTTCCCCCGGAACGACCTTGTCGCCGCTTTCCTGACCGGTTTCCCGGGCTTCAACCAGCTAGCGACCGTAACAGGATCGGAAATGCTTCGTCTGAACACAGGTGTGCCAGCGACTCCGCTTGCCAACCAACATGTGTTTGGCGTTGTTGCTGAAGATCTGGCCGGCTTCCCGAATGGTCGCCGTCCGGCGGACGATACTGTCGACATCGCCCTCCGTGTTGCTATGGGCGCACTTTGCTATCCGGTGCCACTTGGTGCCGAACTAGGCGTTCCAGACGCTGTTGAAGACACCGACTCTGACAACGTGAATCTGGGCCTTTGCAACCCGGAAGATGCGCCTGTCGGTAATGCACCGTTTACGGATGGTGCGCCAATCAAACCAACCGATCTCCGTGCGACGTTCCCCTATCTGAATACGCCGCTTGCCGGCTCGCCGAACTAAGGGAGGCATATGACCATGACAATGACTATGAACATGACCTCAAATTTATCGGCGCGGCAAAAGCTGATACTATCGGCAGCGGTCCTACTGTTCGTCGCAGCCTGCGGCGGCGGAGGTGGGAAGGGCATCGCATCTCTCGGCTCCGGCTTTGTGAAGGCGTTCAACGCGCCTTCATTTTCGGAACCCGTCGATCCCGATAATATCTCGTTGACTGTCGACCCGACAGCGGATCCATTCAATCCTTGAGTGAACGAGACTAGACACCAGACGCGGCCCTAAACGGGCCGCGTCTATTTTTTTTCAGATTGCAATTTTAGTATTCAGCCGCCGGGTCGGGCGGTGCGTCTGGTCCGTCAAAACCGTATTTTCTGCTTGTGACGACAACGCCGGACCGCGGGTCGCGCAGCAGCCTGCTTTCAAGACGCATGTCGATCCCGTCGACTTCAACGGAAACCACAACATCATAGACCTGCGATGTGAACCCCGTTCCCGGAGGTTGCACCGCCCCGACACGTCCCAAATCGTCGGACAGCAGGAATCCCTGGCGTTCACGCAAAGAGGCGAGGCGCGACGCTGCACTTGGGTTGTTGAAAACGACCAGAAGCAACTCGCGCGGCGCAGTGTTGAGATTCAATTTCGATGTGCGCGGCAAAATGTCGACATAGGGTTTCAAGACAAGCCGGGTCGGCGCATCGAGACTGTCCAATTCCTCCAAGCTCGCAGTATCAGGCTTACGGGCCAGTTCCGCCGCAATCCGTTGGGCGAGAGCCGGGGGCAGGTCGAGCGCAGTAAAGAGCCGCAGAAAGACTTGCGCTTCCTGTAAGCCCCCGGTGCGGAGGTTGTTGAGGTCCAATTTTGATTGTGAATCCAGAATCGCGACCGAAAAACGTCCGATCCCAAGGTCCACTTCTTCCTGAACGACACTCGTCCAATCTTCCCCGTAATGGTCCGCCTCAGGGCTGTTCTCCATGTCGCGCCTCAGCGCTGTAATGGCGGTTGTTTCGGCTCCGCGAGCCAAGGCATCCGCGGCGCTAATGGAGGACATCTTCCGGGCCTGTCCAAGTGAAATTTCCTGGCTGCTGAGCATCAGGAAAACCAATGTCGATGCGATGGCTAGTATGACCAGCACGCTGACCAGAACGACCCCGGACTCGCTTTTGCGCGTTTTTCTCACCGTCCGATTTCCTGTGGGATGTCTACAAGCCGGATAACCGTCGCATCCAATCCCCCGTCATCGGACAGTCTTAATCCCAGCTCGACCGCACTCGCTCGCGCTGGCCGCGAAAGTGTGTCGGCCGACTCGGCGGGCCAGTCAGTGTGCCAAACGCCTGTGGTATCGAGAAGTCGGACTTCAAGCGCCGACACCTGATCCAGAAGCCGCTGTTCGATATTTCTTCGCGGCGCGCTGCGAAGCAGATTGTCCGCTTCGACGCGGTATTCCAGCTTGTCGCCAGAGTGGAGAGAGAACGACAGCTTGCCGTCTCCCGCAAGGATCGGGCCGGCATCCTTTTGCTGAAGGTCTCTGGAAATGATGATCAATGCGCGGTCGATGTCCGCCAGGCGTTCCAGCCTCGCATCGGTTCCAGCCTGTACCCGCAAGACTGCATCCAGCATCGAAAAACCGGCCAGTCCGATCATGGCAAATAGCGCCATCGCAACCAGCACTTCGACCAGTGTGACACCGGCCTGCGAACTTCGCGAAGCAGAGAACATCAGACCGACGTGGACCCAATCAGCGTTATCGCTCCAGCGCCGACCTTGAGCACGGCGAGGCCACGAGTGCAGGTGCCGTCACTTTCAAATCGGTAGGGGCCGATAACGCCGTTGAAACCGTTCTCTCGCAATAGCCCTTCGCGGTCTTGCTGTCGGATGCGTCCAAGAAGTCTGGCGGACTCGATGGCATCGAATGCAATGCCTCCCAGGATTCCGGCGGCCTCTCCATGGGCGTCCTGATACGCGAGCGCAAACGGCTCGAATGCCACCGGATCAGGCGCAGCGAACCAGGCGTCGCGCAGTGCCGCAGTGCGACTTGGATCGCGCGCCGACCACTGCGACGAGCCCAGGATTTGTGTGCTTCCATTGAAAGCCGCGGCCAGCACATCAAGCTCCGGTCCCGCAGATGGCAGATAGACGGCCGCCGGTAAATTGCCACCTGCCGCCTGAAGAAGTGCGGCCCTAGCGGTGCCTGGATCGTTTGTCGTTATCGGATTGATTATTTGCATACCCAGGCTTCGTCCGGCAGCGACCGCCGCTGCTGCGGCCCGCTGTCCAAATTCACCCGGCGGTACAACGACGCCGACGCTGGCGAGCCCGCGTCGCGCAGCGAACCCCAATACCGATCGCGCCGATTGCTCGGGCGTCAGTCCCATGACAAAGACGTTGCGACTTGCAATGCTGGTGTCGTTGGAAAGAGTTACGACCGGCACGCTTGAACCCACTGCACGCCCGACCGCTTCGGCCTGTGCGCCAAAAAGCGGCCCTACCAGCATCCTCGCCCCTGCACCGACCGCAAGTCTGGCCGCCGCGACCGCCTTTTCGGGAGTGTCGCCGGTATCGTAGAGCCCAATTTCGCCGGTGTCGCTGAGGACGTTGCCGCCAAGGCTTGCGGCGTTACGCATGATCTGTCCTAATCCGGACGAACTGCCGCTGAGGGGCGCAAGCAGGCCCGCCCGGCCAGGCAGCGGCGTGCGCTTGCTGTCACTCCCGGAATCGGCATCAAGTGCGCCGCCGGCGCAGCCAGCGATAAGGGAAAGCGAGACGGATGCCGTCAGACCGGTCAAAATACTACGACGACCATGGATCGTTCCAAGGCCGAAGCTGGGTTCATCGCGTCGCGAAGGTCTTTGCATTGGCATTATTCACAATCTCCATTTTCGCGATGACGATGTTGATTTCGATGCCGCTTTCGATCCTTACGCGGATTCGGGATCTTCCGCCACAGGTCGAGACAGTATCGGGAACGCTTTTTGATGGGCGAGCGGACCTGAGCGGCGGTCTTCTGCTTGTCTGGAATACCGACTGGAACAAGGTGTGGTCGGGCCGTCTGTCCGCGCCGTTTGTCCTTTCCGGCCGGGAAACTATGCTGACCGGAGACGCTCGTGCCGGATTGGGAGGTGTCGGTCTTGTAGCGACACAGGGCCGGGCCACGCCGGAAATTCTCGCACTGTTTCCTGACGCTGCAGGACTCGAATGCCAAGGCCAGGCAGTCGTTGCCATTGATCGCGTGCTCTGGCGCCGGTCTGATATCCAAGCGCAGGGAGAATTGCGGTTTCGTGACCTTTCCTGCAATTTCGGATCACAAAAATTCGATTTGCCGCCTACGCGTGTTGATCTGGCAAACGAAGGGACCGCGGCGCGGGCGGTGTTCAGCCGCGACGACGGCACGGCGGAGCTTTTCGGCTCAATCCGCGTCACGCCAGACCGATGGCTGCGTTTGAGAATAGAGCCAGAAGGCGCACAGCTTATTCCTGGAATGCCATCTTCGTCCGCGACTGAGTTGGAGATGCCGTTCTGAATGCTCCATTCAGAGGACCAGATTGTTGAGATTGACGATGGGAAGCAGTATCGACAGCACCAAAAGCATGACGATCCCTCCCATGATCAACAGTATTGCAGGCTCGACCAGTGCAACGAGCGCCGCGACCAAAGCGTCCAGATCCCGGGCCTGATCGTTTGCGGCGCGCGTGAGGCTCGTCCCAAGTGTGCCACCGGCCTCGCCACTCGCGACCATCGCAACCAGTAGTGGTGGGAACACAGCCGCATCGTTCATTGCCACCGAAAGCGAAGTTCCTTCGCGAACCTTTTCGCCTACTTTTTCAGTCAGCGAGCGAATATGCAGATTTGAAATACTTGACGAAGCTGCTGCAAGAGCCTCCGTCAAAGGCACGCGACTAACGATCAAGGTCGCGAGCGTTCCGGCAAACTGGGCAGCGTTGGATTTGCCGACGAAGTTTCGCATTGGCCACGTCCGCGCCATCCAGCGATGGAAAGCCAAACGAAAAGTAGGCTGCCTCATCGCCCAGCCCCAGAGCACGACAAGGCCACCCAAAAATGCAAGGGCAACCAGTCCGTACGACGCTACTGCATCGCTGACGCCGATCAACATCCGCGTCAGAAACGGCAATTCGGCACCTCTCGCTGTGAACACCCGTACGATATCGGGCACCACAAATACAAGAAGTGCGACAATCACACCAACCGAAACGAATGCCAGAAGGGCCGGATAAAGCAGCGCAAGTTGAACGGTTTGCTGATTTTTTCCACGCCGTTCGACGAAATCGGCAAGTTGATCCATCACTGCGCCAAGATGTCCCGACGCCTCTCCGGCACGAACGGAAGCAAGATAGTAGTTCCCGAACACCTGCGAATGTGAATCGAGTGCGGCGGCGAAGGATTGTCCATCGAGGACGGACGAGCGGATTGTCAAAAGAAGCGATGTCGCGTTCCGGTCACCTGTCTGATCGGAGACTGTTTTCAACGCGTCTTCGACCCTCACACCGGCGCCAATGAGCGTGGCAAGCTGCCGGGTGAGAACGGTCAGATGGCGTCTTTTGATTCGAGTGCCACGATTAGACTGGCGGACAGTTCCACTCGGTTGCCGGGCGTTGGTCGGCTCGACCGATAATGGCAAAAGGCGGCGGTCGCGAAGGTTCTGACGTGCTGCCGCCGCGCTGTTCGCCTCGATGACGCCGCTGGAATTGCGGCCTTTTGGATCGACAGCTTTGAAAAGAAATGCCGCCACGCTCAGGCGTCCGCGACAATCACGGAATCTTCGTAAACGGCGCGCGCAACTTCCTCAACGGTCGTTTTGCCCTCCCGCATTTTCGCTACCCCATCCTGAAGTATACTGGGGCCATGCCGGCGCACGGCTTCCAGAAGGCTCGCTTCCGAAGCGCCCTCGTGGATGAGTTTTTCGAAGTCCGCCGTTACTTCAACGATCTCGTATAACGGCAAGCGACCCCGGTATCCTGTTGCATGGCAAATATCACAGCCGGCACCGCGTGAAAGCAACTCGCCAGGCTGGATCGCGCCCGCCAGCAACGCAGCTTCGCTCGGAGTGGCGGCGTGCTCGGTTCGGCAGTTGGAGCAAATCCGGCGCACCAGCCTTTGCGCCACCAAACCCCTCAGCATCGGGGCGAGCAGAAAACGCTCGACCCCCATCTCGACAAGACGCGAGACAGCCCCGATGGCGGTATTGGTGTGAAGCGTCGATAGGACCAAATGCCCGGTCATAGCGCTTTCGACAGCTATCTGCGCCGTCTCGCGGTCGCGAATTTCGCCAACCATGATGACGTCCGGGTCCTGTCGCAAAATTGCGCGCAAGCCGCGCGCGAAAGTCAGGTCAGTTTTTGCATTCACCTGCATCTGACCGATACCGTCCATCGAATATTCGATCGGGTCTTCGACCGTCATGATGTTGCGCGACCGGTCATTCAGCCGTCCGAGCGCGGCGTAAAGCGATGTCGTCTTGCCCGAACCGGTCGGCCCGGTGACGAGCAGTAAGCCGTCCGGACGCGAAAGAATGCGCTCGAACGTTGCGAGATCACGCTCTGACATGCCCAATTCGCCGATCCCGCGCTGGGTCTGGCCCCTGTCGAGAAGCCGCAGCACGACCCGCTCGCCAAATTGAGAGGGGATGGTAGAAACGCGAACGTCCAGATCATAGCCTCCGACGCGCAGCGAAACTCGCCCGTCCTGCGGTTGGCGCTTTTCGGCAATATCGAGCTTTCCCATGACCTTGATCCGACTGACCAGCAGTCCCGCCAGTGCACGCTTGGGCTCGATAATCTCGCGCAAGATGCCGTCGACGCGAATTCGGACCACCAGACGCCGCTCCTCGGTCTCGATGTGGATATCGGACGCACCTTCTTTCACGGCTTCGAGCAGCAGCGCATTGATCAAACGGACGACTGGCGCATCGTTATTCTGATCAAGCAGGTCATCAACAGCGGCCGCCGTATCGGCAATCGCCGCAAGGTCTTCTCCGGCAGCGGCCTCGGCCGCATCCGATGCGCTGTCCCGGTAGATCCGACTGAGAGCGGTCTCGTAATCCTCGGCGTTGATTTCGACGAAGCTGATTGACCTGTTTGCGATCCGCTGCGCCTCGACTAGCGCCGCAAGGCTGGCGTCAGATTTGAAACGGCAAACCGGTGAAGTGTCGTCGCCTTCGTCAACAAGAAGAACGCCGTGATCCTTGGCAAATCCGTAGGACAATCGCGGGAAGGGCAAATTCGCACTCACGACGCTGGCTCCAATGTCAGCCGTGCCGCGACAATTCCCGGCTCGGGGCGACGGTCCATCTCAGTCGCAACAACGCGAACCGACGAGAACGCTTCCAGATCCGCGATCCAGCCAAGAACCTCGGCGAAGTCAGCATCAACCAACGAGACACGAAGCCGCTGACCTTCGGGTTCCAGTCGTCTGATCGCTAAATCATGCTCTTCGGCGCTGCTGGTAACGCGCGTGGCGATCGGACGGATGTCTGCCTGCGAAGTAAGCATTTCGGCGTCCGGACGATTGCGAACGGCATCCGCAGCCTGCGTGATTGAACGGAATCCCACGATACTGGCTTGGGTATCGGCGCGCGCTTCGGCGAGTGGCTGCCATGCGAAATAATACCCAGCAACCAGCGCCGTTATCGGGATGGCAAACAAAACGAGAAACCGTTCGCGCTTGGACAGTCTGTCGAGTTTTATCATGTTCCGTCTCGCTTCGAGACCTGGAATTCGGCTTCTGCCGCGCCGTCTCCAGCCGTGGCCACACCACTTGAAACGCTCAGCCCAGCCTCTTGAAGCACTCTTTCGGCGCGTTGAAGATCCTCAAGGCTTGGTGCTTCGATCAGGATGACAATTCGTGCCGGGGCATCGGAATACGCAATACGGCGCCACGAAACTTGCGGTCCATTGACCAACAGCGCCTCGGAAACGCTTGTGAGAAGCGTGAGGAACTCGCTCCCCTGCGCTTCGCGGGCCGGCGGTGCAAGTCGCGCAATGATTGCCGCTGGATCAGTGTCGACACCAATACCGGGCAACAGCGGATCGACTGCGTCCTGTGCCGCGACACGTTCTTCTTCCGCTATCCCCTGAAGCGCAATCAAATCGGCCCAGGCAAGTCCGAGGTGCAGCAAAAGACCCAAAGCGACTATCGCCGCCATCTGGCTTGCTGGTCGCGCCCAATCCGCTGAGGCTGGCGCGAAAACACCTTGCCGCAAATCAACTGCGAGATCCTTCGCATTGGGAGGTGGCGGAGCGTCCGACAGGTCTTTTGCACCAAGGCTCGACGGCAGCGCGGCACCGTAGCTCAGAACAGTCGGTCGTCCTGCACGCTTCCAGACAAATTCGATCATGTCGGCCTGAATTGCAAATCCGGTTTCGTCAGATGTGCGCACCAGAGCACGCGTTCCGTCGCGCCATATTGCCCAAACGGGACCCGACGTTGGATCCGATGTCGGCGCGGGAACTGCGAAGGTTTCGGGTATCACGGCAGCTTCCATCATTGCCGGGGCAGTAAAACCTTCCATCAACCGACGATCAATGACAGCCGCCAACACGGCATCGGGTCGATCCGGGTTTGATAAAGGACGGCAAAGGGCGACATGGACGTCCTCAAGCGCGACGGCAATATCTTCCTCGATCGCAAATGGCAGAGCCGCTCGCTTTGCCCGCATTCCACGCACGGGAATATCTGCGACGATCAATGTGATTTGTTCGGCTGGAACAACAACCGGCTCGCGCCGACCGGCTGCTTGAAAAGCGTTGTGAATTCGCTGTGCTGCCGCGTTTGTTTTCTGATTTTGAGTCGATGATCGTGGAAAAGGAAGCACCGGACCCAAATTCATTTTTACTTCATTACCAGCTTCCGAATTCGCACGCTGACTCGAAGCGCCAAGCTCGCCCAAAAATCGGCTTTCCTCTTGTTTTTTCAATAGAAAACCCTTTCGATGTCTCCTATATACTATAGTAACGCATACAATCCGAGAGAAGTTTCAGGAGGTTGATCAGTTGAGACGGAAGTACGCCCTGCGAGCCTGTGAAGTGCGCGCTTCAAAATACAGACGTAGCGCCACCAAGCGATATGGCGATAGCGGTGTTACCCTGATCGAGATGATGGTCGTTCTGGTCATCATAGCACTTGTCGCCGCGATGATCGTGCCAAATGTCATTGGCCGCCCGGATGAGGCGCGCGTGACACTTGCGCAGACCGATATCCGTTCTATCGCCAGTGCATTGGAACTTTATCGTCTTGATAACCGGACCTATCCCACCACGACCCAGGGGCTGGAGGCGCTGGCGAACAGACCGGTGGCACCGCCTGAGCCGCCAAACTGGGTCGAGGGCGGATATCTTCCCGAAGCCCCTGTGGACCCATGGGGCAATCCCTATCTTTATCGTGCGCCCGGGGACTCAGGACCCTATGACCTCATCTCTCTGGGTGCCGATGGGAAAGTGGGTGGAACCGGTACGGACGCTGACATTGCCAAAGGCGGTCAAGTCACGGTCTCGAAATGACAGCAAGGGGGCGGAATCCTGCGACCCGTTCGTCAGATGCCGGCGTGACACTTGTCGAAATTCTGGTCGTGCTCGTCCTGATCGGTGTGCTTGCAGGCGCCGTAGGATTGTCAATTCGACCCGGAGATAGAACGACGGCGCTTGACCGCGAAGCGAACTTGCTTGCAAACCGAATGGAACAAGCCGCCGACCACGCTTTGCTCTCTGGGCGTCCCGCGGGCATCATCTGGACGGACGTTGAATATCATTTCGTCGAGTTCCGAGAAAACGCATGGGGCACCCATTCCGTGCCGCTTCTGGCCGAGCGCCATGTCTTCGGCGGAGGGCTTCGAATGGTGTCCGATGCAAGATCGGGCGCACGGGTGATCGGCCCCGATCTTTTGCCGCAAGATGACGAACCGCTGACTATCTCGTTCGCCTCGGCGACCACGCGGCGCATGGTGACTTTCGATGGCGCCTCGACGTCAATCGGAGTGCCATCACAATGACAGTGTGTCTTCGCCCACAGCGCAATCCCGAGTCAGGTTTCACTCTGATCGAGGTCATGGTGGCGCTCGTCGTGCTTGCGGTCGGTTCGGTGTCTCTCTTGACTGCAACGGAAACCCATGCCTCTCGAATTTCCGACATTCGCAATCGCACCGTCGCACGATGGGTCGCTGACAATCACCTCGCAGCACTTCGCCTCGAGATCGCATCGACGGATCGAGTGACAATGATGGGCGAGGATTGGCGCATTGCGGTCATGCGAAGTGAAACGCTGGATCCAGATGTCGAAAGGGTCGACATTTCCGTCCGCGGGAGCGACGGCGAGGCTGTGTTTTACGTTCTGACGGGCTTCGTCGACATCAGATCGCAGGAAATTGTCAAATGAGCCGGCTGATCAGTCTGTCACGTATCGTCGTGTTATTAGTTGTCCTGGCCTCGCTCGCGGTCGCTGGCGGGCGCGCCTCCTGGCACCTGATGGGAGAGAGCGCGGACCATTCGGCAGAGGTTGCATTGCCTGCTCAGGCAATCGTTCGCGCCGCCGAGCTTGATCTTTCGTCGGTTGCCGCACTCGCTCCTTTCGGTAGCAAGATCGTTTCAGACGGACAGGTAGTCCCGATCGAGGAAACCGAACTTGACCTGGTGCTGCGAGGGGTTGTCTTGAATGACGTCGCCGATCTTTCTTATGCTTTCATCGCAGTCGATGGGATTACACGCGTGTATCGCCCGGGCGAGACCGTGATTGACGACGTTGTGTTGCTGGAAGTCGCGGCGACAATGGTCACCATAGAAGTCG
This sequence comes from Paracoccaceae bacterium, assembly GCA_037968835.1. GTDB lineage: Bacteria > Pseudomonadota > Alphaproteobacteria > Rhodobacterales > Rhodobacteraceae > JBBKWG01. Next base: position 10,459 of record JBBKWG010000242.1, read on the forward strand.
AGGGGGCCCGCCAGACCCTGTCTTTTCCGAATTCACAAGTCGCAGCGATGACACCTGAAGCGTCAGATGAGCTTTCGCCGTTCGATCGGATGCGCGCACTCATCACGAATGCCGAGGCCCGTCCCGAAGTCGAAGAGATCGTCCCTGAGACGACGGAAGATTACATCAACCTGTGGCGCGAAAGGATCATCAGCAATCCAAGTGACGTGCTGCGCGATATTGGGCTGACGGCGAGTGAAAACGGATACATCATAAACGAAGAGCATGATGTGGGCGTGCGATTGGCTGGTCTGCGCCCAGGCGACGTTGTTTCCAGTGTTAACGGACAAGCCGTCGGCGACGTTGAACAGGACTCGAAGCGCTATGATGACATAGCAGCCTCTGGTGTTGCTCGGCTGGAGATAATTAGAGATGGAAAAACCATCACCATGAGTTTTCCCCTGAAATAATGATGTGGGCGTAATGAACCGGATTGTGATTGTCTTTGTTTGCTTGATTTCGCTTGTCTCTACAAATGCGACTGCACAGCAAGACGGCACATTTGTCATCAACCTTCGCGACACCGAGATCAGCGTTCTGGCCGAACAGGTTTCAGAGATCACCGGGCGAACGCTGGTGCTTGACCCCGATCTTGCCGGCGAGGTCACAGTGCTTTCGTCCGAACCCCTGGACAGCGAGGGTGTCTGGGCGCTTTTCCAATCCATTCTGCGGGTGCGGGGCTTTGCGGCTGTAGAAAG
>JBBKWG010000243.1:0-5016 GCA_037968835.1 Paracoccaceae bacterium
TCGCTTGCGTCCACGACGCCCTGATTGTCCGCGACCCGGACATTGTCATATGTCTCGTCAAGAAAAGCAGCGTAGTGAGCGCTTCGTTCCGAAACGGTGATTTGATGTCCGTCACCCGCGATCCCTTGCACCGCTGCACAGGCAATCGTTCCACACCCAATAACACCAATTCGCATGTCGATCCTTTCGCCCAATTTGTCAAATCGATCACATTCGCTTGCTCGGAGCCCAAACATCCGGGGAAGATACGGGCAACCAATTGCGATCGGCACACAAGCCGCCATTCGCACAACTCGCAGTATTTGACACTGTGGGCTGATTGTGTTGAAAAACTCCAGTTTTGGCTCTGAATGACGAAATTTTTCGCCATACAAGCCGATCAACTGGTTTTGGCGAGGGGGTCGGCCAAAATTGCCTTTCTTTGCTCATGTGCAAGCTCTCCTCGTTTCACGAACAATCCCATCCGGCTTCCTTTTTTCAAGGAGTTCTGGCGGAAATTCGCGAATTTGAAATTTCGGACTTTTTCAACACAATCGGCTCGAAGCCGCCTTCCGCGTCGCAGAGCATTTGGCGCTTGAAGGACGGTTTAAAATTGTTGCGAACGGCCCAAACCGCCTCTTCGACGTTGAGTGTTTCGCACAATGAATGCGGTCCTTCATGCTTGCCGCAACAAACATCCATCGGCAGAGTCTGAACGAACAATCAGATTCCAAAGGAGACCATCATGGATCGCTTCACCGGCGGTTGTCTGTGTGGCAAAGTCCGAATTGTGGCGTTGGGCCTCCCATACCGGGTCGGCATTTGCCATTGCCTCGACTGCCGCAAACATCATGGCACCCTTTTTCATGCTTCTGCAGTTTTCCCGCAAGATGCTGTGAGCGTTGATGGCGAAACACGCGACTACACAGGCCGGTTTTTCCGTCCAATCTGCGGCTCGTCCATTTTCTCCCGTTCCGAGGACGAAATCGAACTGAATCTTGGTTCCCAGGATGCCTCTGACCAACTGATTCCAACTTACGAACTCTGGACCGTCCGACGTGATTCCTGGCTGCCGCCTTTTCGCTCAAAGGGAACTACGTCCGCGATCGTGACACCTCGGATCGCTCTGAGGAGTAGATCGCGATCGGCCCTTCGCTGCCGTAGTTCAATTGTCTGAGATGCTGCAGTGCGGCGCGTCAAACCCGACATTCGCGCTCGGCGCAGCATTCTGCCAAGGGCTACGACCGCTGTGCGGGACGAATCGGACCTTGCTCCCTCAACGCTTGGCTCTCCAAGTCTATTTACCGTGAGCCGTTCTCTCGGCCTCATACTTTGTGATTTGCCGTTTGGTCGCGTTCATCCGCCACGCCGCCTCGATCCTTGCCCGGAGACGCACCTTGTCGATTTTTTTCTCTGGTCGCATCAGCAAAGCTGGATACCCGACGTAGTGATCGGTCTGAAAATAGATTTCTGGCTCAGTCTCAAGGAGCAATTCCTTGATTTCCAAAGGACAGTGCACCACCAGAGATTCTCCGTCTTTTGACCCGAGAATCGACTTTCCTCGATGACGTAGACTGGGTCGGTTCATGAACGTGTCTTTGCTTATACCGGGCAACTGAAGTTCTTCGAAAATTTCTTCCATCCAATGGAATGTTTGTATGAAAGCTTGATCCATGTTGAGGATGCCATGTTTATTCGGACTATTGCCAAAGTATAGCATCATAGCCGCTGGGTGCTTGCCTAAATCCGCTGCAGAAAGCCCCAGACATATCCCTCGGGGTCTTTGTCCGAGAATTCTCGGGCCCCATGATCGCGTTCCCGCAACGGCGGTACCTCTGCCCCGCAATCAGCCACACGCTCTCTGTATTCAGCAACGTTGGCAACCCAGATCCCAATCCATTGATCGGGTTTTCGTCTCGCCTCTGCCCAGCATCTGGGATAGTTATCTAGCCATATTTCATCATCGCCAACGCGAAGTTCGATATTGGTAACGACACCATCATCGCCATGATACCTGCCAGCCTCCTCGAACCCAAAGTGACGGACCAGCCAGTCCGCTGCTTTTGGAGCATGGGTGGCCGTGATCTGCTGTTTCCTAACGTTGTTCCTCATGCTGCGACCCGCATGCAGGAAGCATAGCATCGTCGGATACAGACGTAACGACGTACCATAGCCAGCGCCTCGACCCACATGGCATTCAAGCACCGCTGGCTCTGGGAGTGCGCCCATGGCTCGGTTCCCGACGGCGTGGCCCTGAAATGCCTGGACGCCGACAAGACCAACACCGACCCGGCGAACTGGGCGCTGATCCCGCGCGCGCTGCTGCCGCGCCTGAACGGCCGCCTCGGACGCCACTATGACACGGCGCCGGCTGAGCTGAAACCGACGATCCTAGAGATCGCACGGCTCGAACACCGGGCGCTCGAGGCCCGCCGCGATGGCTGAGCGCCGCCGTCTCTTCCCTCGAAAGCGGCGTCGATCCTCAGCTATCGAGCTTCAGCTTCTCGCGGAGCAAATCGTTGGCGCGGGACTGCCAGCCGGGCCCGTCCGCCTTAAGCGCCTCAACAATGTCAGGATCCAGTCGGATGCTCACGGGGACTTTCGTCGGAGATATTTGTGGGCCGCGCACGCGTGGCGCAGCTTTGAACTCATCGTCGGTCAAAAGGCCGCCGTCCGGATCAGCAGCGGCTGCTTTTGTGATTTCAGCGTCCTCCTCCCGGGTGGGCCTCTTGATCCTTGCCGCACTCCCAGGTCGCGACTCACCGGCCTCAAAGATTTTTCCAATGTCGGTCCTCACGATCAGGCCGGCGTCTCCGGCGGGCCTCCTGATCTGCAACTCCTCCCCGGATGCTGGCGGCTTTCTGTTCCCCCCAGCCGAACTTTTAGTCGAGGCGCGACGGGTCGGTTCGGATACTGGTCGGCTCGGTTGCTTTCTATCAACCATCATTCCACTCCTCATATCGGTCGATCTCGCGGTTGTTCGCCTTGCGCAGCATGATGACGCGACGCCATCCCTTACGATCCGTGAACACACAGACGCAAAGCCTGACTCCGATCCGTCCGAAGGCGATAAACCGAACTTCATCCACATAGTCACGAGTGTCTTGAACGACGAGGGACGTCGTCCAGTCGAACTCGGCAATTTCGAGGAAACCGAAGCCGTGCTTTTCGACATTGCTTTTCGCTTTCACCGGATCCCACTCGTACTTCATTTGCGTGATGTAGATACAATATGGTTAGAGACCAACGCATTTAAGTATATACGATTTGTATCTGCATTGCAGAAAAATCGATGACCCAGCCGAGCCGATTTCTCAAGGACGGCAAGACGCCTGAGGGTTGGGTCGCGGCTTCGGCCGCGATGTGCCTGAAGCTGAGCGAACGGGCGTTGCGTGAGCGCGCCCGTAAACTCGGGGCTTGGCACGTTCTGGGGCAGGCGGTGATCATCATGCCGGACCAGTTCGACAGAAACATGGAGGATGCGCAATGCCGCTCAAACCTAACCGGCGCGGAGACATCTGGTGAGTTCGCGGCCGCGTCGACTACGATGGGCGCGCTATCATGGAGCCATACCGCTGCAGCACTCAAGCGGCTTCAGAAGCTGGCGCGAGGGATTGGACCCGCGAAGAAGAAGCCCGAGTTGTCCGTCGTTCAATCCTCGGGGTGGAACCGGAAGCGCTGACCTTCGCCCAAGCGACAAATCTCTATCCTGCGAAACCCACCACCGCAAAGTTCTTGATCCGCATTGTTCCGGAGATCGGCGATGTCGCGGTACGGGACGTATCGCCTGAACTCGTCCGGAAAATCGCGCCCTGGCTTTATCCGAAGGCAGCGACCGACACCTGGAAGCGCGGTGCTGACGCAGGTCTCGGCCGTCATCAATCAAGCTCACCAGCTCGGGCGTTGCCCGCCGATCCGCATCAAGGGGTTCTCGGCGCAGGCGCGCATCGACCAAGACGCCGGGCGCGGCCAGAGCCGGCAGCTGGCTCTGGCTGCGCGTGGTGCAGGCCCATGCCGCGCAATGGGTGAAGATCTCGCCCGAGATGGTGGCGGTTCTGGCGACCCTGAAGCCGCGCCGGTCGCACGATTGCAGGAATGGCCGGCGGATGCCGTCGCGTGTGTTCGGCTACGGTGACCGCACCGGTCTGACCTCCGCGCTGCGCACCGCCTGCCGCAAGGCCAGCCAGCCGTACCTGACGCCGCATGAGACAGGACGCCAGGGCGGCTACACGAACCCCGCCCCGCCCGATCGCATCTATGCCCTGGTCGAGACCGGCGAGGCGGGGATGCGGACGGCGATGCGCACAGGGGATCAGCGCCGGGATTCCAGCGCTCGGGTAATCCGCAAGAGCACGTCGTAGCCGAATGGCAAATACCAGGAAACATCCGGCCCTATGCGTCAGTCGCACCAGTCAGGCGAGAATAAGAGAAGCCCCGCGCGGCTCACACGCGGCGCGGGGCTCCGAAAAATGGAGACGTGATCAAAGAGAGTGCAGCATACTGCAGGGTGAGACGGTAAACAATGTGGTTCACCATCTCCTCCGTAACAGAAGTATTTAACTTCGATGAGTTTCTGGCCAGACAGAACGTTGGCACGTTCCGCAGTTCACCTGTGTTGTCGCTTTCGTGCGGCCAGGACTGTGAATGACGAAGGGTTCGTCCAGACGCTCTATCCGGAACACGCCATGTCCTGCTTCCATGCCCTCGATGTAGATCATGACGCCCCTGGCGAGACAGTGGCGACAGCGAGACAAACCCGCGTTCCGATGACACACCTCAACATGCCGCCCCACGACCATCGAAATTTTGTCAATGCTTTAAGATACCAGATGACATCGTAATCGCTCTGGCTGAGCCACATCAAAATTACAAGACACCACGGGTTACCTGAGACCCTGAACCTCCTCCAGTTTTGTGTAGAATCCGCTCCAAACGAGGAGACGGAGAATGAAGCGATCAAGGTTCAGCGAGGAGCAGATCATCGCGATGCTGAAGGAGCAGGAGGCCGGAATGCCGACGGTCGATGTGTGCCGGAAG
>JBBKWG010000244.1:0-7959 GCA_037968835.1 Paracoccaceae bacterium
CCGGTGACAAGCGCCCGCCCGGTCACATCCGCACCACGGCGACGACATAGGCGATGTAGAGAGCGGTCAAGGCAGTCCCCCAACGTTTGGTCATGTTCAGGTTTTTGGCAAAGATGAACGGCGCAAGCAAGACCGACGCGCCGAGCATCACCCAGAGATCGAAGCGCAGGAACGCCGGATCAATCGGGATATTTCCAAACAGGCTGGCGATACCGATGATGGCGAGAAGATTGAAGATGTTCGAGCCGATCACGTTGCCGAGCGCGACATCCGCCTGACGCCGGGCGGCCGCCATGATCGTGGTGGCCAGTTCGGGCAGCGAGGTTCCAAGCGCGACCAGCGTCAGGCCGATAACGCTGTCGGACACACCGAAATTCTTGGCGATGACAAGGGCGCTGTCGACGAGGATATCTGCACCGAGCGGCAGCCCGAGCAATCCAAGCCCCAGAAACAGCAGGATCTTCAACCAACCCATGTCCGGATCGACGCCTTCGAGGTCGTCTTCAAGGGCACGGCGATGGGCCAGGGCGTCACGCGCCTGATCGGCCAGGATCACCGACATCAGAGCCAGCAGGAAAGCGCCGTGGACCCAGGTGATCGGCCCGAAAAACGCGACGCCGACGAAGACCACCGTGACCAGAAGCATCGTCACATAGCTTTTTCGCGTGTCGCATTCGGACGTTTGCAATCCCGAGATCAGCGCCGGGATACCGAGGACCAGCAGGATATTCGCGGTGTTGGACCCGACGACGTTACCGAGTGCCAGGCCGGGGGCGTTGTCGAAGATGGCCTTGACCGAGACCAGCATCTCGGGCGCGGACGTCCCGAAGGCGACGATGGTCAGGCTGACGATGAGCGCGGGAACGCCGAGCCTGAGCGAGACGTTGACGGCGCCGCGAACCAAAAGGTCGCCCGCAAGCAGAAGTATGACGAGTCCGACGCCGGCAAAGACGAACTCCATTTTTCAGCCTTTCCCGCAGGGGCAATCGCTTTTGCCGATCCGGTAGCGACCGCAATTCTTGCAACGAATCGAGGCAAGGCGGTTCTTTCCGGGAAGCAGCAACTTCAGCTTGCCGAACATGCCGAGCACGACGATGAAGATCAAAAACAGCGTGACGATCTTGACGATCATGCTTTCAGACCCCGAACCGCGAGAACGCAGCGCGATCTTCGATCGCACCCAGCGCGTCATCGACAACCCGGGCACCGAAGCGGGTGAAAAAGGGCCGTCGTTGCTGGTAGTTCCGGAATTTCACCTTGTCGCCGAAGATCTCCTTCATCTTCGGAACGAGATGGGCGACGCCGTCGATCAAACCCGTCTCCATCGCGCCGTCACCGACCCAGATGTCGCCGTTGAAGAGATCGGCGTCGTCTTTCAGTCTGGCACCGCGAGCAGTCTTCACGTGGTCGATGAACTCGCGGTGGATGTGTTCTTGCAGCGTCTTGATCCGCTTCACGTCCTCGGGATCTTCGGGGCGGAAGGGATCGAGCATCGACTTCGATTTGCCGGCTGTGTAAACGCGGCGCGCGATGCCGTGCCGGGCGATGAATTCATCGAGCCCGAAGCCCGCCGAGATCACTCCGATCGACCCGACGATGGAATGGCGGTCGACCCAGATTTCGTCGGCCGCTGTCGCCAGATAATAGCCGCCGGATGCCGCGACGTCCTCGACGAAGGCATAGACCTTGACTTCAAGCTCGTCGGCCAGACGCCGGATGCGACCCGCGATGAGCGAGGATTGCGAAGGGCTGCCGCCGGGGGAATTGATGACAAGCGCGACCGCTGCGGGCTTTCCTTTTCGGAACGCTTTTTCGATCAGCGCGGCAAGTCCCGCATCGTTCAGCGCGCCACTTCGTGCCTGTGCCGCAATCATGCCGTGCAGCCGTAAAACCGCAACGGTCGGGTGGGATTTAAGAAATGGAATTAAACGCCTCATGGCCACCGATGTAGGCTGCTCGACAGGTGGCAACAAGGCGGAAGCGTCGCTGGACACGCAATTGTTGGCCGGAATGGCCGTGGGCGAAGTGTCCTATGATTTAAGTCGGTAACCGGAACGGAAGATCCACCAGACGATGCCGAGGCAGAGCGCCGTGAAGCCGGTGATCGCCAGCAGACTGGCCGCGACCGGCACGTCGGAGGTTCCGAAAAACGACCAGCGGAAACCGGACACGAGGTAGAGAACCGGATTGAAAAGCGAGATGGTCTGCCAGACCGGGGGCAACATGGTGATCGAGTAGAACGATCCGCCCAGAAACACGAGCGGGGTGACGACGAGGAGCGGCACCAGGTTCAATTGCTCGAAGCTTTTGGCCCAGATGCCGAGAATGAAGCCCAATAGCGCAAACGACAGGCAGGTCAGCAGAAGAAAGGTGATCATCCAGAACGGATGAGCGATGGAAATATCGACGAAGAAGAATGACGTGGCGAGGATGATGAGACCGATCAGCAACGACTTGGTGGCTGCTGCCCCGACGTAGCCCAGAACGATCTCGAACGAGTTCAGCGGTGCCGACAGGATTTCGAAGATCGTTCCGATGAATTTCGGGAAGTAGATGCCGAAACTGGCGTTCTGCAACGACTGCTGGAGAACGCTGAGCATGATCAATCCCGGCACGATGAAAGCGCCGTAGCTGACCCCCTCGACCTGTTGGATGCGGCTGCCGATGGCGGCGCCGAAGACGACGAAATACAGCGATGTCGACAGCACCGGCGACACGATGGACTGGATGATCGACCGGAAGAAACGTGCCATCTCGAAGCGCCAGATCGCGCGGACACCATACCAGTTCATGCGTTTTCCCTTACGAGGCCGACGAATATATCCTCGAGCGAGCTTTGCGAAGTCTGCACGTCGCGCAGCCCGATTCCCGCAGCTTGAAGGTCCTTCAGCAGCGAGGTGATGCCCGTGCGCTTGCCGCGTGTGTCGTAGCTGTAGACAAGCGAATTCCCGTCGTCGGTCAAATGCAGATCATAGGACGAAAGGGACGCGGGAAGTGCTTCGACACGTTCGGTCAACTCGATGCGCATTTCCTTGCGACCCATGCGGGTCATCAGCGATTTCTTGTCCTCAACCAGCAGGATTTCACCGTTGTTGATGACACCGACCCGGTCGGCGATTGATTCTGCCTCTTCGATATAATGGGTTGTCAGGATGATGGTTACGCCATCGGCCTGGAGCCGCTCGACAAGCGACCACATGTCCTTGCGCAACTCGACATCGACGCCAGCGGTCGGCTCGTCGAGAAACAATATGCGAGGCTCGTGGCTGAGCGCCTTGGCGATGAGCACACGCCGCTTCATGCCGCCCGACAGGTGGGAAATGCGCGCGTCGCGCTTGTCCCAAAGCGAGAGGTCTCTGAGAACCTGCTCGATATGCGCATCGTTGGCAGCCTTGCCGAACAGTCCACGCGAGAACCGCACGGTATTGATGACGAACTCGAACGGTTCAAGATTGATTTCCTGCGGCACCAGTCCAATCAGGCTACGCGCGGCGCGGTAATCCTGAATCACATCGTGGCCGCCGACTGTGATGGTGCCGGACGTTGGGTTGGAGATCCCGCAGATTGTCGAAATAAGCGTCGTCTTGCCCGCGCCGTTGGGGCCAAGCAGCGCCAGAATCTCGCCTTGCTCAATGTCGAGGCTGACGGATTTCAGGGCCTGAAAGCCGCCATCAAAGGTTTTTACCAGGTCTTTGACCTGCACAATCGCTGCCATGGGAATCTCCTAGACGCCGGATATAACCCGGTCTCAGGCGAGGTAAACCGCGATTTCCGCACATATCGACTGCGCACAAACGAAAAGACCGGCGCGATTGAACGCGCCGGTCTGACTGAGGCTTTGAGTATTCGTCAGTTTCCGCTGGCCGCCAATGCCGCCGCGTATTCCGGCCCGAGCGCCGACAGACCCTTCAGAATGTCGATTGCGTAGGCAAGCTGGTAATCCTCTTCGCGCAGTTCCGCGGCCTTTTCGGCCTTGTCCTGCTCTTCGATGATCTGACGGCGCTCGTCTTCGCTGAGGCTGTCGTTGTTCAGACTGCCGCGCAGATCCGCTTCGGAACGGGCACCGCGCGGTGGCGTCTCTTCATCTTCCTCTACATCTTTCCTGGGCGGCTGCTGGACCACGATGTCCGGAGACACGCCAAGCGCCTGGATCGAACGACCCGACGGCGTGTAGTAGCGCGCCGTGGTCAGCCGCATGGCACCTTCACCGCGCAGCGGCATCACCGTCTGCACCGAGCCTTTGCCGAAGCTTTTGGTTCCGACAACGATGGCGCGGCGATGATCCTTGAGGGCACCGGCGACGATTTCCGACGCCGAGGCCGAGCCGCCGTTGATGAGCACGACAATCGGTTTGCCCTCGGCCAGATCACCGACTTCGGCGTTGAACCGATCACCGTCCTGCGGGTCGCGGCCACGGGTCGAGACGATTTCGCCAGCGTCGAGGAAGGCGTCGGAAACGCGAACCGCCTGGGTCAGCAGACCGCCGGGGTTGTTGCGCAGGTCGAGCACAAATCCGTTGACCTTCTCCATGCCGCCAAGCTCTTTGACCTTTTCCTGAAGCTGTTCGCGCATCGAGGGATAGGTCTGATCGCTGAAGGTGGACAGACGCAGCACGACGGTTTCGCCGACAATGCGCGAGCGGACCGCGGTCAACTGGATCGTGTCGCGGATGATCGAAACGTCGAACGGTTCGGCCTCGCCGTCGCGAACGACAGTGATGATGATCTCGCTACCGACCGGACCGCGCATCATATCGACCGCCTCGTCAAGATTGAGGCCAAGCACGCTTTCACCGTCGACATGGGTGATGAAGTCGCCGGCTTCGATGCCCGCGTTATCGGCGGGGGTTCCGTCGATTGGCGAGACGACCTTCACGAAGCCCTCTTCCTGGGTGACTTCGATGCCAAGCCCGCCGAATTCACCGCGCGTCTGAACCCGCATGTCGGCGGCGTCGTCCGGCGAAAGATAGGAGGAGTGCGGGTCAAGCGAGGTCAGCATGCCGTTAATGGCCGCCTCGATCAGATCGCTTTCATCGACGTCCTCGACGTATTGCGAGCGGATGCGCTCGAAGATGTCGCCGAACAGGTCGAGCTGCTCGTAGACCGAGGCCTTCTTGTCGGCCTCTTGTGCCAGTAGAGGGCCAGCGACCTGCGTCGTCATGACCGCACCAAACATCACGCCTGTGATGCTTGCCAGAAAGAATTTTTTCATTGCCTCATCCTTATTCCATACCGGGCGCGAAATAGATCGCTGGATCCACCGGCTTTTGGACCTGTCTTAGCTCCATATAAAGCGTTTCGCTACGAGGTTGACCACCCGCGGCGAAAGTTTCGATCAATTTCTCTTGTGTCGGGTCGCTCTTTCCACCCATCAGGCCGATTGCGTCACCTTCGGAAACGATCTGGCCGCGCACGGCGAAGGTTTCGCCAAGGCCAGTGAGAATCACCAATTGCGCGGCGGCGGGTTCAAGGATGACGACTTTGCCCTGACCGGGCAGATCGCCGGAAAACCGCACCGTAGCGGGAACCGGCGCGATGGCCACGGCCTGCGGCTCGGTCGCGATCACCCAGCCGGGGCGGCGCACGCCGGCGGCATCGGCTTCGTTGAAGCGGCGCAGAACCTGCCCGTTGATGGGCATCGGCCAGGGCGTTGCAAGTCGCGGCAGGGCTGTGTCGGGCGTCCCGGCGAGGCTGTCGGCGAAGGCGGCAAGGGTCTCGCTGCTGTTGATAAGCGCCTCGATCGCGGCATCGTCGGTGGCAATCGGTGCCGGGAGATCGGTGCGGTCCGACATGGCCTGCGACAACTGAAGCCGGGCAGTGCGGATATCTTCCAATCCCGCTTCGAGTGTGTCGATACCCGCGCTTTGCAACGCGACGAGCATCGAAAGTGTTTCGAGTTCGCCCGCGAGTGACTGCGCCCTGGCTTGCAATGCGGGCGTGAGTTCGGCGACAATCATTCCCGCGCGAATGCTTTCGAGCGGCCCGGCGGGATGGAGTAGCGATATGGCTTCGGGCGTGCGTTCGACCGTGACCAGAATCGTCAGCAATTCCGCCAGTCGCGCATCCTCGGTATCAAGGCGCGCGCGCAGGCTGCGTTCTTCCAGCGCGGCGCGGCGCAAGCCTTCGCGCATCGCCGACAGGCCGTTCTCGTAGGCGCGCACGGTCTTTGTCAGGGCCGCGATCCGGTCCCGCGCAGATGCAGTTTCCGATAAAGCCGCCGTTGCCGCCTCGAGTTGTCTTGACGCGTCGCGCGCGAGTTTCGCCGCTTCCTGGCCCTGGGCGGGCAAGGCAAGGCAGCAAGATAGAATGAAAGCGACGCTCTTTGGTGTCATCTCCGGATCAGACTTCGGCCGGTCATTTCGGTGGGTTTTGGCAAGTTCATCAGTTCCAGAATTGTTGGGGCAAGATCGGCCAACCGCCCGTCCGCAAGCGTGATGCCTTTTGGTCCGCCGAAGATCGCAACCGGCACGAGGTTGGTCGTGTGCGCGGTGTGCGGCTCGCCGGTATCGGGATCGACCATGGTTTCGCAATTTCCGTGGTCGGCCGTCAGGATCATCGCGCCGCCGGTCTTTTCCAGTGCCGCCAGAACCCGCGCCAGCCCCTGGTCGACGGCCTCGCAGGCTTTGATGGCTGCATCCAGATCGCCGGTGTGACCGACCATGTCGGGGTTGGCGTAGTTGGTCACGATCAGATCATACCGCGCCTCGATCGCTTCGACGAACTTGTCGGTAACCTCGACCGACGACATCTCGGGCTGAAGGTCGTAGGTCGCGACATTGGGGGATTTCGGCATGAAGCGATCTTCCCCGGTCTCGGCGGTCTCCTTGCCGCCGTTAAGGAAGAACGTGACGTGGGGATATTTCTCGGTCTCGGCCAGACGGAACTGGGTCAGGCCATGTTGCGCCACCCATTCACCTAGTGTGTTGACGATCTTCTGCTTGGGAAATGCCGTCGTCATGTAGGCGTTGTGGTCCGTCGAATAGTCGACCATGCCGAGAACCGCTGCGTAATCGGGAATGGACTTGCGCTGAAACCTGTCGAATTCGGGGGCAGCTAGCGCGGACAGTATCTCGCGGGCGCGGTCGGCCCGGAAATTCAGACAGAACAGGCCGTCGCCGTCTTTCATTCCGGAGTAATCGCCGATGACGGTGGCGGGAATGAATTCGTCGGTTTTTTCATCGCCATATGCGGCTTCGATCGCGTCCTGCGCGGTTATGGCGGTTTGTCCTTGCCCGAAGCGAATGGCGTTGAATGCGGTCTCGACGCGGTCCCACCGGTTGTCACGGTCCATCGCGTAATAGCGTCCGATCACCGTCCCGATGCTTGCGCCCTCGGGCAATCCGTCTTCGAGTTGCTCGAGGTAGCCTTTGGCTGACTTCGGCGGAACGTCCCGGCCGTCAGTTATGGCGTGGATGATGACTGGAACGCCAGCCTCGGCGATGGCTTTTGCCGCCGCCAAGGTGTGCAGGATATGACCGTGAACGCCGCCGTCGGACGCGACGCCGAAAAGATGCGCCGAGCCGCCGCTGTCCTTGAGCCTTGAAATGAAGTCGAGCAGGGCGGCGTTCTTGAAAAAGCTGCCGTCCTCGATCGCGAGGTCGATCTGGCCGAGGTCCATCGCCACCACGCGGCCCGCGCCGATGTTGGTGTGACCGACCTCGGAATTTCCCATCTGTCCCGTCGGCAATCCGACATCGCGTCCGTGTGTTGTCAGGAAGGCCGTCGGACATTCGCGCATGATCCGATCGAACGTCGGTGTGTCGGCCAGCGCAGGCGCGTTCGCCGTGCGGTCCTCGCGGTAGCCCCAGCCGTCCAGAATACACAGGACTACGGGTTTCGGAGTGCTCATGCCTCGGCCCTTTTCTTTTGTGTTGGCGACGTCATAGCGTGAAGGCGAACCGCTGAAAACCGAATTGGCGGCAGGTCCTAGTCGGCGTCCGCGGATTCCAGCGTTTCGCCT
>JBBKWG010000245.1:0-7616 GCA_037968835.1 Paracoccaceae bacterium
ATCCTGTGCCCCAGTGGCGTCTCGAAATGCGCTGGAGCCTCGCGGTCAACAAGCTGCATCTGATCCCAGTCCAGCATCGCCCTGAGCGCCGGCAAAAGGTCGAACGCCTTCCAATCGGCAGCGCTTCGCACCTTGCCGAGATGCGGCAGCAACCATTGCTCCAGATGCTCCAACAACGCGGCATCGTCCATCGCCGGCAACGCGTGACCAGCCTCCCGAACCAACGCCACGCGGGCCCGGAACCGGTCCGCCGCAGGCGAGGCCGCGACCCCCAAAAGCCGCACACCCTCCAGCATCGCTTGGGCCACTTCACCCCCGGGCGCATCGCTCCAACGCTGCGAGGACAAAGCGATCGCACCCAACCGTTCTTCGATCAACGCCTCGACCCGGTTGGCGCGTTTCGACCAGCGCACGAAGCGGTATTCCTCAATCCGTTCGCCCAGAACCTCGCGCAATGCAGCTTCCGAGATCGCGACGGCTTGCCGGATCATCGCGTCGCGCGGATGCCCGTCGGTGTCGGTCACAACCAACAAACGCACGCCCGCCAGCGGATCGCCCGCATCCATCTTCGCGCCCTTGCCGCCGGACAAAAGCCAGCGCGGATCGTCGCCCGGACGGCGCAGACCGATGCGGTCGGGATAGGCCAGCGCCGCCTGTTCCGCCGCATCGCTCACCCGCGTTTCGCGGACACCCCGCGCCAGTCGCTTCGCTTCGGATCGGATGCGCTCAAGGGCCGGTTCGCGCCGTCCACTATTCAACGCTTCCAACCGCAAATTCAGATCGACGCCGACACCGCGCAACGGATCGCGATCGCCCAGCAATGCCGCCAGAGGTGCCGCGTCCTTGCCTGCGACCGCAAGCATATGGGCCAGGCGCGGATGCAGCGGCATGGCCGCCAGTGCCCGCCCGTGATCGGTTATCGCACCATCCGCCAATGCCCCAAGATCGCCCAGCAGCGCCCGCGCTTCGGCCAAAGCTGCCTCGGGCGGAGGTGTCAGAAACGGTATCGCATCCGATCCCCAATCCGCCAGTTCCAGCGCCAGCCCGTTCAGGTCGGCAGCCTCGATTTCGGCAGGCGGATAGGCGGCCAGCGCCCCTTCCTCGCCGCGCGTCCACAGCCGATAACACACGCCTTCGGCAACACGTCCCGCGCGACCGCGGCGCTGGTCAGCCTCGGCGCGCGTCACCCGCTCGGTCACCAGTCGCGACATGCCCGAACCGGGGTCGAACCGCGCGCGTCGCGCCAGCCCGCCATCCACGACGATCCGCACATCGGGGATCGTCAACGAGGTCTCGGCAATCGACGTCGCCAGCACCAGCTTGCGCCCCCCCGTCGACCGCAACGCCGCCTGCTGCGCCGCAAACGGCATCGCACCGTAAAGCGGCTGGATTGTCACTCCGCCAAGCCCGCCAAGTCGCGCCATGACGCGCCGGATCTCGCCCTCGCCGGGCAGAAACGCCAGCACGCCACCATCGTTCGCAGCAACGCTTTCGCGGATCAGATCAGCCATCGCGTCCTCGAACCGCCGGTCCTTGCCAAGCGGACGCTCAAGCCAGCGCGTCTCGACTGGAAACGCACGTCCCTGGGATGTGACAATCGGTGCGCCGCCCATCAACGCGGCAACCGGATCCGCGTCCAGCGTGGCCGACATGACGACCAGGATCAGATCGTCACGCAGCGCCACGCGCACCTCCAGAGCCAGCGCAAGACCAAGGTCGGCATTCAACGAGCGTTCGTGGAATTCGTCGAAGATCACCGCGCCGACACCCGCCAGCGAAGGGTCGGACTGGATCATCCGCGTCAGGATGCCCTCGGTCACCACTTCGATGCGCGTGGCACCCGAGACCTTGGCCTCGCCCCGGATGCGGTAGCCGACCGTCCGACCCAGGTCCTCGCCCAATGTCTCGGCCATACGCGCCGCCGCCGTGCGTGCTGCCAGCCGGCGCGGCTCCAGCATCAGAATGCGACCCTCGCACAGATCTGCCTCCAGCATGGCCAGCGGAACCCGCGTCGTCTTGCCCGCACCCGGCGGTGCCTGAAGCACCGCTTGGGCATCACGGCGAAGTGCCTCGATGAACTCGGGCAAAACAGCGTCGATGGGCAGAACCTGATCCATGCGAACGGGCTTAGCGCAAGCCTTGCCCGCCTGCGAGTGCTCACTGGACACATGAAGCGCGCCACGCCATGGTCCGGGCCGATGACAGACAAGACCGACAGCCTTGCCAACGCGGTTCTTAGCGGCGACCGCCGCGCTCTCGCACGCGCGATCACCCTTGTCGAAAGCGGTCGGGCCGATCACCGGGCCGAGGCCGACGCGCTGCTGGAACGTCTGGCCGGCAGCGGCAAACAGGCGCTCAGGATCGGGCTGTCCGGCACACCTGGCGTCGGCAAGTCGACCTTTATCGAAGCGTTCGGGCTGATGCTGACGGGGCAGGGGCTGCGGGTTGCTGTGCTGGCCGTCGATCCGTCCTCGGCGCGCTCGGGCGGGTCGATCCTTGGCGACAAGACCCGCATGGAGCAATTGTCGCGCGACCCGAAAGCGTTCATTCGCCCGTCCCCGAGCCAAACCCATCTGGGCGGCGTCGCACGTCGCACGCGGGATGCGGTCGCGGTCTGCGAGGCGGCGGGATTTGATGTTGTTCTGATCGAAACCGTCGGTGTCGGGCAATCTGAAACCATCGTCGCCGACATGTCCGACCTGTTCGTCCTGTTGATCGCGCCAGCGGGCGGCGACGAATTGCAGGGCGTGAAACGCGGCATCATGGAGATCGCCGATCTGATCCTCGTCAACAAGGCCGACGGAGAGCTGAAATCGACCGCAACCCGCACCGTCGCCGATTACGCCGGGGCGCTCAGGCTATTGCGCAAGCGCGAGGGCGACGCGCCGGGCTTTCCCAAGGCGATGGTGGTTTCGGCGCTCGAACGGTCCGGCCTGGATACCGCTTGGGCCGAGATGGTGGCGCTCGCCGATTATCGTAAACGCTCCGGCTTCTGGTCAGCGCGCCGGGCCGCCCAGGCGCGCGTCTGGTTTGCCGACGAAGTGCGGCGCGGCCTGCTTGACCGCCTCGAATCCGACCCAAAGGCCGACGCCGCTATGGCGAGGCTGGCCGACGACGTGGCAGCGGGTACGCGCGCACCCGGGGCCGCCGCAGCGGAAGTGTTGAAGCACCTGACCGGTGACGACACATGAGCGACAGCCATCTCGGTCACGCCTTCCTGCCCAATCGGAATGCGACCATTCGCTGGCACGTCGTTGGCACCGGGAAGCCACTGGTCCTGTTGCCCGGTCTCAGCCAGCCAGCGGTATCTCAGTTCCTCGGCACGGCAACCCATCCGGCACTCGCTGATCGAAGACTTTTCATGATCGACTATCTTGGTTCCGGTTTCTCGGATGGTCCACCGGGGCACGATGGCGAGCCGTTCAGCCACGCCGAAGACATCGCCGCCGCGCTTGATCATATTGGTCTGGGCGAGGTCGATGTGTGCGGTCACTCGATGGGCGGAACAGTGGCAATTTGCCTTGCCCGGTTGCGCCCTGATCTGGTCGCACGCCTTGGCGTCTCTGAGGCGAACTTGTTTCCCGGCGGCGGCGTTGCAACCAAGTCCATTGCGTCGCAGACGCACAAGGAATGGATAGGCGATGGCTTTGACGCCTTGATCGCCATGCTCGACGACGAAGCGCGCGGAGGTGACGCGCGATCGGATGCATTGGCCGCGGGCTGGCGGCAGGCGGACCCGGCGATGTTGCACGCCAATGCGGTGGCGCTCGTTCATCTGGCCGATGACTTCGCCGCCTCTTTCTTCGCCCTCTCGATTCCGCGTGCGTTCATATTCGGCGCCAGAAATCTACCGTCAAAGGGTCGGGTGCCCAAGCCTGATTCCCCGGATCCGGGGATGTTGGAGAAAAATGGCATCGCGGTGCACTCGATTCCCAACGCCGGGCACGGTATGATGTTCGATAATCCTGACGCGTATGCCAAAACACTGGCCACCATCTTCGCCGCCCCGCTCGATTCCCGTCTTGACGATCGGCGGCGAAGATCCTAAACCGCGCGAACGGATTGCTGGGCAGGGCCTGAGGGCGCTGCCCGTTTGTATTGACGAGGGCCACCGGGCCTTCACCAGACGATCATAACGCCGAGGATGAACCCATGTCGCGCCGCTGCGAACTGACTGGAAAAGGCCCGATGACTGGCAACAATGTCAGCCATGCCAACAACAAGACCCGCCGCCGGTTTCTGCCGAACCTGACGGAAACCGCATTGATGTCGGAAACGCTGGGCCGGACATTCCGCCTGAAAGTGTCGTCGTCGGCGCTGCGTACCGTCGATCATCGCGGTGGTCTGGACAGCTTCCTTGCCAAAGCCAAGGATGTCGATCTCTCTGCAAGCGCATTGAAGATCAAGAAAGAGATTGCCAAGGCTCAGGCAACCGCCTGATTTGACGGTGACGGAACGAGGGTCGGCCCTGCCATTGGCGGGGCCGAATTTGTTTGTGTGCCAAGCGAATTCCGCTCGTGCAAAGTGCGCCAAAATCCTGCGGCTCGGCCGAAACCGTTTCCGGATCGCCGGCCCCATGTTAACCTGATCGAAACGAGGGAGAAAATGACATGCGCGCGCCTTGGCATCTGTGGGTTGTGGGAATCGTCACTTTAATCTGGAACGGCTTTGCTGCCGCCGACTACGTGATGACGCAATATCGCTATGAACCCTACATGGCGCAATTCACCCAGGACCAGATCGACTACTTCCAGAGCTTCCCGACGTGGGTGCAGGCATCGTGGGCGTTGGCGGTCTGGCTTTCGGTCGCAGGATCGCTCCTGCTTTTGTTGCGATCTCGCTATGCTGGCACGTGTTTCGGACTTGCGCTGGTCTTCATGGCCGTGACCTTCCTCCACAATTTCATTCTTTCAGAAGTGAAAATGTCCGAGATCGTCGGAGCCGAGGCTGCCTGGTTCACCGCGGCGATAATTGTCGTCGCGGTAGCCTTGTGGCTTTACGCGCGGGCAATGCGACAGAGGGGCGTGCTCGAATAAGCCGTCCGAGAAATCGCGACACGTTCGATCGTGCTGCCCGGTCGGACTGCGCCTCAGCCCTGACAGAACAACTCGGCCGTTTGTCCGAAATTGCGATAGCGCTGCCAGAAAGTCGTGTGTCCGCGTTGCGATGATTGTCGGATTTCCTGGGCCCGGTCCGGGTTTCGAAAAAACGTCGCCGCCAAACGCTGGTCTTTCGATGTCAGCGTCAGGTTGGCGGCATCCTGAATACAGCCGCAAACTGCGCGGTTCGTACCGGCGCGGTCCGACTGAAGACAGGCGCGTTCAATCTGATTTGCGAAAAGCGGGCTGGCCACTACCCCGACGATCACGGCCGCTGCTGCGAAACGTATCATTCCATTACCCCTAGAACTGCCTCTGCCGGCGCGTTTTCGCGCTCTTGCACGCAGAAAGTGTGCCACACATCCTGGTGATTTGCGAGAGTTTTGTAATGGAACTCAGCCACCTCAGACCGTGCATCTGTCACCGGTGAAGTTGAACGCATCCAAAAATCCCGCAACCTGAGGTGGATATTGCGACATTGGGGAAACATTGGATCGCCAATAACTGCGGATTTTCGCGTTTTCCCTCCGGTAATTGGCCGTTGTCAGCTAAATAGCCCCGAATGCGGCCAACAAGAGCCGAGGGCAGATGTCACAAGGATCGAACATGAAAAACCTGTTGATGGCATTGACGGCCGTCTTTCTCGTCGCCGGATGCGCGGGAAAGTGGCAGGTCAATTACGACGCGCCGCCCTCCCCGGAAGTGACGAAAACCTGGAAGTTGGTCGACGTGATCGCGGTTGCGCCCGACGAGCTTAGCGTTTCCAACCGGAACGGCTTTGCACCAAGCGCGGATATCGTCTGGTGGGGCGAGCCGTTTGGTGATCGCCGTGCCCAGGTCGCAGCAATCCTCGACGAAGGGATCACGGCGGGTGCCTCGGATCTGGCCGGCAGCCGACCAGTCACCATGACGGCAAAGCTGATCCGCTTCCATTCGGTCACGCCTGCTGCCATCGCCCGCGCACCTGCAGCAGTTCACAACATCTCCTATCAATTCCAGGTCTTCGACGCGGATAGTGGCGTTGCGCTGACGCAGCCAACTTTCATTGATGCCGATCTGGAGGCCTACGTCGGATCTGCCGAAATTGCAGCCGCGATTCAAGGTCAGACGCAACGGGTCCGGATCGTCGATCACCTCGCCGCAGTCACGCGGGGCTGGCTTGGCTACGGTCCCGACCAGCGACGCGAATTTGCGGGCGTCGGCAGATAGGAACGGGCTTGCCGCAGTTGCGGGTCTGAGGACCGGGCGCTAGTGTCCGCCCCGAAAAGGAGCGGTGCATGAAGCTGTTTGTCGGCCTCGGAAATCCCGGAGCGAAGTACGCGGGCAACCGTCATAATATCGGTTTCATGGCGGTCGACCGGATCGCCGGCGACCACGGATTCGCACCTTGGCGCAGCAAGTTCCAAGGCGTCGTCAGCGAGGGCAATCTGGGCAGCGAAAAGGTTGTTCTGCTGAAGCCCGAAACCTTCATGAACAAGTCCGGCCAGTCGGTCGGCGAGGCGATGAGGTTCTACAAACTCGACCCCGCCGACATCATCGTCTTTCACGACGAGATCGACCTCGCGCCTGCAAAGCTGCGCGTCAAGCTTGGCGGTGGCCACGCCGGTCACAATGGACTGCGCTCGCTGCACGGACATATCGGCGATGGATACCAGCGCGTGCGCATGGGCGTTGGGCATCCCGGTCACAAGGATGCGGTCCCGCATTACGTCCTCAAGGACTTCGCCAAGGCCGATCTCGACTGGCTGGACGATCTGCTGCACGGGATCAGCGACGGTGCCGTGGAGTTGGCTGCCGGCGACACCGGTCGATTTCAGAACGCTGTCGCTTTGCGCCTGAACCCGCCGCGATCTTCGAAGCCGGCCGAGAAAGCCGCGCCACCAGTACCGAAGTCTGCGCCGACTCCCGATGTGCGCTCGCCGTTGCAAAAGCTGGTGGATCGGTTTCGGTGACCATCTCCGATGCGTTTCGCGAGCAGGCGCGGGCGTGTGAGAAGCTCGGCTCGCCGTTCATGGCGCGTTTGATGACGCTACTGGCTGACCGCCTCACGCCCGGCACCGCGGTCACGAACGTGATATTCAATTGGCCCGGCGATCCGCTTCCTCGCGCCGACAGCGTGCCTTTGCGACTTGCGGGCGCGCTTCATGCGCTTCGACTCCAGAAGATCGCGCTCGTCGATGCTTATCCACCCAACGACATCAGCGACGATGCGCTCTGGTCCGCCGTCGAAATCACGTTGAACGAGCAGTCCGATCATGTCCTTGGCTGGCTGAAATCCCCGCCCCAGACGAACGAGGTTCGCCGCGCCGCTGCGTTCCTCCCGGCCCTTGCCCTGTTGCACGCGCGGTATTCGGTTCCGGTCGCCCTGTTCGAGCTTGGTGCGAGTGGCGGTCTGAATCTGCGCGCTGATAGGTTCCGGCTTGACCTTCCCGGCCTGACGCTTGGACCGCCGGACGCTGAGGTCACGATCCGCCCCGAGTGGTCCGGCCCGCTCCCACCGTCGACGTTGCCGGAGAT
>JBBKWG010000246.1:0-3778 GCA_037968835.1 Paracoccaceae bacterium
GATCGTCGAAATGGGTGTTCGCGACTGCGCTGGTGGCCAGCATCAGCGCGGTGGCGGAAACGGAAGCAAATTTTTTCATCTTCATAGGGTCGTTCTCCTTTTGGCGGACCTTCGTGACAAGTCTTGTCAATGTCGCCGCCTTGGCCCCCATTGGATATCGACCACAGGTTTACGCGCAGCGCCATAAACCTGCGGCCACCAACCATAAACTTCGGTTTATACGTGTGCGAGCCCGTAGGATTCGCAGATCAAGGCGTTCAGCCGAGCGATCCCATATCCACGCCAAGCGCCTTTGCGACGGTGAAGATATCCTTGTCGCCGCGCCCACACATATTCATGCAGATGATGTGATCCGCTGGGAGGTTCGGCGCGATCTTCATCACATGCGCCAGTGCGTGGCTTGGCTCCAGCGCCGGAATGATCCCTTCCTGCTCGCAGCACAGGGTAAACGCCTCCAACGCTTCGACATCGGTGATCGAAACGTATTGAGCGCGCCCGATGTCGTGCAGCCATGAGTGCTCGGGACCGATGCCTGGATAATCCAGTCCCGCCGAAATTGAGAATCCCTCCAATATCTGCCCGTCATCGTCCTGCAAAAGATACGTGCGGTTGCCGTGAAGCACGCCAGGACGCCCGCCGGTCAGGCTGGCGCAATGTTCCATCTTGGCGTTCACCCCCTTGCCGCCAGCCTCGACGCCGATGATCTGAACGTCGGTATCGTCGAGAAAAGGAAAGAACAGCCCCATCGCATTCGATCCACCGCCGATCGCAGCGACAAGCGTGTCGGGCAGCCGACCCTCGGCCTCCAGCATCTGCTCCTTCGCTTCCTTGCCGATGATCGCCTGGAAATCGCGCACCATCGCTGGATAGGGATGCGGACCCGCGACGGTGCCGATGCAGTAAAACGTATCGCGCACGTTCGTGACCCAGTCGCGCAGCGCGTCGTTCATCGCGTCTTTCAGTGTGCCGCGACCCGACGTGACGGGATGCACCTCGGCCCCCAGCAGTTTCATGCGAAACACGTTCGGCGCCTGTCGCTCGACATCGTGCGCTCCCATGTAGACGACGCATTTCAATCCGAATTTGGCGCAAACCGTCGCTGTCGCGACGCCATGCTGACCAGCGCCGGTCTCCGCAATGATCCGGGTCTTGCCCATGCGCCGCGCCAGAATGATCTGTCCCAGCACGTTGTTGATCTTGTGCGCGCCGGTGTGGTTCAACTCGTCGCGCTTCAGATAGATCTTGGCGCCACCCAGATGCTCGGTCAGCCGTTCAGCGAAATAAAGCGGCGAAGGCCGTCCGACATAGTGCTTCCACAGGAATTCCATTTCGTCCCAGAAACTCTGGTCGGTCTTGGCGTGCTCGTACCGTTCTTCCAATTCCAGAATAAGCGGCATCAGGGTTTCACTGACAAACCGCCCGCCGAAATCGCCGAACCGCCCGTTTTCATCGGGACCGGTCATGAAGCTGTTGAAAAGATCGTTCGCCATGTCGCACTCCTCGCCTGACCGGGCAGGTTTAGCGACGCGGGCCAAAAGCGTAAAGCCGCGACTCCATCGACCTCGGAAATATTCCGGGGGAGCGAAATCGGGGCAAACCCCCCTCAAGCAGCCTGCTCGAAACGCGCCGGAAGATCGCCCATGGCCCGCGCGCGTTCCAGCAACGCCGCAATGTCTTCGTCCAGCGCTGCCGCCAACGCCTCGAAACTGTCGATCGCGAAATAGACCGGCTGCACGATGTCGATGCGATAAGGCGTGCGGAATATGTTGAGGAGGTCGAACGGCAGGAAATCCGCGTTCCCGCTCGCTGCATGTGCCGCTTCGCTTGGCGACGACATGATCCCGGCGCCAAATGCCTTCAATCGCCCGTCCTCGCTGATCATTCCGAACTCGACGGTAAACCACCACAATCGGTAGAACCGCCTGATGTCTTCCCTGGGAAGCGAAAGCGCCAGTTCCCCGAACCGCTCCATGAACGTGCAGAACGCCCTATTCGTCAGCATCGGACAATGGCCGAAGACCTCGTGGAAAATGTCCGGCTCCTCGATATAATCGATGTGCTCGCGTCGACGGATGAACGTGGCGACCGGAAAGCGGCGGTTCTTCAGCAGGGTCGAGAAGTCCTTTTGCGGGATCAAAGCGGCAACCGGCTCAACACCGGCACCGGTCAACGCGCCAAGTTTTGCGTCGATGTCGGCAACTTGTGGAACGGTTTCGGACGTAAACCCGAGTTTTGCCTGCCCATCCAGATAGGCACGACAGGCAAAACCGCGCAGGGTTTCCATCTGACGTCCGTATAACTCGCCCCAGATCGCCGTTTCCTCGGCGTCGTAGTGATAAAGCCCCGAAGCATCAGGCAACTTGGAAGTGTAAGTGGTGGGTTTTGTCATGATGGAACTCCAATAGCTGGAATATTCGCTCGAATCAGACGGGCTATCTTGCCTTTCCTGCGCTCGAAGTCTTGATTTTTGAGAAATTTACTCGATAGTTTGCCAATGACTGAATTATCTGATCAGGATCGGGCGATTTTGCGGGAGATTCAGCGGGACGCCGATCTGTCACTGGCGGCGCTTTCGGAGCGTCTCGGCATGGCGCAGTCGACGCTCTGGCGACGGATGAACGACCTTTCCGCATCCGGTGTGATCCGCCGACGCGTCGCGCTACTCGATCCCGCGAAAGTCGGTGCTAAGCTCTGCGTGCTGGCGCAGATCACGCTGGAAGATCATTCCGAAGACGCAGTCGCCGGCTTCACGCGCATGCTCGCGTCACACCCGGAGATTCTCGAATGCCATAAGGTCTCGGGTGCCGCCGACTATATCCTGAAAGTCCGTGTCGCGGACGTCGAGGCCTACGAAGATTTCCAGACCCACCATCTATTACGAAGCAAATGGGTCCGCGCTGTGCAGTCGAGCTTCGTTCTGAAAGAGGTCAAATCTACAACCGAACTGCCGCTTTGATTTCCATCGACCTTCAAATATTCCGTGGGGGTCAGGGGGAGCAGCGCTCCCCCGCGCGGTGGGCGCTGTCAGGCGTCGAAATATCTACCGTGACGCGACCATCCCGACGATTTCATAAGTCTTAGCCAGAATCGGTGCCGCGATTTCCGATGCACGCTCCGCACCGCGCCCGAGGATGCGGTCGATTTCGCTCACATCTCCCAGAAGCCGCGTCATCTCATCGGAAATTGGTGACAATTTATCGACCGCAAGGTCCGCCA
The DNA here is from genome assembly GCA_037968835.1 of Paracoccaceae bacterium. GTDB lineage: Bacteria > Pseudomonadota > Alphaproteobacteria > Rhodobacterales > Rhodobacteraceae > JBBKWG01. Next base: position 3,217 of record JBBKWG010000246.1, read on the forward strand.
GCATCGGCTTGAAGGCCCCCCATTGCATGCCCTGAACCTCGTCCATCACGTTGTCGGTCGTCCGGTCCGAAAGCGCCGCAAATATGTCGATCAGGTTGCGCGCTTCGGGGCGGTCCTTCAGATCAGCGTATTCGCCAGGCAGGGGTGCCTGGTCGGTGCGCGCCTTGCGGAATTTCTGCGCGATCGTGTCGGCGTCGTCGCCCATATTGATCCGGCTCATGTCGGAAGGATCGGACTTCGACATCTTTTTGGTGCCGTCGCGCAAGCTCATCACACGCGTTGCCGGCCCTTCGATCACGGGTTCCGTAATCGGGAAGAAATCGACGCCGTAGTCATGATTGAACTTGGTCGCAATGTCGCGGGTCAGTTCCAGATGCTGTTTCTGATCCTCTCCGACCGGCACGTGGGTTGCGTGATAGACCAGAATATCGGCCGCCATCAGCGCCGGATAGGCGAACAGACCAAGCGAGGCGTTTTCGGAGTTCTTGCCCGCCTTGTCTTTCCACTGCGTCATCCGTCCCATCCAGCCCATCCGAGCCACGCAGTTGAATATCCAGGCAAG
>JBBKWG010000247.1:0-5262 GCA_037968835.1 Paracoccaceae bacterium
GAGACTGACTTGCGCAAAAAGCGGGTGCAGCTGAAGGACGAAATCTGGGCTTATCTCTCGACCTGATCCGGTGGACGCTTCGCGTGCGACGGTCTAATCTCGGCTGACTCCCGAATCCCGCACTCCAGAAACGCCGAGGCGACATGAGCGAAACCTCCGACAAAGGCTATCAGGTCCTCGCCCGGAAATACCGGCCCGAGACATTCGCCGATCTGGTCGGTCAGGATGCAATGGTGCGCACGCTGAAAAACGCGTTCGAGGCGGACCGTATTGCGCAGGCGTTCATCATGACTGGTATTCGCGGCACAGGCAAAACGACCACGGCGCGCATCATCGCCAAGGGCATGAACTGCATTGGACCCGATGGCAGCGGCGGGCCGACGACCAACCCATGCGGTCAGTGTGAGCCGTGTCTGGCGATCGCCGAGGGCCGTCATGTTGACGTGCTGGAAATGGACGCCGCCAGTCGCACCGGCGTCGGCGACATCCGCGAGATTATCGACAGCGTGCACTATCGCGCGGCTTCGGCACGTTACAAGATTTACATCATCGACGAAGTGCACATGCTGTCGACCAGTGCATTCAACGCGCTTCTGAAGACACTCGAAGAGCCTCCCGCGCACGTTAAATTCATCTTCGCGACAACCGAAATCCGCAAGGTCCCGGTTACCGTTCTTTCGCGTTGTCAGCGCTTCGATCTGCGCCGGATCGAACCCGAGGTGATGATTGCGCTCCTGCGCCGCATCGCCGCCGCCGAGAACGCCGAAATCACCGATGACGCTCTCGCCCTCATCACCCGCGCCGCCGAAGGCTCGGCGCGCGACGCCACATCGCTTCTCGATCAGGCGATCAGCCACGGCGCGGGCGAAACAACTGCCGACCAGATCCGCGCAATGCTCGGTCTCGCGGACAGGGGCCGGGTGTTGGATCTGTTCGACATGATCATGGCTGGCGACGCCAAGGCCGCGCTCACCGAACTTTCCGCACAATACGCCGATGGCGCCGATCCTATGGCGGTGATGCGCGATCTTGCCGAGATCACCCACTGGATCAGCGTGATCCGCATCACGCCTGAAGCAGCCGATGACCCGACTGTCGGTCCCGACGAGCGCGCGCGCGGTCGCGACATGGCGGATCGCCTGAAGATGCCGGTGCTGACGCGGATGTGGCAAATGGGGTTGAAGGCGCTCGAAGAAGTCGCAAACGCCCCGAACGCGATGATGGCCGCCGAAATGGCGATCATCCGCATGACCCATGTCGCGGACATGCCGACACCCGGCGAACTGGTTGCGAAATTGAGCGACGCACCGACACCCGCTCCCCCATCTGGTGGCGGCGGAAAGCCTGTGCAGCGTTCAACCGGCGTCAGTGCGGTAGCCTCGCGCACAAGCGAAAGGTCCACCACCGGCACCGTCACAGCGCATGGTGCCCAGGCCGCACTGGCAGCGGAACCAGAAGATGCGTTGGCGCGATTTCCGACATTCCAGCACGTCGTCGACCTGATCCGGGCCAACCGCGACGTCAAATTGCTGGTCGAAGTCGAAAGTGGCATCCGCCTCGTTTCGTATCAGCCGGGGCGCATCGAGTTCGAGCCCGCACCGACGGCCGCAAGCGATCTTTCGCAGCGGCTCGGCTCGCGTCTGCAAAGCTGGACCGGCGTACGTTGGGCGGTCTCCATCGGCAAGAGCGGTGCGCCGGCAATCACCGAGGCGCGCGATTCAAAGAAACGCGTCCTGGCCGAAGAGGCCCGCGCGCATCCGCTCGTCGCGGCGATATTCGATGCCTTCCCCAAAGCCGAAATCGGCAGCCTGCGCACGCCAGAAGAACTGGCAAACGACGTGGCGACAGAGGCGCTTGCGGAAGTCGAAGACGAGTGGGACCCTTTCGAGGAAGAGTAGCGACGCGCGGACTCCATCGACCCGTAAATATTCCGGGGGAGGCCACGCGAACGCGGGGATGGGGGCAGAGCCCCCTTGTCGCGCGGCGGGAGCGCCCGTATCTCTGAGCCATCACTTTCACAGGAGCGAACAATGCTAAAAGGACTTGGCGGCCTGGCCGACATGGGCAAGATGATGAAGGCCGCGCAGGAAATGCAGACGAAGATTGCCGAACTCCAGGAGGGCCTGCAATCGACCATTGTCACCGGCGAATCCGGGGCTGGGCTGGTGAAGGCGACTGCCACCGCCAAGGGCGAACTCACTGCACTGGAAATCGACCCCTCGATCTTCAACCCCGAGGAAAAAGAAGTGGTCGAAGACCTGATCCTTGCCGCGATCAAGGACGCACAGCAGAAAGCCTCCGACAAATCCCAAGAAGAGATGCGCAAGCTGACCGAGGGCATGGGCCTGCCCGCTGACATGAAACTTCCATTCTGATCGCGCATCGCGTGGTTGGATCGAACTGAAAGTCCCGATGCCCCAAGCACCTCGCGACATCGACACGCTGATCGAGATGATGGCCAAGCTCCCCGGCCTCGGCCCGCGCTCGGCGCGTCGCGCGGTGCTGCACCTCATCAAGAAACGTGGGCATTTGCTGATGCCGCTCGCGGATGCGATGCACCATGTCGCAACAACCGCACGCGAATGTCTGAACTGCGGCAACATCGGCACGTCGGACCTTTGCGACATCTGCCAGAGCGAGAAACGCGCCAACGGCGAGCTTTGTATTGTCGAGGACGTCGCCGATCTCTGGGCTATGGAACGTGCGGGCGTGTTCAAGGGCCGCTATCACGTGCTTGGCGGCACGCTTTCTGCGCTTGACGCCATCGGTCCCGATGAACTTCGCATTCCAAAGCTGATCGACCGGGTCGCAGGTGAAAGCGTCAGCGAGGTGATCCTCGCACTCAACGCCACCATCGACGGTCAGACCACTGCCCATTATATCGCCGATCAGCTTGAAGGCCGCGTCGTCGTCACGTCGCTGGCGCAGGGCGTTCCGATCGGCGGCGAACTCGACTATCTCGACGACGGCACGATCACGGCAGCCCTGCGCGCCCGCAAGGCACTCTAGCGGTCCGGCTGCATATCCTTGGTTCCAAGAAGCACCGCTGCGGCTATCATCAATCCGCCGCAGATCTTGTTGATCAGTCCGCTCGCGCCGCGTTTCAACACCGCCGAGGCCCTGATCCCGAGCCAGCCCCAGATCAGCAGAATGGTCCCGTCCACGGCAATATAAGTCGCTCCGAGGATCAGAAGTTGCGGCAGCACCGGCATTGCGAGGTCGATGAACTGCGGAAACAGCGCGCCGAAGAAGACAACCGCGAACGGGTTCGCCATCGAAGTGACGAAACCCTGCCGAAAAAGCCGCACCCGCTGTTCGGACGCGCTGGCGCGCACATCGTCCTCGGTCTCGGACGTCAGGATGAGTTGGACCCCGATCCAAATGAGATATGCGACCCCGATCCATTTGATCCATAGAAACGCCGTCGCCGAACTGGCGATGATCGCGGCAAGCCCAAAGGCCGCCGCCGTCATCTGGATGCAATTTGCACTCAGATCCCCCGCGATGGTGAAAACGCTGCGGCGCAGGCCATGGCGGATCGAATTCGAGATGATGAGCAACTGGCTTGTATCGGGAGGGGTCGCAAAGAACACGGCGACTGCGGCGAGATAAATCAGATAGGTCTCGAGTGTCATGTCGTCTTCCTGGCCAATTCGATTCAAGCCTAGACACTAGACGTCACTACAGCAACGACGCCCAATGCACAGCGACGCTCGGATTTGTCGTCAACCGGATGGCGGTGCTGGTCGCTCCGCACTAACCTTGGCTGACCCCGACCACCGAGACTGGACAGGACATGAGCCGCGATCCCCTACTTCAGCCCTACAAGCTGAAGCATCTGACCCTGAAGAACCGGATCATGACCACCAGTCACGAGCCAGCCTATCCGGAAGACGGAATGCCGTAGGACCGCTATCGCGCCTATCACGAGGAACGCGCAAAAGGCGGCATTGCGCTGACGATGACTGCCGGATCGGCACTGGTCAGCCGCGACAGCCCACCGGCTTTCAACAACGTGCTGGCGTACAAGGACGAGGTCGTTCCCTGGCTCGCCCGACTGACAGACGCCTGCCACGCGCACGGTTGCGCCGTTATGATCCAGCTTACCCACCTTGGCTGGCGTTCTCGTTGGGACTGGGGCGACTGGTTACCGACCCTCGCCCCCGGACCACACCGCGAAGCGGCACATCGCGCTGCGCCGAAGGTGGCCGAAGACTGGGACCTCACCCGTGTGATCGAGGATTACGCCGACGCTGCGGAACGAATGCAGGCAGCCGGTCTGGACGGGATCGAACTCGAGGCATACGGCCATCTTCTCGATGCGTTCTGGTCGGGACATCTGAATCATCTCGATGCGCCGTGGGGTGGTGATCTCAACGATCGGATGACCTTTCCCAATGCGGTTCTGAAAGCCATCCGCGACCGAACGGGATCCGATTTCATCGTCGGCATCCGATTCACCGCCGACGACAAGCAACCGGGCGGGATTAGCCAAGACGACGGGCTGCAGATCGCTCACGGTCTCAAATCGAGTGGTCACGTCGATTTCCTGAACATCATCCGGGGTCGCGTCGATTCCGACGCCACGCTGACCGACGTGATCCCGGTGCAGGGCATGGCAAGTGCGCCGCATCTGGATTTCGCGGGGCGTATCCGCGCCGAGGTCGGTCTGCCGACGTTCCACGCTGCCCGCATCTCCGACGTCGCCACCGCGCGGCACGCAATTGCTTCGGGCCTTCTCGATATGGTGGGAATGACCCGCGCGCACATAGCCGACCCGCATATCGTCCAGAAAATCCTTGAGGGACGCGAAGAGGACATCCGCCCCTGCGTCGGCGCGACCTATTGCCTGGATCGCATCTACGCCGGGAGCGCCGCGCTTTGCATCCACAACCCCGCCACGGGGCGCGAATTGTCGATGCCTCACGTCATCGAAAAGGCTGATACGCGCAAACGTGCGGTCATCATCGGGGCTGGTCCCGGCGGTCTGGAGGCTGCTCGCGTCGCGGCGGAACGGGGCCACGCCGTCACGGTGTTTGAAGCAGCAAGTGCGCCCGGTGGCCAGGTTCGCCTGACCGCGCGCTCGAAATGCCGCGCCGAGATGATCGGGATCATCGACTGGCGGATGGCTCAGTGCGCCACCCGCGATGTCGATTTCCGGTTCAACACATGGGCCGAGGCCGACACGATCCTGTCGCTCGATCCCGAGGTCGTCGTCGTCGCCACAGGTGGCTCGCCGGAGGTATCGGTGCTCAGCGAGGG
>JBBKWG010000248.1:0-8576 GCA_037968835.1 Paracoccaceae bacterium
TCGCGAAAGGTGTCCCAAAGCGCCAGATAGACATTCCCGCGGATGTTGGTCAGGCCACCGGTTGGGTCGGTGATCCAGAAACGCAGGATATAATCCACCGAACTGTCGCCGAAACCGACGATATGGCAGACCGGCGGACGGCCGGCGATGACGCGTTCGGTGTCTTTTGCCGCCTCGATCGCGAGCTTTCGGACGATGTGCGGATCGTCGCCGTAGGATGTCCCGAAGTAGATATCGAGCCGCACAAAATTGTTGGTGTGCGACCAATTCACGACCTGACCGGTAATCAGATCCTCGTTCGGAATCAGATATTCTTTGCCATCGCGGGTGGTGATCGAGACATACCGTGCGCCAAGCGCGTTGATCCAGCCGAACGTCTCGCCCAGCGAGATAACATCGCCGGGTTTGATCGACTTGTCGATTAGGATGATGATGCCCGAAACTAGGTTCGACACCACTTTTTGAAGACCGAAACCAAGGCCGACGCCGATCGCGCCGGAAAGGACTGCAAGGCCGGTAAGATCGAAGCCGACCGCCTTCAGGCCGATGAAAAAAGCCGAGCCGAACAGGATGAGTTGAAGGACCTTGACGGCCAGCACCTGCATCGACGGCGAGATGTCTTCGTTGGCACGAATTCGCGACGCTGTTGTTTGAGACACGAGTCGCGCGAATGTGAAGAGCACGCCAATGATGACAAGTGCCCGGATGATCGTCAGGATCGATATCCTGAAGTCGCCGACGCTGAGCGCAAGGCTGTCGAAAAAGTGCGAAACCTCTTCAACGATACCCAGGTAATAAAGCGTTACGTATATCCACAGGCCCCAGGTCACGATGCGCCGGATCGGGGGATTTCGGACAAGGCGCGCTGCGAAGCCGACGATCAGGATTGCAAACGCGATGGTTCCGACCAGTTCCAGCAGAAACCGGCGCGAGACGAAGGGCGTGATCTCGGCCATGGCGTAGGACGAGAGCCAGATAAGGATTGTAAAGAAGATCAGCGACATGCGCCGATTGAGCATAACGAGGGTGCGCAGTTGCCATTTCGGCCGCCCCTCCAGAGTGCGCATCCACTCGCGAAAACTCGGTTCGAACCAGCGCTTCAGAAGCATGGCGGCCAGCAGGCAAGCCACCAGAATTGCGATCTGCCAAAGGCGCGAGGGCAACAGAAGCAGTTTCGCCTGCGCCATTCCCTGGCCCCAAAGCGACTGGATCTGTTCGATCAGATTGGTAAAATCCGTATCCATTCCGCGACCATGCACGCAGCGTCAAAAGGGGGCAAGCCGGGGCTTTGCATATCGTCCCTTTTCAAAGGCTTCGCGGTTGCGAGTGCAGGCGGTAGTCCCAATCGTCAGCGATAGGTCTGATCGTCGGTGGGAAAAGTGCGCGCCTTGACCTCGTCGGCATAATCCTTGACCGCAGCCTCAATCTGGTTGCCGAGATCGCCGTAGACTTTGACAAATTTCGGCGGTCGCGGGTTCAGTCCAAGCATGTCCTCGAGCACGAGAATTTGCCCGTCGCATTCAACCGATGCGCCGATGCCGATTGTCGGGATGTCGATCTGTTTCGTGATCCTGGCGGCAAGCGGTTCGACCATGCCTTCCAGCACGACAGCGAACGCTCCGGCTTCGGCGACCGCGCGGGCGTCTTCCTCGTGGGCGGGCCAGGTGTCCTCGTCACGGCCCTGGGTCTTGAAGCCGCCCATGACGTGACTGGATTGAGGTGTTAGCCCGGTGTGAGCCATCACCGGGATGCCGCGTTCGACAAGGAAATGGATTGTCTTAGCCATGCGCGCGCCACCCTCAAGCTTGACTGCTCCGCAACCGGTTTCCTTCATGATCTTCGCCGCATTTCGGAACGCCCGTTTGGGGCTCTCCTCGTAGGAGCCGAACGGCATGTCGACGACAATCAGGGCACGCTTGGTTCCGCGCACCACGGCGCGACCGTGCATGATCATCAGATCGAGTGGCACGCCGACGGTCGTTTCCATCCCGTGCATGACCATCCCAAGCGAGTCCCCGACCAGAATGAAGTCGGCGTATTTGTCCACGATTGCGGCTGTGTGGGCGTGATAACTGGTCAGCGAAACGATCGGCTCACCACCTTTTCGCGCTGCAATCTGCGGAGCGCTGGTGCGACGGACGGCCTTGGCGGGTTCGGTACTCATGGCGAGATTTCCCTTTGATCTATCAGAAGGACGCGATTGTCGGGTGGGCCGAATTCGACCGATATCATGATGCCGACCGGAGCGGTCAGCTTTCCGGTGGCGGGCGCGAAGTCAGCGGCCCAGACGATATCCAGCCCCTTGAGGTCGCCGCGCGGTTCGGCGTCGATTGTCCGGGCAATCGCGGATTTCAAATCGTCTATTGCGGTGTCGGGCGATGCGATCGCTGCTGCGGCATCAAGGCTTCGGTTCAGAACGATTGCCGCTGCTCGGTCGGCTGTGCTCAGGCGGACATTGCGCGAGGACATTGCCAGCCCGTCCGCTTCGCGCACCGTCGAGACTCCCGCAATCCGGACCGGCACAAGCAGGTCGGCGACCATACGGCGGATGACGGCGAGTTGCTGGTAATCCTTCTCGCCGAAGTAGGCGGCGTCGGGTTGGGCGATGTTTAATAGTTTAGTCACGACCGTCGCGACGCCACGGAAATGTCCGGGACGGATCAAACCGTGAAAAACGTGTGCCAGGCGCGTTGTTTCGACGATGGTTTCATCGCCGGGCGGATACATCTCGGACATATCTGGAATGAGGACGGCATCGACGCCAGCACTTTTGAACATCTCCAGATCGGTGCGCTCGGTCTTGGGGTAGTTATCAAGGTCCGCGCGATTTCCGAACTGTGTCGGATTGACGAAAATGGTGGTCACCACGCGGTCATTTTGAGCGCGTGCAGCGGCCACCAGTGCGATGTGTCCCGCGTGCAGCGCGCCCATGGTCGTAACAAGTCCCACGCTTTCGCTAGCGGCCCTGTATCCGGCGATGGCGGCGCGGTAGTCAGCGATGTTGCGGCAGACCTGCATATGCCTTCCCCGGAACGATTGCGCACTTCTACGCGGTCCCGTCCCGGCCCTCAAGCAGAGCTAGCGAGCCGACAGAAGGCGATCAAGTACCGGTCCGATCGCTTTTCCCTCGACCATCATCGGCTGCGACGATGTCAGCCCCTCCGCGCTTTCCCGAGACGCGACCGTTTCCTGGGCAATACGTGCAGCATCGCGGAAGTCGCGCGTTGTCGTCAGCGCTTCGGCAAAGAACGCGCGACCCCAGTCGGTCCATTCATTCTGGTCGCGACACCCGAACGAGTTTCGATCCGGCGCGGCAGCCGTTATGATTAGATGGTGGTCCGCGACAAGTTCGTTGGCGAACGAACCTGAGTAACATGCAGAAATCACGATCACCGCATTCCGGATGCCGCTTTCGTCAAGCGTTTCAGCGATATCTTCAGGGTTCAGATCGCGCGTGCCGACGCCGCGAAAACGCGTCGACAGAATGTCCGGGCCGCCGTGCGACGTCAGAAACAGAAACAGGACATCCTCGTCGGTCTGCATTCGTGCCGCAACTCCCCGAAGCGCTTCGCCGAGATTCGTCCGGTTCAGCAAGGGCAGCGATGTTGGGGCATGTACATCGTTCACCAGTCTGACGATCCGGCCTTCGGCGCCGTAGCTGGATTGCAGGATGCCCGCAACAGCCTCGACCTCGCGCGCGAAAACCTGTTGGTTGGGATCACCTGCGCCGAGAACCGCGAACAATTCGGTCCGGCCCGGCTCGCCGGTGCGAAGTTGGGCGAGTTGTCGGGAGAGAAGCGCGTTCTGCGCCGCGTACACCTGTTCGGTATCCGGCAGACTTGCTGCGGCAGGCTCCGATGTGGCACTCGGGCCGTAATAATCCGAACCGGGGCCAGCGATGACATCAGTTAATAGCATGGCAGCGGCCAACGCGATTCCGACAAGCGAACCGCGAAACGGTCCGATGCGATTGAGAACCACAAGAAGCGTCAGGAGGATCGCCGGACCGATGGCGGCAGTATTTTGCGACATCAGATCGGCGGGGCGCATTACCCAGACAAGCGCGATGCCAGCGATCAATCCAAGCGACAACGCATAGAGAACGGCAACGAGCAGCGCGCGGATCTGACTTCCATTTGCCAGAAATAGCGCACAGAACAGCGTGACGGCGATCCAGCTTGCAAGGTCGCCGAGTCCGACGCGCGTGATCCAAGGGCCTGGCAGATCATTGATCCCGGTGTTCAGCATGAGACCCGCGAAAATTCGCGCGCACACAGCGACGAGCACGGCAATCGCTATGTCGATATTTGCAGAATGGACACGCGGGATATCGCCGCCAGGTGCGAGGGTGCGGACAGGAACGGCGATGTTCTCGAGCCAGCGATCCAGAAACCCGGGGCGCGGGTCGTCTTCATGGGTTGTCGTCATTTTGCGAATAGACCTTCCGCATCGGGCGTATTCAAGGCGGTGATCGTGCGAAACGTGGACTAGCTTGGCGGTGTGAGAACGGCCTGCGAAAACAGAACGCCGAATTGTTCGCACCAGATCACCACGGATGAATAGGCTGAAACGTCTGTTCCCGCGGGCACAGTGTAAGCCTGATCGCCGATATTTCCCTTGAGCGCGCCAAGCGACACCCAATCCGCGTCAAGGACGTCCGACGACTTGGCGGGATCGGGATGGGCCGAAAGCCAGACTTCCAGATCGGGACCGTTGGTCACTTCGAACGCGGATAACTGCACCTCGAACATGCCGTCTGCGCGCTGAACCAACGAGGCCTGACCACTGCCTTGATGGACGTTGTCGGCATCTCGGAATTGTCCAGTCGCGACGGTTTCCGCTTTGCTCAGGGTTTCGATCACGACGTCGTCGAATAAGAGCGGCGAGAACGCGTACCAGAGAAAGGCGCCGACCGGAGCGCCAATGATTAATCCGGCGACGAAGATGAGAAACGATCTGAACATTGTTGGCTCCAATTAGGTCGACCGAGCCCCTTTTAGCACAACTTGCTTTGTGACGGACCTTCGTTGTGACTGGGCGATGACAACTGTCGAAGTCGCATTCATGCGATGCCATGTCGGATGGACCTGACGTCGCCGGCGAATATGGTCTTAAATCGCGCGGGAATGCGGGAAGGAATCGACCCATGAAGACCCATGTCAAAGCTCTTGTTGTCGGCGGAGGCGCTGTCGGCACTTCCATCGCGTATCACCTCGCCAAAGCCGGGTGGGACGATGTCGTTCTGCTGGAACGCGACGAGTTGACAAGCGGTTCGACCTGGCATGCGGCGGGACTTTTGCCCTATTTCAACATGTCCTATGCGACGACCCATATTCACGACTATTCGATCAAGTTCTATAAATCGCTTGAGGCCGAGACCGGGCTGAACGCGGGCTTTTCCGTCGTCGGCAATCTGCGGATGGCCCAATCCGACGCCCGCATGGACGAATACATGCTCTATGCCTCGACCGCCGAAACCGTTGGTGTGCCATTCGAGTGGTTGACGCCCGCGCAGATCAAGGAGCGTTATCCGCTGCTGCGCACCGATGATTTGAAAGGTGCGATCTATCATCCGACCGATGGCTACATAAACCCCGCCGATGTGACGATGGCGATGGCCAAGGGCGCACGTCAACGCGGCGTTACGATCGAGCGGAAATGGCAGGTGGATGGCTATTCATGGACCGGGGATCACTGGGACGTGACGGTTACCAAAATGGTTGAAAGGGGCGGCAACCTCGTGTCGTCCGACGAGCAGATGGTGATCCACGCCGAACAGGTTGTCACCGCCACCGGCAACCATGCGCAACGCACTGCCGGACTGCTTGGGATCAAGATACCAGCGATTCCGGTCGAACATCAGTACATCGTCACCGAACCCGACCCGGCGCTTGTCGAATGGCGCAAGATCAATGGCGAGCACCCGGTTCTGCGCGACGCGGACGCCAAATGGTACGTGCGCGAGGAACGGGGCGGGTGGATTCTCGGACCCTACGAGGAGGGCGCACCGGCGCGGTTCAGTTATGGCGTCCCCGACAGTTTTCGCGCAGATCTGTTTCCGCTCGATCTGGAACGGATCGAAGAAGAATACATGTCGATGATCCACCGCATTCCATCGTCAGAGGAAGTCGGACTGAAGGACGATTTCAACGGACCGATCTGCTATACACCCGACGGTAACCCGCTACTTGGTCCCGCGCCCGGGCTTAGAAACATGTGGCTGGCCGAGGGCTTCAGTTTCGGTATTACGGCGGCAGGCGGCACTGGCGAATACCTCGCGCAATTGATGGTCGAAGGCGAGGCCGAGATCGACATGGCATCGCTGGATCCCAAACGTTACGGGTCGTGGATGACGACGGAATACGCCGAGGTGAAGAACGAGGAATGCTATTCCCACGTCTACGTCTTGCACCACCCCGACGAAGAACGCCCAGCCGCGCGTCCGCTTCGCACCGCGCCTGCCTATGACCGCCAGAAAGCGGAAGGCGCTCAGTTCGGGCAGGTCAACGGTTGGGAGCGACCGAACTACTACGGCCCTAAAGATGCGCCCGCCGATTTCGATCACGACGCTCGAAGCTTCCGGCGTGGCGAATGGTGGCAGTATGCAAAAGCCGAGGCCGAGGCGATCCGCGATGGCGTGGGTCTTATCGACGCAACCGCGTTCACCAAGCATCTTGTGCGTGGTCCGGGCGCGACGGAGTTTCTGGACTGGTTCACCTGCAACCGACTTCCGAAAGTCGGCCGGATCAACCTGACCTATGCCCTGACTGCGCATGGAACAACGCGAACCGAATATACTATCGTGCGGCTGGCGGATGATGAATACTATCTGGTCAGCGCTGGCGCGTGGACGAACTACGATGCCGACTTCCTGCGCAAGGCGGCCAGGGACAAGCGCGACGATTTCGGTTGGATCGAAATACACGACGTCACCACACAATGGGGCGTTTTCGCAATCGCCGGACCGAAATCGCGGGATGTCCTGCGCGAAATCGTGCGCGACGCCGATCCTGACACCGTTCTGTCAAACAAGCGGTTCCCCTGGCTCAGCTATCGCGACATTGAACTGGGAATGTGCCCCGTCCGCGCGATCCGCGTCGCTTATACAGGTGAATTGGGCTGGGAACTGCACCACCCAATCGAAATGCAGAGCTATCTCTGGGACAGGCTCATGGCGGCGGGTGCCAAACACGGGTTGAAGCTGGTCGGCGCGCGGGCGCAGAACTGGCTGCGACAGGAAAAGAGCTATCGAGCATTCGGGACAGAGCTTGGTCGCGACGCGACGCCGCTGGAAGCAGGGTTGGATCGCTTCGTTGATCTCGACAAGGACTTCCATGGCAAGGCCAAGATGATCGAAACCGGAATTCGCTCAATGTGCGTCACTCTATTGATCGACGGGCCCGATGACGCAGATCCCTGGGGTCGCGAGGCACTTTATGACGGCGAAACGCGTGTCGGTCGATTGACCTCTGGTGGTTATTCGGTGGCTTTCGGAAAATCCATGGGCATGGGCTACGTCCGCCGGGAACAGGCGAAACCCGGCACAAAGCTCAAGGTGAAGATGCAAGACAGGCTCTGGGATGCCGAAGTGACCGAAGACAGTCCTTACGATCCGACGAACGCCACGATCCGCAAAGACGGCTGACGGCTTCCGGTTTCATCCTGTTAAAAATACCTCGGAAGGGTCCGGGAGGGCAGCGCTCTCCCGGTTATCTCGGAGGCGGTAGATCCATTTCGGTATATGGCCGCCAATCGGTGATTTCAGGATAGAACATCGCGCGCCAGGCTCGCACACGCGGATTCATCGACTTGAGCCAGAGAGGCGGAAAAAGCGCCATCATTGTCATTACTGAATAGCCGTATGGCAGATGCGGGGCTTCGTCCGTGCCATAGCTCTGCAAGAGCGGAAAGCGCCGGTCGGGTTTGTAGTGATGGTCGGAGTGGCGCTGAAGGTTGATCAGCAGCCAGTTCGAAACCTTGTGCGTGGCGTTCCAACTGTGATGCGGTTTGGTGTGTTCGTACTTGCCGCCACCGAGATGCTTGCGGGTGAGGCCATAATGTTCGACGTAGTTCACCAGTTCCAGTTGGAAGATCGCGAACCCGGCCTGGACCAGGAACAGACCGACACCGGCCCAGCCACCAATTACCAAGGCGAGGAACAAGAACCCGAGATCAAGGGTGATATAGCGCCAAAAAGGGTTCGAGCGATCCCAGACCGGCAGACCCTTGCGCGCCAGCATCGCCTTCTCCGCTTTCCAGGACGAGGTCAGGCTCTGCCAGAGAACGCGGGGATAGAAATGCCAGAAATGCTCGTTGTAGCGCGCTGTCACCGGATCGCGCGGGGTGGCGACATAGCGGTGGTGGACCAGCAGGTGCTCCGAGCGAAAATGGCCGTATAGCGCCATAGACATCAGAACATCCCCAAGCCAACGCTCCAGCTTGCCTTTCTGGTGCATCAACTCGTGCGCATAGACGATACCGATCGTTCCGCTGATGATCCCGATACCGAGAAAGACGCCGACCTTCTCCCAGGTCGCGAGATGATCGCTCCATGTGAGCCAGCCGAGAATTGTGAA
>JBBKWG010000249.1:0-5154 GCA_037968835.1 Paracoccaceae bacterium
TTGCCCTCGCCGATCACTTTGCCTAGACAGCCCTCCACAGCGCTGGCCCGTTCGTCTATCGGTTAGGACGCCAGGTTTTCAACCTGGAAAGAGGGGTTCGATTCCCCTACGGGCTGCCATTTTCAGATACTACCCATCCAACACCCTCAATTGGCGCCGGCCAATTGCGCCAAACGGTCAACCCGACACTTCACTCTCCAGAATGAGCCGTGGACTGAGCGCGTTGGGATCGAGTTTCAGGTGCAGGATCGACGGTAAGCCTGAAGCGCGGGCTTGAGCGAAAGCCTCGGCAAAATCCTCATCCCGATCAACGGTTTGTCCAAATCCACCGTAAGCACGCGCCAAGGCAGCGAAATCCGGGTTCTTCAGGTCCGTTCCTGACGGGCGGTGTGGGTATGTTTTCTGCTGGTGCATCCGGATCGTCCCATACATTCCGTTGTCGCAAACAAGGACGGTGACCGCCGCGCCTTCTGCGCAAGCCGTCCCGAATTCCTGGCTGACCATCTGAAAGCATCCGTCGCCGGCAAGACAGATCACGTCGCGTTCGGGATGCTCGAGCTTGGCGGCAATCGCGGCCGGCAAGCCATACCCCATTGATCCCGACGTGGGTGCAAGCTGAGTCCGCCAGCCGCGATATCGGTAGTATCGGTGAAGCCATGCCGAGTAGTTTCCGGCACCGTTCGTAAGGATCGCGTTATCCTCCAGAACTTCGCTCAGGTGTCCGACGACGTTTTCCATCCGCAAGGGACCGTGCGTCGGTTCCGGCTTCTGCCAGGCTTCATAGTCCCTGCGCGCGTCCGTCATCCAACTGCCAGAGCGTACAGCCTTGGTCGAGGTTTGGGCTGCCAGATCCAGTTGCATCGCGAACGGTCCGGGCTTTGCGACAATCGCGAGATCCGGGCGATAGACTCGTCCGATTTCCGATGGGTCGGCGTGGACATGCAGCAATGATTGCGTCGGAACCGGAGGTGTCAGAAGCGTGTATCCGGACGTGGTGATCTCGCCCAACCGCGCGCCAAGTGACAGGATGACATCGCTATCGCGGACCCGTGCAGCAAGTGCAGGATTGATGCCGATACCGACGTCGCCAACGTAACAAGGGTGACGGTTGTCGAGATAGTCCTGACACCGGAATGACGCGCCGACAGGCACGCCAAGTGTTTCTGCAAACCGACCGAGTGCCGACGCGGCTTCACCTGACCAGCCACCGCCGCCAACAATCACGAATGGGCTTTCGGCCTGTGCAAGCCTGTCCACGACTTCGGCGACGTCCACGTCGGCGGCGCGACCCGATGGCAGGCAGGCGGCTGGCACAGGAACACCGGACGCCGGACCGGACAGCATATCTTCCGGGAGCGACAGCACGACTGGTCCCGGACGCCCTGACTGTGCGACGTGGAACGCGTGGCTGATGTATTCCGGGATACGGTCGGCGCGGTCAATCTCGGCCACCCATTTCGCCAGCGGCGCGAACATTGCGCGATAGTCTACCTCCTGAAACGCTTCGCGATCGCGCTGATCGGAGGCAACTTGCCCGACGAACAGGATCATCGGCGTTGAATCCTGAAACGCGATGTGAACGCCCGCGCTGGCGTTCGTCGCCCCCGGACCACGTGTAACGAACGCCACGCCCGGTCGGCCTGTCAACTTGCCGGTTGCTTCCGCCATCATGGCAGCGCCACCTTCCTGGCGCGCTGTCACGAGTTCGATAGTGCTGTCGTAAAGTCCGTCGAGCGCGGCAAGAAAACTCTCGCCCGGGATCGAAAACACGCGCGACACACCCTGCGCTTCAAGACACGCAACAAGCAGTGCGCCGCCGTGGCGATTACGATCTGGAAGTTTCGTCACGCTGCATTCGCTCCTGATTCGACGAGATTTCCTCGGCCTGTGATTATCGGATCGCTCAGTGATCGGCCACCGGCAATGCAACGATACCGACGCGGCACTATTGCGCAACGTCGCGGTTGGGGCCGTTATCAAGCCGCCAGATGTGATCGGCTATACCTTGCGCGAAATAGCTTCGAACCAGCGGATCGTGACCCGGCACGATCAGGTTCGGTGCGCTGGCAAGTGATCGAAGCGTATCGAAACCTTTCAGCATGTCCTGAAGATCGACAACGATAGGGAACGGTTTTCGCGCCCAGAGATTTTCGTAATAATGGGCCGCGTCGGATGCCAGAACCATCCACCCGGCCTGCGTGCGAACGCGCACCGCCTGCAGGCCTCGCGAGTGGCCGCCAATACAATGCACTGTGACGCCATCGGCAATCTGTCCGTCGCCCTCGTAGAACACGACCTTGCCTGCATATAGGCGGCGGATGGTCTCGCAGACATGCTCGGCAGAAAAAGGCATCCGCAACACGTCATGACACATGCACGGGCCCGTCGCATAGGCCATTTCGGCTGCCTGAAGATGCAACTTCGAATTGGGAAAAAGGTGTAGTCCACCCGCGTGATCGTAATGAAGATGCGTCACGATCACGTCGGTTATCGTGTCGGGTGAAATGCCCAGTGGAGCAAGTGCATCGCGGGGATCCATGCGGATGGGGCGGTCGCGCGATTTGCCCTCCGCAGCGTCATAGCCTGTATCGACAAGCAAAGTTTCGTGCCCGCGACGAAGCACCCACATGAAGTAATCCATCGGATGCGGCGCGTCGTGATTGTCGTCGAAGATGAAGCTGTCGACCCTTCGTCGTTCGTTTCGGTCGGCGTATTTGACGGCGTGAATTTCCCAGTCGCTCACATTCACGCTCCTCGGAGGCGTGCGCCGGAAGGGCCACGCTTGTTGCATTTTTTTAAGTATGCGCGGATCAATAGCCGGTCAACTTTTCAGTGCGGTCATGTGGAAGCGCAGTAACCGCCAAACGGCGTCTGGGGAATTATGAAACGCAGGTTTGAGATTGCGGTCTTCGAAGGGGACGGGATCGGACCGGAGATTACAACGCCGACCGTCGATATTTTGAAAGCCCTGGCGAAAGCATCCGAATCCTACGATCTGAATTTCAACTATGCTGAGGCTGGCGCTGGCCATTACGCCAGAACCGGCGATGCACTTCCTGCGTCTTCCATGGACACCGCGCGAAACGCCGACGCAATTCTACTTTCCGCAATGGGAATGCCGGACATTCGATACGAGGACGGCACGGAAATTTCGCCCCAGATCGACTTGCGAAAGGCTTTGGTCCTATTTGCGGGCGTCCGCCCTGTGACGATCCCGGCGGGCGGAAGAACTCCGCTGAAATTAGCTCCAGAGCAAAGCGTCGATTTCGTTCTTATCCGCGAGAGCACCGAAGGGTTGTTTTATTCGCAAGGACGCGGTGAGGTCACAGAGAACGAAGCCCGCGAAACTTTGCGCATCACACGCGATACTTCGGAAAAGCTGTTCCGCTTTGCTTTCGAACTTGCCCGGAGTCGAAAACTTTCCGGACGTGGACCTGGTCGGGTGACATGCGTCGACAAGGCCAACGTCTTTCGCGCCTTCGCGTTTTTTCGAGGTATATTTGACGCCGAGGCGACTAAGCACCCTGACTTGAGTGCCGATCATGCCTATGTCGACGCGACGGCGCTTTGGATGGTTCAGAAGCCCTGGGACTTCGACGTTCTTGTCACCGAAAATATGTTCGGCGATATACTTTCCGACCTCGGCGCGGGGCTGATGGGGGGACTTGGCCTCGCTCCTTCCGCCGATATCGGTCTGGAACACGCGGTCTTTCAGCCTTGCCATGGCTCGGCCCCGGATATCGCCGGGCAAGGAGTCGCAAATCCGTTCGCAATGATCCTTTCGGCAGCAATGATGCTCGATTGGCTGGGCATAAAGCATTCGAACGCGGCGATGATCAGCGACGGCACCCGACTTCGCGACGCAGTTCACAGCGTGGTTGCAGACGGTCGTGACCTAACGCGGGATCTCGGCGGAACGGCTGGCACCAACGAAGCGGCTTATGCGGTGATCGAGCGCATGCTCAAGCAATGATCGCAACCGGCAATATTCGCGTAGCATGCCTTGGCGCGGGCTATTTCAGCCAGTTTCACTACGAAAGCTGGGCGAGGCTCGAGCGCGTAACACTTGCCGGGTCGTGCGACAATGACATCGCCAAGGCCCGCGCAACCGGGCATCCGGCGTATGGCGATCTGTCCGCGATGATCGACGCGGTCGATCCGGATATTCTGGACATAATAGTTCCACCCGCGTCGCACGCCGCAGCCATTCGGACAGCCATCCAGGCCGGCGTCAAATATCTGATCTGCCAGAAACCGTTCTGCCAATCGCTCGACGAGGCCCGCGCAATCGTGAACGAGGCAGACGCGGCAGGCGTCACGCTTCTGGTTCACGAAAACTTCCGTTTTCAGCCATGGTACCGCACCATTCGAGCGGCTTTGGGTGACGGATTGATCGGCGAGGTTCTTCAGGCCACTTTTCGGCTGCGTCCGGGCGATGGGCAGGGCGAAAACGCCTATCTGGACCGCCAACCATACTTTCAGCGAATGGAACGGTTTCTGGTTCACGAAACCGCCGTTCACTGGATCGACACTTTTCGGTTTCTGCTTGGCGATCCGACGGCAGTTTACGCCGATCTTCGAAAGGTAAATCCGGTTATCGCCGGGGAAGACGCCGGTTACATCGTGTTCGACTATGCGAATGGCGTTCGGGCCCTTTTCGACGGCAATCGGAGTCTCGATCACGCCTCCGACAATCCGCGTCGTACGATGGGCGAAGGTTTATTCGAGGGCACCGAGGGTGCAATTACACTGCTCGGCGACGGGTCGGTAAGGCTGCGCAAATTTCGGGCGACCGAAGATTCTGTGCTTCTTGCGGCGAACAACGACCCTGGCTTCGGGGGTGATTGCGTCCACGCCCTGCAACGCCACGTCATTGCCGGATTGCTTGATGGCGCGCCGCTCGAAAATCGCGCGGGCGATTACATGAAGGTTCTGGAAATCGAAGGAGCTGTGTATCGTTCAGCGGGGTCGGGAGCGAAGATCGTTCTATAGATCTTGATCAATATCAAATCACTCGTCGGATGGGTTCGTGTCGTCGTCTAGCAGAATCCGCTCGGCATCGCCCTGCAGGTCCTCGTATTGACCGTTCCGCAATGACCAGAGAAACGCCGCCAAACCCAATCCGGCAAGGAAAAGCGAAATCGGGATGAGGAC
>JBBKWG010000250.1:0-5310 GCA_037968835.1 Paracoccaceae bacterium
ACGTCTACCTCTCCGGCATCAAGCCCCGAAAATATCAACGCCTCGCCAGCCGCAGACGCCAGAGACCGCTCACTTCCAGGCATCGCATCCACGAAACAAAGTAGGTGACTATTTCGGCCATCCTGCCAGCGGACGCCGATCAAGTAAGCCATCTTCGCCAGTCCTGTGGCTGTGGCGAGCTTGGTGTCGAGAGCGGTTACAAAGCGTTCGGGCAGCGCGGCGGGAGAGAAGATTTCCTGTGGCGTCTCTGTAACTTCGTCTGGTCGGTAGGCGAGAACTTCGCAGAGCCAATCGACGGCATCGGAAGGGATTAGGATGGACGAGGGCGCGACGTCCAGATTGACGCCGAGCCCGATTCCTTTGCCAGCCAGAATCTTCGCAATTGAGCGCCCCGAGAGTGCCGCAAAGGGCGCTACTCTGGAAGTGAAGTCCGCCAATCGGTACTCGCGGTCGAAAACCAGAACGAAACGGCCTTCCGGGATGTCAAAAACTTCGGGGTCGATGTTGTCGGCTTTCGCCTCGGAATTCAGCAGTAGGAAAAACTCGCCGTCCGCCAACCGCTCGTAAAAGCCGAGCCGCGCGGCATCGTCGTCAGTATCCTTGATCATGCGCGCGTGGGCGGCATCGAGGGGAGTTTCGTTCACGCGAGTGCCTCCGCAACGCTTGATCTGAGCGTGGGGAGCAAATTTTGCTCGAACCACGGGTTCTTCTTCAGCCAGCCAGTATTTCTCCACGACGGATGCGGCAGGGGGATGACGTCAGGTCCAAGATCCTGCCAAGCGGCGACGGTTTGGGTCACGCCTCCACGCGCGGCAGATCCCAGATGCCATTTCTGGGCATACCCGCCGATGAGCAGTGTCAATCGAACGCATTTCAGTGCCGACATGACCGCCATTCGCCAGGTGTTCGCGCAGATCGCGGGTGGCGGCAAGTCTGAACCCGACGAGTTGTATCCGGGAAAGCAGAACGCCATTGGAACGATTGCAAATTTGGTTCGGTCGTAGAAAGACGATTCGTCAACGCCTAGCCAGTCGCGCAGGCGATCACCGGAACGGTCCCGAAAAGGTTCGCCGATCTCATGGACCCGTGTTCCCGGTGCTTGCCCGGCGATCAGGATCCGGGCTTGGGGCTCGAACCAGACGACCGGACGCGGGTGGTGCGCAGTCTTTGTTTCGGCAAAACGATCGGCGCAGAGCCTGCACGCGGCGATTTCGGATTTCAGTTGGAGCAAGTCGTCTGGCATGGGTTTTGATTTACAGACGTCAACCGCCTTGGACAATGGAGCTGTTGGCTGCGAGATCGTTGCTCATCGCGCCCGGCCCGGAAAAGTCTGAACGCCCTTCACCTTGCTCAGTCGGGATGGCTGGTCTATCCCGGATTAAATGCGTCGGGAGGCCTGGGATGTATCGCGTCTGGAATTTTGTCACCAACTACTCTCTGCTATTGATAGTTGGCGCCTTGATCGCGCTGATATGGGCGAATTTGGATGCTTCCAGTTACCATCATTTCGTGGATTTCGAACTGGCCCACGACTTTTTCATTGGTCAGGCACACTACGGCGCGGACGGCCAACTGGAATACAGGGCGCTGACGCTCCACTATCTTGTCAATGACGTCTTGATGGCGTTCTTCTTCGCGATTGCCGCAAAGGAGGTCTGGGAAGCCGTCATTCTGAAGAACGGAAGTCTGCGCGGGAAAAAAGCCGCTACGCCGCTAATTGCGACGCTTGGGGGCATGATTGGCCCGATATCGGTGTATCTTGGCCTTGCCGCCTTTCTTGGATCAGACACCTACAATGCGGTCGCGAACGGTTGGGCCATCCCGACCGCAACCGATATCGCCTTTTCTTATCTGGTCGGGCGCATCGTCTTTGGGGCCGGCCATCCCGCCGTTCGTTTCCTGCTTTTGTTGGCAATCGCGGATGACGCCGCTGGTCTGATCATTCTCGCGGTCTTTTATCCCTCGGGAGAACTGGCGCCAGAATGGCTGTTCTTGTCGCTGGGCGCGGCAATCGGAGTTTACGTGCTTTTCAACTGGCTTCCGCGCCGGTTGGACATAGGCGATCAATTGCGGCGCAAGTCGACCTGGGTGCGTGAGGCCCTGGGATTCTGGCCGTATCTCATCGCTGGTTGCCTGAGCTGGTACGGGTTTCAGGAAAGCGGACTGCATCCGGCGCTTGGGCTTCTGCCCATTGTCGTGACGTTGCCACATGCCGACCGGGCGTTTGGTATCTTCAGCGAGGCGGAGCAGTATCTGACGGACTTGCTGAACCATTGCGAACATTTGCTGAAGCATCCTGTCGAGATCATATTGTTCTTCTTCGGTCTGATGAACGCCGGCGTTGAATTCTCTTCGATTGCAGCACCGACATGGCTCGTTCTTGCAGGTCTTATCATCGGCAAGCCGTTGGGGATTCTCGCGTTTGGCTGGGTCGCAGCCGGACCAATGGGTCTTGGCCTGCCTAGAGGGATGAAAACCAGCGATCTATTTGTCATCGGGTGTGTGGCCGCCATCGGCTTCACGGTGTCTCTTTTCATCGCATCCGTCGCGTTTGATCCCGGACCGGTGCAGGATGCCGCGAAAATGGGCGCCCTTTTCAGCTTCATTGGCGCAGCAATCTCTATTGTCGCCGGCAAGTTGACGCGGGTTCAGAAGCAGACGCACTGAAATTGGCTCGTTCCAACTGTCCTGGAACGCTCACGTCGCGCGCCAAACGAGCCTTGTCATTCCGGCACATCTTCGCCGGGTTCGGTGCTGACGCACCGTTCGCGATTGCTACTTCCCCCGTTCATCGGCCATAGTGTTGCCCAAGGGTCATGAAAAGATCCGGCTGGGCGGCAGAAGGAACTGTCGGCATATGGGGCATAGCGAGAGATCGCATGATCGAGTTCAGGAACGTCTCGAAGTCATATTGGACGGGTGAACGGCGCAAGGTGATCCTTGACCGCGCGTCCTTTCGCGTGGAATTGGGAAACTCCCTTGGCATTCTCGCGCCAAACGGCACGGGCAAGACAACGCTGATCAACATGATGTGCGGTCTTGAGAAGCCCGACGAAGGCGAAATCGTCCGTCGGTCGCGCATTTCGTTCCCGCTGGGCTTCATGGGCGGGATCGTCGCCAAGCTGTCCGCGATGGAGAATGCCCGATTCATCGCAAAGCTCTACGGAAAAGATCCTGACTATCTCGAAGCGTTCTGTCGTTGGGTTTGCGGTCTGGAAGAATACTTTGATATGCCCGTCGGGACGTATAGCTCGGGGATGAGGGCGCGTTTCAGCTTTTCACTTCTTCTTGCGCTCGACTTCGACATCTATCTGATCGACGAAGGTATGCCCGCGACGACCGACACCGAGTTCAATCGAAAAGCCGGTCAAATCCTGCGCGAGCGACTTCAAACCGCCACCGTCGTGATTGTCTCGCATCAGGCGAGCACACTGGAAAAATTCTGTCGCTCGGCGGCAGTATTGATGAATGGCCAACTGCACATGTTCGACACGCTGAGCGAGGCGAAAGAATTATATGATTACCAAGCCCAAAGCGCGTAAGTTCCGTATCCGGAGAAACTCCGAGGTGCCGACCACGCCATTGCGCTCTGACGTTGCGCGGACCGATGATGGTTTCGGAGATGTTCCGTATCCAGGCTCCGCCGCTGCTGCGACGCATCCAAACGAAACGGTCCAGGATATCACAGAGATTCGTCGGGAGGGACTTACCGGCAGACAGTTGAGGATGGCGCGCAGACTGGCCCAAAAGCATGGGATGCATCCGAATTCAGACTTTGATGCAGTTCGTCTGCTGCGTGCACGCGGCATTGATCCGTTCGACAGAGCAAACATGATCGAATTGGTTACGGCCAAGGGAAATGCGGACCAGGCTGGCGAGACATCGGCGGAACAGGCTCCACATGCGCCGCAACGCAACCTTCCGCAAACCGTCGAGCCCGCGTCAAGAAACCTTCCCGGTCCACCGGTGACGGACGATTCTCTGAAATTGCACGAACTTGAGCGAATCCAGCGCGATATCGTCAGGCGTCGAAGAAAGAAGATTCTTGCCCTCGGCGCGCGCCTTCTGGGCTTCATTCTGTTGCCAACGCTTGTTGCGTTCTACTATTTCGGGTTCGTGGCGACACCGAGTTTTGCGACCAAGTCGGAGTTCGTTGTTCAGCAGGCGGAAAGCCAAAGCGTGTCGGGCGGATTGCTTGGCGGCACTTCGCTCGCGACGTCGCAGGACTCGATAATGGTCCAGGACTTCCTGACATCCCGCGAGGCGATGTTGCGACTGGACGGCGACCACGGATATCGGGATCACTTCAGTCAAGCGTTTATCGACTCGCTTCAGCGGCTGGCGGTGAATTCGTCTAACGAAGCACTCTACGCGCATTATTCCGACAACGTGACAGTTGGCTATGATCCGACCGAGGGCGTCATCCGGATGGAAGTGGCCGCATTGACGCCGGAGATGTCCAGAACATTTTCCGAAGCGCTGATCGACTATGCCGAGGAGCGTGTCGATAGCGTGACCGAGCGAAAGCGTGGCGATCAGATGCGTGGCGCACGGGAAAGCTTTGACGAAGCCGAAGCGAAGATGGAAGCGGCGCAGGATCGTGTGCTGGCTTTGCAGGAGCAGCTTGGGGTCGTCGATCCGGCTTCGGAGACGTCGGCTTTGATGAGTCAAATCGGCAACTTCGAAGTGCAGATGGCGGAGAAAAAGCTCCAGCTGCAGCAGTTGATGGACAACTCGCGTCCCAACCAGGCAAGGGTCGCAGGGGTTCAAGGCGATATCACCCGATTGGAAAATCTTGTCGCGGATCTCAGGTCGCAACTGACCGAGGAATCGTCGTCGCAAGGTTCGCTGGCTTCAATTTCGGCGCAGTTGCGGATGGCGGAAGTCGATCTCGAGACGCGGACAATGATGATGCAGGAATCGCTGCAGTCGATGGAATCTGCGCGGACCGAAGCAAACAGGCAGGTCCGGTTCCTCTCGATGGGCGTCGCGCCAATCCCTCCAGACGAGCCAACTTACCCCCGTGTGTTCGAAAACACGTTAATCGCGTTCCTCGTCTTTTCCGCCCTGTATCTCTTGGCGTCGATGACGGCCGCGATCTTGCGAGAGCAGGTTTCGAACTGACGCCTGTCGGGATGAACGGTCACGGCTGAGCAGGCGGTCCACCTCTGATTTTTCCGGCGTCACGGGTCTTGCGGAGGTTGGCCGGTCTGAGTAAGTAACGCCAGCCTGCTGGGGTGTAGCCAAGTGGTAAGGCATCGGTTTTTGGTACCGTGTATCGTAGGTTCGAATCCTACCACCCCAGCCAGA
>JBBKWG010000251.1:0-6574 GCA_037968835.1 Paracoccaceae bacterium
GTGGCGGAGGAGGTGGGATTCGAACCCACGGTACGCTTTCACGCACGCCGGTTTTCAAGACCGGTGCATTCGACCACTCTGCCACTCCTCCGACAGGGCGCTTCGTAGTCTCGATTTTCGCGTATGAAAAGTGTGTTCCGCAAAATCCCGTGGCGCAATGCAGGCATAGTGACGCCTAAACGTCGCCTGCGCACTTTTCACCACCGGCAGGAATGGATACACTCGCCCGCAACCGACCCTACTGAGGTCGGAATAGAAGGCTTCCGGATGAGTTGCCGGACAGGCGGCCGTGGTGCCGAAGGAGCAGGCAAGATGTATGCGATGACGCGACGCGCGCTTCCGTTGTCTATTTGGGCAATCCTCGCCCTTGCGGCGTGCGAACAGGGACCCACGACCTCGACCGCGAACAGCGCGAATGTCGTCGTCCCGCGAGCCACCAGCGAAGTCAAAGACGTTGAGCGGCCGGATATCTTCAGCGCGACCGAACTTGCACTCTGGGACGGGAGACCGTCGCTTGGTGGCGTCTGGGTGGCACATCCCGATGTGGCCGATCCCGAACGCGTTCTGATCCGAAACACGACCAACGGACAGACGATTTCGGGTGCACTTTTCCGCCGCGAACGCGCCAATCCGGGGCCTCGCATCCAGTTGTCTTCCGACGCGGCCTCGGCCTTGTCCATTCTCGCAGGTCAGCCGACTGAACTCAGTCTGGTGGCTGTCCGTCAGGAAACCATCGAAATTCCCGGAGCTGCTGCACCGGAAACCGTGAATGAGAACGGCGAGGTTGAACCGACCGATACGCCTGCCGATACGGGCGAGAACGCCAGCGCGGACGCAATTGTTGCGGGGGCCGCCGTCACTGCCGCAGGCAGAGCGGCCGACGGATCCGCAAAGCCAGCGAAACGCCCGTTCTGGCAACGATTCCGCCAGGGTCTGACCAAGAACCCGGAGCCCGGCCCTATCGTCGCAGCCGAAGCGATGACCGTGGATACGGCAAACGACGCGTCGGTCCCGGAGGTCGAAACCGATACGCTTGACCCGCTTGTCGGTGCCGCTGCAGCCATCGACACTGCCGAAGCAACCGAAGCGCCCGAGCCGCAGCCCGCCCCAAATCTTCTGAAGAACCCTTATGTGCAAATCGGCCTGTTCAGCGTTGCCGCGAATGCCGATGCCGCCGCGGTAACTTTGCGGCAAGCCGGAATCGTGCCGGAGATTCAGGAACAATCCAACGAAAACGGGGCGTTCTGGCGCGTTCTCGTCGGCCCTCTGACCTCTGCGGACGATCAGGAAGCGCTGTTGGCGCAGGTCAAAAGCCTTGGATATCGCGATGCCTACCTTACGCCCAACTGAAAATCGGAGAGCTGACATGCTACATCGCTTAGCCGCGCTTTGTGTCCTGATCTTCGCCGCCGCATGCACCGTTGCACCGCAACCCGTGCAGGCGGCCTATGAGACACAAGCAACCGCCGCCTATCTTTACGATGTGAAGACCGGAACCGTGCTGTTTGAGAAAAACGCCGACACTCCGCTCCCCCCGGCATCCATGTCGAAACTTATGACGCTCAACATGCTGTTCGAGGCTCTTCGCGACGGTCGCGTGACGCTTGAGACCACATTCGGCGTATCGACACGGGCCCGCCTGATGGGCGGATCGACGATGTTTCTGGATGAAACGGACAGACCGACCGTCGAAGACCTGATCAAGGGGATTGTCGTCCAGTCCGGCAACGATGCCTGCGTCGTCGTGGCCGAAGGCCTTGCCGGGACAGAAGATGCGTTCGCTCGCCAGATGAACGAGCGCGGACCCGAGATTGGTCTCACCGGCTCGACGTTTTCAAATGCGTCGGGCTGGCCGGACCCCAATCACCGTATGAGCACGCGCGATCTTGGCGTTATCGCCACGCGTCTTATCGTCGAGTTTCCAGAATACTACGGGTATTTCGCACTTGAAGAGTTCGATTTCGACGGTCGCTCGCCGTCCAACCGGTTCAACCGCAATCCGGTGCTTGGTTTGGGCCTTGGCGCAGATGGTCTGAAGACGGGACACACCGAGGAAGCCGGTTATGGCATGGTCGGATCGGCTGTTCAGGGAGGCCGTCGCGTCGTCTTCGTTTTCTCGGGGCTGACCAGTCAGGCCGACCGCCGTCAGGAAGCCGAAGCGATGATCAACTGGGGTTTCCGTCAATTTCTGTCACGCGATGTGGCGAGCGCAGGCGACAAGATCGCTGAAGCCCCGGTATGGCTCGGCGATCACCAGCAACTTAACCTTGTGGCACGCGACAACATCACCTTGCTTATCCCGGCGACCAGTCAGGATTCGGTTGAAACCCGTGTGGTTTACCGCAGCCCGCTGGAGGCACCGATCACCGAGGGTGATTCCGTTGCCGAACTCGTGGTCACGGCGCAGGACATGCCCGAACGCCGCATTCCGCTCGTTTCGGATCGAACCGTCGTCTACGGAGGCTTTCTTCCACGTGTCCGCGCGTCCGTCAGCGTCCTGTTTGACAAGGCCATGGGACAGGTGCAGACGCTCATGGAATGAGCCAGGGGCGTTTCATTACATTTGAAGGAATTGACGGGTCCGGGAAATCCACTCAGGCCCGTTTGTTTTCCGACACGCTGACTGCTCGCGGCGTTGAGACGCTTTTGACCCGCGAACCGGGCGGATCCCCGGGTGCCGAGGAAATCCGCCGCCTGCTCGTTGAAGGCGACCCCGACCGGTGGTCGCCGGAAACCGAAATCCTTCTGTTCACTGCCGCTCGGCGCGACCATCTGGACCGGACCATTCTGCCCGCGCTCAGCCGTGGAACAACTGTTGTTTCGGACCGTTTTGCAGATTCGACTCGTGTCTACCAGGGTGCCGCGCGTGGCGACCTGCGGGTTTTGGTCGACAAATTGCATGACGCAATAATCGGAATCGAACCCGACCTGACTTTCGTGATCGACATGGACCCCGACCTTGCCCTGACCCGCGGCCTTGCGCGCAGTTCCGGGGAAGACCGGTTCGAGGATATGGGCGCGCAATTTCAACACCGGCTGCGTCAGGGCTTTCTGGCGCTGGCCGAGGAATACCCCGATCGCTGCCGGCTGATTGACGGAAATCGCCCGGTCGAGGCAGTCGCAACCGAAATCGCCGCCCTTGGAGCGGAATGCACATGACCGACGAGGCGCTCCCCCAAGCCGATTGCGCAGTTGGCGCGCCGCATCCCCGCGAGTCCCGTCAACTGTTCGGGCAGTCCGAGGCCGAGTCCCAGGTTCTTGCGGCGCTTGCCGGGGGCCGCATGCATCACGCCTGGCTTCTGACCGGTCCGCGGGGCGTCGGCAAGGCAACGCTTGCATGGCGCATTGCCCGCTATCTTATCGCAACTCCGCCCGTCGCACCGGACGCCAGCCTGTTCGCAGACGCGCCGCCCTCGGCAAGCAGTCTCGACATTCCCGACGATCACCCCGTCGCGCGCCGTGTCGCTGCCCTTTCAGACCCCGGACTTCTGCTGATCCGGCGGACATTCGATGCTGACAAGAAGAAGTTCAAATCGCAGATCGCTGTCGACGATGTGCGACGGCTGAACGGGTTTTTCGGGCTGAGTTCGACTGACGGCGGTCGCCGGGTGGTGATTGTCGACAGCGCCGACGAGATGAACACATCCGCCGCGAATGCCCTTCTGAAAGTGTTGGAGGAACCGCCAAAGGGTGCGGTCCTTCTCTTGGTCAGTCACCACCCTGCCCGCCTGTTGCCGACGATTCGATCACGGTGCCGCGAAGTCCGGTTGTCGACCCTCGATGCCGACGCGGTGAGCGCCGCGCTGACCCAAGCTGGTGCCGATGTCACCGATCCCGAGGTCATCGCCGCTTTGTCGGGCGGTTCCGCGGGCGAAGCGTTGCGCTTGCTGACGAACGACGGGCCAGAATTATATTCTCGGATCATTTCGCTGATCGGAACGTGCCCCAGTCTCGATCGCCCGGCTGCGCTTGCGCTCGCCGAGAAATCAGCGGCGCGCGGTGCCGAGGAAAAGCTCGACCTGACGCTGCGCCTTCTCGATCTAGCACTGGTGCGTCTGGCACGCCACGGCGCGGGTATGGACGTCGGACTGGAAGCCGCTCCCGGCGAACGAAAGATACTGGATCGCCTGTCACCCGATCCGATCTCGGCCCGCAAATGGGCTGATCTTCAGCAAACGCTGGGTGCCAAGGCCGCCCATGCGCGGGGCGTCAACGTTGATCCGCAAACCCTGATGCTGGATCTCTTTCTCAACGTAAACGCCGCCGCGTAAAGTTTTGATCGCAGGCGAAAAATCGTAGCCTATCGCGCGACCGAGACGTCCGCCATCACATCCGGATTGGCGACGGAACCATTGGCTGAGCCTTCGCCTTTGCGGATCTGATCGACGATATCCATGCCCTCGACCACGCGACCAACGACCGTGTATTGACCGTTCAGGAAGTGCCCTGCGTCGAACATGATGAAGAACTGGCTGTTCGCTGAATTCGGACTTTGCGACCGCGCCATGCCGACAACACCCCGATCAAACGGAATATCGCTGAATTCGGCCGGCAAATCCGGACGATCCGATCCACCGGTCCCGGCACTGCTCAGCGCACCGTCGGCCTTGCCGAACTCGACATCGCCGGTTTGCGCCATGAAGCCGTCGATCACGCGGTGGAAAACCACGTTGTCGTACGCCCCGGCCTCGGCCAGTGCTGTGATCTGTTCGACATGCGCAGGCGCGACATCGGGAAGCAGGTCGATCACGATCTGTCCGTTCGCCTGGCCGGAAATGTCGATTACAAGGTTGGGACCGGGGCCATCGACCGCGTCTTGCGCAAATGTCGATGAAGCGACGAATGTTAATGCAATGGCAAGTTTACGCATCGGAGGCCACCTTCACGCTCAGCATCCGGTCAGGGTTCATAGGAGGCTCGCCGCGCGCGATGGCGTCGACATGCTCCATGCCGCTGACGACCCGGCCATAGACGGTGTATTGACCGTTCAGGAAGTGGTTGTCGCCGAAATTGATGAAGAACTGGCTATTGGCGGAATCGGGGCTGGCCGATCGCGCTGCGCCCAAAGTGCCCCGGTCATGCGGGAGCTTGCTGAATTCGGCAGGCACGTCGGTGCGGTCGGAACTTCCAGTGCCGGCGCGGCGCAGGTTGAAGCCATCCTCGAAATCGCCGTGCTCGACGTCGCCGGTCTGAGCCATGAAACCGTCGATGACGCGGTGAAAGACCACGTTGTCGTATTCGCCCGCGCGTGCCAGTTCTTTCATCCGCTCACAATGCGCCGGCGCGATGTCCGGCAGCAACTCGATTGCCACCGTGCCGTCCTTCAATTCAATCAGCACAGTGTTCTCTGGATCTTTGTAATCGGCCATGCGACCCTCCGTTTTTTCGATGTTCGGCGCGGACCCTATGCCGCAACGGCTGAAAGGAAAAGTCCTATACGCCCGCGTCGCGGCGATCCGCCAGTTGACGCCGATTTCCAGTCGCATACTTCAGTGACATCAGTTCAGCCGGAGACAAGAATGGCCTGGAAAACTCTCGATGACATCGACCTGAACGACAAAGTCGTTCTGGTGCGCGTCGACATCAACGTCCCCATCGAGATCGGGCGCATCACCGACGCCACACGGATCGAGCGTATTGCCCCGACAATTCGGAAAATCTTCGATGAGGGCGGAAAACCGGTTCTGATGGCGCATTTCGGACGTCCCAAAGGCAAGGTTGTCCCGGAAATGTCGCTGAAACACATTCGCGCCGATGTCGAACGCATTCTCGGCGTTCCCGTGCGCTTTGCCGAGGATTCCATCGGCGCACCCGCAAAAAACGCTGTCGGCGATTTGGCCAAGGGCGAGGTTCTGCTGCTTGAAAACACGCGCTTTCACCCGGGCGAGGAAGCCAACGACGGAATGTTCGCGGCATCGCTCGCAGCACTCGGGCAGGTTTACGTCAACGATGCGTTTTCTGCCGCACACCGCGCCCACGCATCGACCGAGGCAATTGCGCATCTGTTGCCAAGCGCCGCCGGTCGCCTGATGGAAGCCGAATTGCGCGCATTGGAATCGGCCTTGGGTGAACCCAAACGACCGGTTGTCGCGGTGGTGGGGGGCGCAAAAGTGTCAACCAAGCTGGAGCTTCTGGGAAATCTCGTGCGCAAGGTCGATACGCTGGTGATCGGCGGGGGCATGGCCAACACATTTCTTGCCGCACAGGGTCACGACGTCGGACGCTCGCTCGCGGAACATGACATGGCGGACACCGCCCGCGAAATTATCGCCAAGGCGGAAGAAGCGGCCTGCGACATACTGTTGCCGGTCGATGTGGTCTGTGCGACCGAATTCGCGGCCAACGCCGACCACATCGTGACCGATGCCACCGCCTGCCCTCCGGATCGCATGATCCTTGACGCCGGGCCAAAGACGGTCGCGCTGATTTCGCGGGCATTCGAATCCGCACGGACCCTGATCTGGAACGGCCCGCTTGGCGCGTTCGAGATTCCGCCGTTCGATGCCGCAACCAATGCGGCCGCTCGCAAAGCCGCCGAACTGACCAAATCCGGCGCGCTGATTTCGGTCGCTGG
>JBBKWG010000252.1:0-7021 GCA_037968835.1 Paracoccaceae bacterium
CACCTCGTGGCCGCGCTGGCGCATGTAGCGGGCGTAGAGGTCGGCGGGAAGCTGGCTGCCGACGAGATTGCCCAGATGCTTGATCCCGTTGATGTAGGGGATCGCCGAGGTGATGAGGATGCGGGACATGACAGGGCTCCGGTGGCTCGAGGAGCCTCTTATCGCAGGGGTCTGGGGGCGTCACCCCCATTCGAGCGGCATCGCAAGCCGAACCGCCGGAAGGGCGCTGCCCTCCCGGACCCACCCGGAATATTTATCGGTCGATGGAAACGTCAGAGTCGACGCGCCTCAGAGGATCGACTGGCCGGTCTTTGCCCAATCCTTCAGGAAGCCTTCCAGACCTTTGTCGGTCAGCGGGTGCTGGGCCATCTTCTTGATGACGTCGGGCGGCGCGGTGCAGACATCGGCGCCGATCTTGGCGGCCTCGGTCATGTGGTTTACCGTGCGGATCGAGGCGGCGAGGATTTGCGTCTCGAACCCGTAATTGTCGTAAATCTCGCGGATGTCCGCGATCAGATCCATGCCGTCCATGTTGATGTCGTCCAGCCGTCCGATGAACGGCGATATGAACGTCGCGCCGGCCTTGGCCGCCAGCAGCGCCTGATTGGCCGAGAAGCAGAGCGTCACGTTGACCATGTGGCCCTCGCCGGTGAGATGTTTGCAGGCTTTCAGCCCCTCCCATGTCAGCGGCACCTTGATCGCGATGTTGTCGGCGATCTTTTTCAACTCGTAACCTTCGGCAATCATGCCCTTGGCATCCAGTGCCACGGTTTCGGCGCTGACCGGTCCCGCGACAATGTCACAGATTTCCTTGGTGACCTCTTTGATATTCTTGCCGGATTTCATGATCAGCGACGGGTTGGTGGTTACGCCGTCGAGCAGACCGAGATCGTTCAATTCGCGGATGTCATCGGTGTCGGCGGTGTCGACGAAGAATTTCATGGCGGCCCCCTATGGCACATTGGATCGGTTTCGTGTCAGTGATAGCAGGGCGGGCCGGGGCGCAGAACCCCTGAAATCCCCCAACCCCAGGCGCAATCGACAGGAAAGCGGCGTGATCCGGCACTTTCACGAAGACGAGCTTATTTCGGTGCTGACAACGCAGCCGCTGGACCGGATGCTGGACTACAAGGCACCCGAGGGCGGCTGTCTGAGCGGCGCGTTCGTCGAGGTGCCGCTTGGGCCGCGCAAGGTCCTGGGTGTGGTCTGGGGGTCGGGCGAAGGCGGTTATGACCTGGCCAAGGTGCGCTCGGTTATCCGGGTACTTGACGCGGCACCGATGCTGGACGAGATGCGCACGTTCCTTACCCGCGCCGCCGAATACACGCTGACGCCGATGCCGGCGATGTTACGGCTTGCCACTCGCTCGCCGGGTCTGGGCGATCCGCCGTCGATGCGCATCGTCTATCGGCTTGGCGGCGGCGAGCCCGACCGCTGGACGAATGCGCGGCGCAAGGTGGTCGCGGTGCTGGAGGATTTCGGCGGTCTGTCGTTCACGCTCTCGGAACTGGCCGAGATGGCGGGCGTGTCGTCGTCGGTGGTCAAGGGATTGGTGAAGCAGGGCGTGGTGTCCGAGGAAGCCAGCCCCCGCGACGTGCCCTATCCCCGGCTCGATCCCGGCGTCAGCGCCTATGAACTGACCCCCGAACAGGCGGTGGCGGCAGAGCAACTGCGGGCGGGTGTCGCCGGGCGCAAATACGGCACGACGCTTTTGAAAGGCGTGACCGGATCGGGCAAGACCGAGGTATACCTTGAAGCCGTCAGCGCCTGTCTGGCGGCGGGGCGGCAGGCGCTGGTGCTATTACCGGAGATCGCGCTTACGGCGGAATTCCTGACCCGGGTTCAGGCGCGGTTCGGGGCGCAACCTGCCGAATGGCATTCTGGCGTGACGATGACCGAACGCCGCCGCGCCTGGAAGATGGTCGGCGAGGGCGGGGCGCAATTTGTCGTCGGCGCGCGCTCGGCCTTGTTTTTGCCGTTCCGCGATCTGGGCCTGATCGTCGTCGATGAGGAACACGACACGTCCTACAAGCAGGAGGACGGCGTTCTCTACAACGCGCGGGACATGGCGGTTCTGCGCGCCTCGATCTCGCAAGCGCAGGTGGTGCTGGCATCGGCGACGCCGTCACTGGAAAGCTGGGCGAATGCCGAGGCGGGCAAATACCGCCGGGTGACGCTGACGTCGCGCTTTGGCGAGGCGATCATGCCCGAGATGCGGGCGATCGACATGCGCGCCGAGGCATTGCCGGTGAACCGATGGATCTCGGACACGCTGGCGGGCGAGGTCAGGACACGGCTTGAGGCCGACGAGCAGTCGCTGCTATTCCTGAACCGACGCGGTTTTGCCCCGGTCACGATCTGCCGCGCCTGTGGTCACCAGATCGGTTGCGATCATTGCGATGCGCGCATGGTCGAGCACCGGTTCCTGAAGCGGCTGGTCTGTCACCAGTGCGGCGAGTCAAAGCCGATGCCCGCCAAGTGTCCGTCGTGCGAGGCCGAGGATCGTCTGGCCCCGGTTGGACCCGGTGTCGAACGGCTGGGCGAGGAAGTGACGGCGCTGTTTCCCGATGCGCGGGTGTCGGTGTTGTCGTCGGATCTGTTCGGATCGGCGCGGGCGCTGAAGGCTGCGATTGTCGAGATCGCCGAGGGCGGCGCGGACATCATCATCGGCACCCAACTGGTGGCCAAGGGTCACAACTTCCCGAAGCTGACGCTGGTTGGCGTGATCGACGCCGATCTGGGATTGCAGGGTTCAGATCTGCGCGCGGCCGAACGGACGTTCCAGTTGATGCGGCAGGTTTCGGGACGTGCGGGGCGGGCCGACAAGCCGGGCGTGGCGCTGTTGCAGACCTGCCAGCCCGAGCATCCGGTGATCCGCGCGATCCTGTCGGGCGACGAGGAGGATTTCTGGCGGGCCGAGGCGGCAGAGCGCAAGATGGCCGGCGTACCGCCATACGGGCGCATGGCGGGGATCGTGCTGTCGTCACCGGACGTGCAGGAAGTCTTCGATGTCGGCAAGGCGCTGGCGTCGCGCGACATGCCATTGCGCAAGATCGGCGCGCGGGTCTATGGCCCCGCCGCCGCACCGATTGCGCGGATCAGGGGACGTCACCGCGTGCGGTTGCTGGTCAAGGCGGACAAGGGCGCGCCGTTGCAGCCAGCACTTGCGGCCTGGGTCGCGCAGTTGCGGTTGCCGACCAACTTGCGGCTTTCCATCGACATCGACCCGCAGAGTTTCTACTAGGCGCGGGGCAGGTCGCAGTCGCGTCACGGGTATCTTTCCTGCCTCCCCGGAAAGGCGTAAGTGCCGGAAATGACCATTGTCCAGTTACACGACGCGCGCGAGTTTCCGTTCTGGCGCAGACCGACGACCCTGTTGTTCCTGATGGCGGCGGCTATGCCGCTGGCGTTTGCGACGTGGTCGGCGCTTTTGAACAATTTCGTCATCGAGCGGGCTCAGTTCACCGGCGTCCAGATCGGCTGGCTGCATACGGTGCGCGAAATTCCGGGGTTTCTGGCGATTGGCGTGATCGCCATCATCATGTTCATGCGCGAACAGGTTCTGGGTCTGGTCGCGCTTTTGATGCTTGGCGTTGCGACGGCGGTGACCGCGTGGTTTCCGACGCTTGGCGGTATCCTGACGCTCACGATGCTCAGTTCGATCGGGTATCACTATTTCGAGACCGTGAATCAGTCGCTGCAATTGCAATGGCTCCCGAAGGCACGCGCGCCCGAGATGCTGGGATGGATCGTCGGCATCGGCGCGGGCGCGTCGCTGCTGAGCTATGGACTGCTGGTCGCGACGTGGGATCTGTTCGATCTGAGTTACAACATCGTCTATCTGATCTCGGGCGGTTCCTGTGCGGCGATTGCGATCTATTGCATGGTCGCCTTTCCGCAATTCGAAGCTCCCGATCCGCAGTTGAAGAAGATCGTGCTCAAGCGGCGTTACTGGCTTTATTACGCGCTTCAATTCATGTCAGGCGCGCGGCGGCAGATCTTCGTGGTGTTCGCGGCGTTCATGATGGTGGAACGCTTTGGCTTTGAAGTGCACGAGATTACCGCCCTGTTCCTGCTGAACTTCCTTGCCAACATGCTCTTTGCACCCCTGACGGGACTGGCGGTTGCTCGTTGGGGCGAACGCCGGGCGCTGATGTTCGAATATTTCGGCCTGATCTGTGTTTTCCTGGCCTATGGCGGCATCTAT
The DNA here is from genome assembly GCA_037968835.1 of Paracoccaceae bacterium. Taxonomy (GTDB): domain Bacteria; phylum Pseudomonadota; class Alphaproteobacteria; order Rhodobacterales; family Rhodobacteraceae; genus JBBKWG01. The sequence goes on from JBBKWG010000252.1 coordinate 4,208, forward strand.
TACTTCGGCTGGGGAATGGTGCTGGCGGCTGGGCTTTATATCCTGGACCATCTGTTTTTCATGCTGGCATTTGCGTTGAAGACCTATTTCCAGAAGATCTCGGATCCCCAGGACATCGCCCCCACCGCGGCCGTCGCATTCACCATCAACCACATCGCGGCGGTCTTTTTGCCGGCGTTTCTGGGCTATCTCTGGGTCAATTCACCGGGCAGCGTGTTCTTGCTGGCGGCGGGCATGGCGTCGGTGTCGTTGCTGCTGGCCTGCATGATCCCGCGACATCCAGTGCCGGGTCACGAGACCGTGTTTTCACACCGGCTTCCCGCCGCCGCAGAGTAGAAGGCGGGCGTGTGAGCACCTATATCATGGGAAACCAGTCAAACCGGAGGGCGCGATGTTTTCGCTGAAAAGAAAGAATGCCGAAGTAGTGGGCGCTGACGATGCGCTGCCGGGGCGCGACGCGCCGATTGCGACCGCCGAGACCCATTTCGTCAATGGTCGACCGATTAGCGCCGACGTGCCCGAAGGCATGGAAGTGGCGATGTTCGGCATGGGCTGTTTCTGGGGCGTCGAGCGGATGTTCTGGAAACTGGACGGCATCTATCTGACCATGGTCGGCTACGCCGGTGGACACACGCCGAACGCAACCTATCAGGAAGTCTGCTCGGGTCGCACCGGCCACAACGAGGTCGTGCGGGTGGTCTATGATCCCAAGATGATTTCTTACGAGGACCTGCTGCGGGTGTTCTGGGAAGGTCATGATCCGACCCAGGGCATGCGTCAGGGCAACGACAGGGGCACGCAGTATCGCTCGGGTATCTACACCTTCAGCGATGCTCAGCGCGAGGCAGCATTGGGTTCGCGGGAGATGTTTGCGCCACGGCTTGGCACTGCCGGCTATGGGGCGATCACGACCGAGATCGTCGATGCGCCGGAGTTCTATTTCGCCGAGGATTATCATCAGCAGTATCTGGCCAAGAACCCGGCCGGGTATTGCGGTATCGGCGGCACCGGCGTCACCTGTCCGATCGGAACCGGCGTCGGCGCCTGAGGCCGGTATGAACGCGGATGGTCGCTTGACCGGCGCGGGTGGAGTGACTAGGCGGCGTCCATGACAACATGGACCGCGCTCACCACATTGACCGGCAAACATCAGGCCGAGGCGCTTGGCGCCGCGCTTGAGGATCTGGACCCGACGCCCACCGGTGTCGGCGTCTTCGAGATCGAGGATGCAAGCGACACGTGGGAGGTCGGGGGCTATTTCCTGGACCCCCCCGACAATGTGGCGCTCGCGCTGCTTTCGGCGGCTTTCGATGCGGCGGAATTCGCGGTGTCGGAAGTGCCGGAAACCGACTGGGTCGCTCACGTGCGCCGCGAATTGACGCCGGTCGAGGCCGGTCGCTTCTTTGTCTATGGCGGGCACGACGCGGACAAGGTTCCAGACGACCGGATCGCGCTGAAGATCGAGGCCGCGATGGCGTTCGGAACCGGTCATCACGGCACGACGCTTGGTTGTCTGCGGGCACTTGACCGCATGGTCGAGGCCGGAGAGACCGCCCATTCGGTCGCAGATATCGGCTGTGGAACCGCCGTTCTGGCGATGGCTGCCGCGAAGGTTTGGCCCGAGACCGTGATGGCGTCGGACATCGATTCGGTCGCCGTCGAAGTAGCCGAGGTGAACGTCCGGGCGAACGGGCTGGAAGGTCGGGTCCGATGCGTCGAGGCGACTGGTTTCGATCACCCTGAATTGTCCGCTGCGCAGGCTTTCGATCTGGTTTTTGCGAACATTCTGATGGGTCCGCTGCTTGATCTGGCACCGGATATGGCGCGTGCGGTGAAGCCGGGCGGACGGGCGATCCTCAGCGGTATTCTGAACGAGCAGGCGGACGATGTGATCGCCCATTATCAGGGTTCGGGGTTCAATCTTCTCAATCGTGAGGCGATTGTTGACTGGACCACGCTCACATTTGCGCGAAACACGGCAATTTAAGCGAAAGCAAGTCATCTCGGGCACTTACGCCACATTACCGCCATATTCTGGAGTAAAAGTTATCCAGTCGATTGGGGATCGGCGTGACTGGAGACTGCCACATGTCTGCGTATCAATTTGATGAATTCGAGCGGCGTATGCGTCGCATCAACCGGCGCCACTCGAAGCTGTCGCAGGGCTACGTCACAGCTATCAACAGCGACGGCCTTGTCGTTGCCCGCCCGTCACGGCGCAGCAACGGCGCGACAATTCGCGGCCTGGGATTGATCCTGGTTGTCATTCTGCTGTTCAAGGGATTTCTGCACGCGCAACTCGGCCCTCTGGCCTATGAAGAACGCGTCGACCAACTGGCGGCCGGTACGATTATCGAAAAAGCCGGGGCCTGGGCGATGACGGCCGACCCGATTACGCTGGCGATTTCGGTGAACATAGCTTCCCTCGTGCGTTAAGGTCCAGCGCGGCAGCCAAAATCCGCGCCATTCAGTTCGCACGAAAACGGCCGCGCCCAATACCAGGGTGCGGCCGTTCTTTTTCGTTTGTCCGTCCGGAAAGTCTATTTGCGGGAAATAGAATCGAGGTCGCCGCGGCAAAGGCCGATGTCGTCCAGTTCGTGGGCGGTGAGCTGGGACAGGGCTTTATACGTCTTGCGGGCGTCGTTCCATGAAATAACGGAAGAAACGACCATATAGACGAAGCGCGAAATCGCGTCGGAAATCGGGCCGTTACGGTCGACGGCGCGGGAGAGATCAAGAATTGCCATCGCATTTCTTCCTTGTGTTCGGGGGCGCATTTGCCCGGTATCATGGATCGCAGGTAGCGATGCGCGA